>JBHJIV010000212.1:0-32156 GCA_050043105.1 Leptolyngbyaceae cyanobacterium | reverse complement strand
AACTTTAATATCCCCCCTCGCCGTAACCCACTCCTCACCTCCATATTCGCCATTTGCGACAACCAACTTTCGGGGGGGTGGGGCAGTCCAGACCCCCACG
This sequence comes from Leptolyngbyaceae cyanobacterium, assembly GCA_050043105.1. Lineage (GTDB taxonomy): Bacteria > Cyanobacteriota > Cyanobacteriia > Phormidesmidales > Phormidesmidaceae > Leptothoe. Next base: position 32,056 of record JBHJIV010000212.1, on the reverse strand, counting down.
AACGGGAGGGTTTCAGGGAGGAAAGCCCTGAGCAACCCCTATCGCCACCAGCCAATCCTTAAACGCTAGTTCTCAACAATCTGCCCCGCCACCAGCCGATGTGTACCACTTGTAACAATCTCCTCTCCTGGCTCCAGCAGCCCTCGTACAAAGACTCGATCACTTTCTGTATAAAGCACCTCAATCTCTCGGCGGTTAACCTGATAAAGGTTTTCAGTAGTTTTATCTTCAGGTTCACCTAATACATAAGCCGACCATAGTCCTCTCTCGCCAGCAACAAGCGCACTGGTTGGCAACCAGTAACCCGTTTCATTCTGTTGATCTTGTAACTGCAGCCGTGCCGTTGCCCCAATCGTTGGCTGTGCATTTGACGGCAGTGCCACTACTATAGTAACTGTCTGACTGGCATCATCAAGCTCTGGCAACAGCGCTGTTACCCGGCCCTCAAATGATTGACTATTGACTTCAATTATTTGCACATCGCCACTATTAATGCGGTCTGCCACCTGGCTAGGCACACCGATACGGGCCTCCAGAGCATTCCCCTCTACCAGACGCATAATTGATTGCCCTGGACTGACTACAACGCCTTCATCCACAAGCCGTAGGGAGACGCGGCTGTTAAAGGGAGCGTAGATAACACTCTTCGCAATTGAGACATCAAGATTCTTTAGACTTGCCGCGATTTGATCTACCTGGGCATCCTGAGCGCTGACCTGTTCTACTCGGGTACCGGTGTTGAGTTCTTCTAACTGGCTTTTGGCTTGGTTGAGACGACTCTCTAGGGCCTCAGCCCCAAAGGCGGCTTCATCTCGTTCTTCTAGAGAGATTGCACCTTGAATATAGAGATTTTCCCGACGCGTCTGTTGTAAATGGGCTAAATCAAGCTGAGCCTGCAAGTCTTGCACAGCGGCGGCGGCGGCGGCAATATCTTCCTGGCGAGGACCTCGCTCTAATTCTTGAAATCGAGCCTGGGCCTGTCGCAGTTGAGCCATAAGCTGCTGACGCTGGGCCTGCAGGCTGCGAGTATCTAACCGAGCTAGGGGGCCCCCGACTGCAACAGTGTCACCTTCATCTACAAGGATTTCCACCAGAGTACCTGCTTGTTCAAAGCCCAGGTCACTGCTGCGTCGAGCGACGATCTCGCCTGTGTAGGTGCGCTCTACCTGATATTCTTTGACACGCTCTAGAACTTGGGTCTGGACAGATAGCGGTGTAATTACATCTTCAGCCACTGCTGACTCAGACCGAGAACGCCCCCACCAGAAAATGGGGACTGCAAGTATGGGCAATAACCACAACCACTGCCAGCGAATCTGCTTACTTGCGCTGGCATCAGACGTTGATGAAACCATGGCTCAATATCCAAACAGTTGATATTCACTTAGTTGATAACCAATTTATTGATATTCAACTTGTTGTCTATAGTGACCTAGCGTATACTCAACATGTTGGATATGTCAATGGATTCTCTGTAACTCTCTATGGCCTTAGCCCATACCATCCTGGCTCTATTAGCTCAGCGACCCGATAGTGGATACGACATTAGTAAGCGTTTTGACGAAGGGTTGAGCTGCTATTGGAAGGCGACTCAGCAGCAGGTCTATCGTGAGCTATCAAGAATGGAGTCTCGGGGCTGGGTCGATTTTGAGAAGGTGCCCCAGGAGGGAAAACCGGATAAAAAGATTTACAGCATCACGGATGCGGGCTGGGTGGAACTCACGCGCTGGTATGCAGACCCTACCGATCGCACCCAAATTCGAGAAGATTTGCTGGTGAAGGTGATGATTGGCTACAAAATGCCCCGTGAAATGTTGCTCAAAGAACTCCACCACCGCCAGATGTTGCATCAGGCTCAGTTAGATGAGTACCGCACGATGGAGGAGACATGCCTGGGGCATCCTGACCCGCCAGTGGAGCTGCAGTTTAAGTATCTGACGCTAAAGCGGGGAATTGCCTATGAAACTAGCTGGCTGCAGTGGTGTGCTGATGTGCTCTTATTTCTTGAGCAGTATGATGCGAAACAAGACGATGTTTAACGGATGCGATCGCACCTGTTCATATTACATACTTCCCGACTAGCCAGAGAACAATAAAAGCCCACAAAGGCACTGTGCCTTTGTGGGCTCGTTGTTTATTGCGAGATCTTTAAGCTATCGCCTTTGCTATTTCCCCTCTGGCAAGCGCTGACTGTTATCACTAGCAAAATTATTAACTGCGCTAGCAATGTCTAGACCCGTTGTTTGCTTTAGCTGCTCAATAATGGCAATGGCCTGTTTGGCTGTGCCCCCTGTCTGGCTATCAATCATGGTGACATTTTGAATGTCCACATCGGGGACTGTAGCACTTAGGATTTTTAACAACATTTCCAGCTTCTGTAGCAAGAAAATGTCGCGGGCGTTGCTCCCAGCCGCACGCCAAGACTCAGCTAATTGTCTGGTACCTTCAGCCTGGGCTTTACCATCCTCAGTAATTTGAGCCGCGTCACCCTTGGCTGCCTCCATAGCTCGTTTACATTGAGCTTCAGCCGGTGCAATCACATCGGCTTTGAGTTGTTCGGTAACTTGCTTGATGCGCTCCTGCTGTACTGGAATTTCAGACTGAAAACGGACCAGTTCAGAGGCAATCTCAGCTTCTACCTCGGCAACAACAGCACCGCGCTTTGTCGATGCGTCTTTGATACGACGCTCGGCTTCAGCTTCGGCAATACCCGTGTCACGCTCGATTCGGCGAACAGAGGTGATTTTTTCGTTCTCAGCCGTTTGAATTGCAGATGCTGCTTGAGCTTCGGCCTCAGCAATACGAGCATCACGCTGGAGCTGGGCCTGTTGTTTACGACCGATGGAGTCGAGATAGCGTACATTGTCAGAGATGTTCTGAATTTGCAGAGTGTCGAGCACTAAGCCTAGTTTTTCGAGATCTTCTTCTGCTTCATCTAAGAGACTTTTTGCAAAGGCGATTTTGTCTTCATTTACCTGCTCTGGTGTCAGGCTCGCCAAAACTCCCCGCAGATTCCCCTCCAGGGTCTCTTTTGCAATCGTTTCAATCTCTTTTCGACTCTTGCCCAGCAGTCTTTCAATGGCATTGTGAATGGCCGGTTCTTCACCGGCAACTTTGATGTTAGCCACACCATCTACCTGCAGTGGAATACCTCCTTTAGAGTAGGCATTGGCCACTTTAAGCTCGATAATCATATTGGTGAGGTCCATTCGCAATGCCTTTTCTAGTAAGGGTTTACGAATGCTGCTGCCGCCTTTAACCAAACGATAACCTACCCTTTTTTGTCCCAAACGCTGTTGAGCCCCTGCAAAGATCAGTACCTCATTGGGTTGGCAAATGTAGTAAAGGTTGCGAATGATTAGGGAAATAACCCCAGAACCACCACCGAGGATGACAAGTAAAAGAATTAAACCTTGCATTAGTTATGATCCTCCATTGTGGGCTCTACAGTAGTTGTGGTAGCTGAGTCTAACCGACGCTGAAACTCTAAACTTTGGTTCAAAGTGCCGGTGACATTGATACCCAGAGTGTCATCTACCTGCTTTAGAAATTGACGAACAATGTCAGGATAGACATTGACCAGGCTGGCAATTGATTGGCCATCACCGTTGTCAATAACGTTCACATTTTTAAGATGAATGCGACCAGGAATTTTGGCAGCCTCTTTCAAGACCATGTCAATTTGCTGAATCAAAAAGACCTGGGTGGCATCGGTCCCAGTTTCAGCCCAGACTTTTGCCAACATTTCATTGACCAGGGCAGCTGCTTTTGCATTCTCTTCTAGAGCCGCCGCCTGGCCCTTGGCGTGGAGTTGCTGGGCTTGTTTTTCGGCCTGAGCAGGTAACACCTCATCCGCCTGCAGACGTAGCCGTTCTAGCTCGGCACGCACCGTTTGAAGCTGTTGTTCTGCTCTGGCCCTCGCTTCTTTGGCGGCTGCGATGGTGCGTTCTTCTTCAGATTTAGCTCGTTCTTCGAGTTCGGCTTTGATTTTACGCAGCTCGTTTTGCTTTTCTTGTACTACGGTTAGTGCTTGAGTTTTGGCGACTTCTGCTTGTTTTTGACAATCGGCTTCGATACGGTCGGCTTCGCCAACGGCTTCAGCTTCAGCAATCTCTGCGTCACGAATGATATTGGCAATTTGACGACGACCAATGGAGCTGAGATAGTCCGCATCATCCGTCACACTTTGAATTTTTAGGGTATCTAGATGTAACCCCAGTTTTCCTAGATCTTTAGCGACATCCGCGGCGATACGCTCGGCAAAATTGAGCCGGTCTTCATTAACTTGTTCAGGTGTGAGCAGGGCAACAACACCCCGTAAGTTCCCTTCTAATGTCTCACGAACTACTCGACGAATTTCTGAGCGATTACGGCCTAAAAAGCGTTCAATGGCGTTGCCAACAACAGTGCGATCGCTAGAAATTTTGACATTGGCAATTGCTTGAATATTGAGTGGTGTGCCGCCTTTAGCATAGGCGTTTGTCACCTCTACAGGGATGGGCATGGTTGTCATATCCATCTTTTGCACCTGTTCAATGATCGGAATCACCAGGGTGCGGCCGCCAAAGATAACGCGATAGCCAACACTTTGGCCCCTTTGGTTTTTGTACTTACGTCCCGAGATAATTAAAATTTGGTTGGGGTTGCAAATGCGCAGACAGGTTTTGAGTACCAGAATTAGCGCACCAATGCCAACCAGACCCAGAATCAGCGCGCTGCCGCCCAAAATAGCACCCGCTTGAGCGGTCGTTTGGTTTGTCTGTGGAATGGGGATGGCCTGGGCAACTTCGTAACTGACCATTTCGGCTTGTGCCGATCGAGTGGAGTCGCTTGCTGGCCTGGTCTGGCCTAACAAGAATGAAGTGTGTGTCATGGGTATAAAATCGATGTAGATTAGTTGGCGTTGCTGACCTGCGGGATGGCTGTGAGAAACTGTTAAATAGCAACGGTTTTAGACTGGTGTATCCCCTAAATCATCAATCGCGATTAATTTTGCTGAGCAGCGGTTTCGTCTGAAACAACCCAAAGGCGATTTTTCTCAACGTTGACGACGAGTACTTTATCCCCCGGTGCGAATTGTTTGGTGTCATCTGTTAGTGCCATCATGTGCAATGTGCTGCCGCGTAGTTCTAGGCGCACTTTGCCTTTGCTGGTAGCGTCAAAGGGCAGTTCAACCACACCCACTCGTCCAGCAAAATCTTCGGTACGAACAAGACTATCGGCATGGCGGCGGGCGAGCTGGCGTAAAACTACTGCCAATGTACCCCCTAGCAAAATGCCCATAATTAGTGCGGCAATAAAGATAATGGATGCGGACCAGCTAGACTGCACCCAACCGAGACTTAGGCCAGTTAGTCCAAATAAAAAGCCCCCAACTGTCCAGAATTGGAAGCTAGTCAGAATGTTAAGACTAAAGACGTATGCTCCTTTAACTTTTCGTAAAAGCTGGAGGTCCGTATCTACCTGAGCGTCAAACCCTGCGTCTGGGGCGTCTCCGTCTAAGTCAGCGTCAAAATCTGCGTCGGCATCCAGATCCACATCAAAGTCGGCGTCGGCGTCAAAGTCGGCGTCAAAGTCTGCATCACCAGCACCGCCTAAAGTTGCGATCGCAACAAACACGCCGCCAATCACAAAACAAAACCAATAAATTGACTGCACAGTATCTCCTTAGGGGTTCATTCCCTAGTGATAGTCAGATACAGTCTGTGACTCTAAAATTCCTGACAATTTTTAACGATCCGTAGGGCGATATGCCTACCATTTCTGGCAGTGGAAATGTTATCCAATCTTGTCAGGATCAACGCCCAGTTCCTGAAGTTTGGCTTGTAACCGCTTCAATGTTTTCTGAGTTTCTAACTGGATTTGCTCTGCAGTGTCTGCGCGCCGTCGTTCTTCTTCAGCACGCTGCCGTTCTTCTTCTGCACGCTGCCGTTCTTCTTCTGCCTGTCTTTCTGCCTGCTGTTTGGCTAAGGCTTCTTGTTTCAATGCGACTGCTAGTTCGCTAGGTATAAGCAGCCGTTCACCATTATCTTGACGATAGAACCCAATCAGCTGTTCTTCGTGCACAAATTGCAGCTGAAGCGGCTCACAGATCCCATCGCTAATCGGTTCGTAATAGGATTCCTCGGGGCCGATTTGCAGACGATAGCCTTGAAGGGCTGGGTCTAGCCATTCATTCTTAGGATCAAACAGCCAATATTCTTGAACCCCTAACTGGGCGTAGAGAGTTTTCTTAAAGACCTCGTCCTTACTGCGAGTTCCTTTTGAGGTCATCTCAAAGACAACTGCAGGTACTTCCCCCTCTTCCCAGATTTTATAGTTGTCTCGACCGCCGGGCTCTACACCAAAAATAACCATTACGTCTGGAGCCACCCGTAGACGAGGAAACCCCTGGGCATAGTACATAAACTGGTTGCCTAGCACCGTTGCTTGCTGGCCCTGCAAGTACTGTGTGAGCACCTCAATGGTGACCAACATGGCGTAGAGATGAACAAACGTTTCCGCCATGGGTTCTCCGTCAGAACTGGAATAGACGATTGTAGACTCTGCCGCAGTCTGAGGTGTAGGAATCGTAGTAACCATAGCTACATGTAGAATACTGTACCCATCATATTCTAGACATATCAAAGTGCGCTGCTACTCATCTAAATAACAGCGCACCTAAACTATGAGAATTTGTTAGTTACTTATGACTGCTAACTTCAGCCACAATTTTCTCTTTTAATTTCTCTGGCACGGCACTTAAATGGTCGTACTGCCAGCTAAAGAAACCCACACCCATACTCAATGAGCGTAGCTCTAAGATCAGGGTTTGCATTTCAGCGACTGGCAGGTGTGCAGATACCTCGTCCCAACCCGGCCAATTAGCCTTGTTGTTATATCCCATCACCTGACCGCGACGACCGCTAATCAGGGTGAGCACATTTGAGGTAAACCGATTTGGCACTGATATAGACAGAGAGGCAATGGGCTCTAGCAGAGTGGGTTTGCACTCTGGTAACCCGGTTTGCATGGCAATCCGTGCGGCCTGTTTGAATGCCTGGTCAGAACTGTCCACATGGTGGTAAGACCCGTTTTTCAATGTGACTGACACATCCACCACTGGGAAGCCTAATGGACCTTGCTTAAGAAACTCTCTTACACCCGTCTCAACGCTGGGGATATATTGTCTTGGAACAACACCGCCAACAATCTTTTCAGCAAACTTAAAGCCTTCGCCACGGGGTAAGGGTTGAATGTCGATGTAGATATCACCAAACTGTCCATGGCCGCCTGTTTGATGCTTGTAGCGTCCGCGCACGTCAGCTTTGGCGTTGCGAATAGTTTCTTTGTAAGCTATTTGAGGCTCATGGGTGACCATGGATAGGTTGTACTTGCGGTGGAGCCAGTCCATGGCAATCTTGAGGTGGACATCACCCTGGCCCCACAAAATTACTTCGTGGGTGTCGCCATGTTGTTCCCAGTGTAAAGCCGGGTCTTCTTCAACTAGCTTATTGAGGGCTCCGCTGAGCTTCACTTCGTCATCGCGCTTTTCAGCGGCAATGGCTAAAGAATAAACGGCTGGCAAAATGTCAGCGATGGGCTAAGTTTTACCAGCGGGTTGTGCTGTGGTTTAGGTATCCCCCGTTTTAGCGTGCTCTAGACGTGCGATCGCAACCAAACTTCCTGCCTCAGCCGCACTCAGGGCCTGCTGCTGACTACCCATCAGCGAATATAGACCCCCCATACGGTCTAGACCTAGACTGGCTCCATCCTTGAGGGTGCCTCGCCACAGTCGAGCTAACGATAGTTTGCCACCTTGAGGGCTGTAGTAAGTTTTTAGAATCTGAACTAAGGGTTCACTGGAACTCAGATCAATGCCTCGACGTTCTGCTGTGACCTGGGGGGCAGGTGTTTCACGCACCAGGGCATCTAGCAGTGGACGGACACCATAGTCAGTGGAGGCCACACCAACAAAGACTGGTACGACCAGATCCGCCCCCAGCTCCATTTTGAGATCCTGAACGATCTCATCTTCAGGCGGATCAATCTCTTCTAGTAGCTCTTCTAATAGATGATCGTCAAAATCTGCCAGGGTTTCTAGCATTTCGGTGCGGGCTGCTTTTTCCTCTTCTGCCAGTTCTGCAGGCAGCGGTACAGGGTCAGCAGCGGCTCCAGAATGGTAGTGATAGGCCTGCTCACTGATTAGGTCGATAAAGCCTACCAGGTCTTCTCCCATGCCGATGGGATATTGATGTGGGACGAGGGGACGACTAGAGACTGATTTTAAGGCGTCTAATACTTCAGAAAAAGGGGTGCTGGCCCGGTCCATTTTGTTGAGCCATAGCACATGGGGAATTTCCCACTTGTCGAGAAAGTGTAATAGCGGCGATACGGTTAGCACCCGGTTTGGATCTGGTTCGCACACGACAATTGCAGCGTCTACTCCCATTAAGACGTGTAGCGGTTCTTGGAGTAGCTCGATAGAACCGGGGCAGTCGAGAAATGTAAAACGAATGCCGCCGTACTCAGTACAGGCGGCATTCGTTTCGACCGTCATATGGCGATTGCGGGCTTCAGGTGAATGGTCACCAACCGTATTACCTTCAGGAATTGAGCCTTTGCGAGAAATTGCACCAGTGACCGAAAGCAGACTCTCAAGCAATGTTGTTTTACCACTTGAGTATGGACCCACAATCGCCACGTTTCGTGAACGAGAGACAGCGGCTTTTGCCATAGGTTTAACCCCTTTTCTAAAGAGACTATGCCCAAACAAGTCTTGGCCCTAGAAAACCTTCTAAAACAGTAGGTCAACTAGTCTTGGTAAGGGCACAGGGGACATCAACTCTCAACACATAAGGTCGTTTAATGGAGGTTAAGAATAGGGTGTTCCCCTGGATTACAAGATTAGCCTAACGCTGCTAGAACCCTTTGGTAAAAAGGGGTTTGGAAAAGTTCACTAGGTTAAGAAGCGTAAGGGGATTCTAAGGAATTGTAACTAAATGCTACGCTATGGAATAGCTAAATTGAGCCAAAATATGACCAGAAGACTGATGCCAAAGCTCTACATTTTCTTTAGATAATGTACGTTTCTAATTATTAATGATTCCTTTATATATGTGTTGCCAAAAGCCTCTTTTTTAATGTTGTTTGTACTGTGAAGTTGAACAATTTTGTGATGGTTGATTTAGGGGATGAATCGATCTAAAGCAGTGGCTTATTTAACGACCTCTCCAGCTAAAACCATCACAAGGATCAGCAATTCCACAATCTCATTTAAGTCTGCAGCGGTCGTTGGTCATTCAACAAACTGGCCGATGTTACCCAGTTGAGTCACTGTATCTTGTCGTAGCGCTTCAACTTGGTAACGCTACTTCCAGTTTTTGTTTACGCCGATTAAATTGCCAAAAAGCATAATAAAACCACTGATTAGGATGATGATGGCCAAGGCTACAAAAACGCCATCGTAGGCTGCGAGGTCTTCCATGGTAGGGGCGAAGATTTTTTCTACTTCCACAGTTTAGTAGTTAGTGTTGAGTTGAGGGCACGCTGACCATCAAACTTGCCAATCATGATATTGCTGTAGCGACTTGCGATCGCACCTACTGATAACAAACAGACCTCTAATTCTGTCGGGTCCATGTGTTTGCCACCCAAAATGCGATTGGCAAAAAATACGGTTCCTGCCTCATCGGTTTGAAAAGAGCCAAATCGCATTTTTCGATTTTCGTCCAGCAAAAATCTCAGCACATCCAACTCTGGGCCACAGCCAATCGCGACGCAGCTACTGGCTCTCACAATGGCCAGCTCTTTGTCGGGGTAAGGATGTGACTCCCAAGGCAATATATAAAGCTCGATCAGCGTTGTCTCTTGATAAATCAGATCAAAATAGGGGCGCTCATCACTTGCCCGTACGGTTGTCTTAAAGACACTATCGTTTAGATAGTCTTGCACCCGCTCATAGGTTAGCTCTTGAGCACCATTAACAAATTTCATAGTGGTGTACCACTTACATGATGAACATGTCGGCGCTGACTTCTGTCATGGCACCTTTTGTCTTGCTTTGAACAAACGCATTTGGAGTCGTGTCTGACTCTAGACGTCCGTCTACTAGGTTGATAATGCGGTCGGCTACGTCCAAAATGCGATTGTCATGGGTCACCATTAATACCGTGCAGCCCTCGTCGCGCGATAGGTTGTGCAGATAATTCACGACATCCCGACCAGATTTTTTATCTAGGGCGGCTGTGGGTTCATCGGCCAAAATTAGCTTTGGATGGTTAACCAATGCGCGAGCAATCGCTACTCGCTGTTTTTGACCACCGGATAGCGAATGGGGTTTGTAATCGACTCGTTCGGCAAGACCTAGAGTGCTAAGCATTTTTACAGCCCGCTCTCGCTTTGACGAAAACTCTCCGGTTAGTTCCACCGCCATTTCTACATTTTGGCTGGCAGTCAGGGACTCAAATAAATTATGAGCTTGGAAGATAAAGCCAATGTTTCGTCGCACGTTGACCATAGCGCGCTCACTCATACCCACCAGTTCTTGGCTGAGTATGCGCAGGCTGCCTTCGGGTAGATGACGCAGGGCTCCTGCCAGGGTAAGTAATGTTGTCTTGCCAGACCCAGATGGACCGGTCAGGATAACAATTTGCCCCTTGGGTAGCTCTAGAGAGATATCAAATAGTACCTGTTTACTTAGATCGCCCACCCCAAAGTAATAGTTGAGGTGCTGGATTTGTACGGCCAAGTTATCTTTGGTTGGCTCAAATGTAGATTGTGGCTGAGTTTGAAACATACGACTACCCTAGCTCAACACCTGTGTAAATTTCTCTTTAGAACACATCTGCTGGATCGGTGGTTTGGACTTTACGTACTGCGATCGCACCCGATACCAAACACATAATAAAAGTGGCAATGAGTAAATTCGTAATGCGTTCTGGCGTCATCTGAAAAAACAGACCGGTCGCATTACCTGCCGCTTGATAAAGCAGCTGACTGACTAACACACCTGGAATAAACCCTAACACTGACAAGATTAGAGCCTCCTGCAGCACCACACTCAGCAGGTAGCCATTTTTATAGCCCATGGCTTTAAGGGTGGCATATTCAGCCCAGTGATCTGCCACATCGGTGTAGAGAATCTGATACACCAAGATAATGCCAACAAAAAAGCCCATGCTGGTCAGCAGTGAAAACACAAAGCCAATGTTGGTGTTCTCTTGCCAGTATTTGCGTTCGCGAATAACAAAGCCATCTTCGCCATCGCGCGCCATTACCAAGACATCGTTGGGCAGATTGTCCTGCAACGTTTTAACCATACGCCCTACGTTTGTCCCAGGCTCAAGCTTAACGATGCCGATATCCACAGTGGCAAAACTACGTTTATCTTCTTCTGGTCCTCGATCAGCAAAGTAGCGCAAAAAGTTCTGGTCGCTCATAAGCAGGTTGCCGTTGCCCGAGGCAAAGTCAGTGCCCATGGCAAATGTGCCCACCAGGCGAATCCTTCGATCCGCTAGCTCACTGACGACACCGACTTCCACCGGCCCTACCTCTGCACGGGATTTTGTATCCATGAGGGCGGTTTCTGGCAGCTTTAAGTCTCGGCGATGGTCTGCAATTTCAGAAATATTAAGGACTGGCTCATCGGGGTTAATGGCAATTACCCGCACGCCGCGAGATTCGCGAGTGTCTGGATTTTTCCAATTGACATCGCTGATATAGATGGCGTAGGCGTTTTGTACGCCCTCAAAGGCGCGGGCCTGATAGAGTCGTCTGCGGGCAAAGGCCCGAGGCACAAACATATTAGTGCGCAACCGATTGACGATAATCACTTCACCATTAAATCGATTTAACAGCTGTAGCTGACTGTCGTAAAGGGCGTTCATAAACCCGTTAAACATAAACATCAGCAGCACAGCAAACCCAACACCCGCGAGCGATGTGGCAAACCGGCGGCGGTCGTGGGTGAGATTAAACCAGGCTAAAGGGATCCGTTTAGTCATCCAATCTCCCTCTGACCCATTGCCGAAATGCTCGGATAGTTGGATTACGTCCTTCAACACGGCTTTGACGCACTCGCTGAGGGATTTCTATCGTTAGAGGCCAGCCTGGGAAAACAAGACTATTCTTAGCCTCAACGTATTTTTCAGCGTTTAAGTGATAGATCTTTAGAGCTTCATTTTCTCGTCGCCATAGTTCTGGAACCCCCAGTGCAGCATAGGTTTGAGGATGCGTACGAGACGTAATATCGATTTCTAACGCCAAATCAGGGGGCGGATCGACACTTAGGTCAAGCCGCTGTTTGCCACGAATAGCGGCTTCATTGGCAATGTAAAAGCACTGATCTGGTTCAATGCCCTTGAGCATGCTTTGATTTTTGAATGTTGTAGAACCCAGGGCCCGGAAGTTGATATCTAGCTCCTCTAGTAAAACCTTGAGCAGATCGCTAATAATTTCTTTATCGTCCTCATGCCAGGGCAGCGGGGCCATAATTTCTAAGGTTCCATTGTCATAAGCAATGCGGGCAGAGCGATGTTCACCCAAATCGTCTAAAATCGCTTCAAATTCTGACCAGCTAATATCTTCGAGCAATAGCCGCTGGCCCGGAGGCACATGGAGTTGTTGTACTTGTAGTAAAACCATGGAACCTCCTAAAAGATTTCGGCTGGGTCAGCAGTGATCGCTTTGCGAACAGAAATCAGACCCGACAGACAGCACATCGCTAACGTTAGTGCCAGGACAAATATGACTCGCCCCCCATTCATCGCAACGGGTAAGGTGCCGGCGGTAGCTGTCGTGGTTAGACGATATAGTCCAAGGGCTGCGGCAAGCCCAGGGATATATCCCAGCATGGCTAAAAGAATGGCTTCTTGCAGCACAATCTTAAATAGGTACTGAGACCGGTAACCCATAGCTTTCATCGTGGCGTACTCGGGCAGATGGTCGCGAATGTCGGTAAATAAAATCTGATAGACAATCACAGCCCCAACAACAAAGGAGACCGCCACTCCCATGCTGAAAATAAAGCCAATGGATGTCGACTCTAGCCAGTAGCTAGAGTCATGTTCGATAATGTCTGCTTTGGTGTAAATATCCACATCGGCGGGCAGCAGTGAGCGAATGGTTTGGGTCACTTTTTCAGGGGACACCCCTGGTGTGAGCTGTACCAGACCCACATTAACTAAGGTCAACGGTCGCGGTTCTAAATAGCGCACAAAGTTTTGGTCACTCATAATCAGAGTGCCGTCTGCGGCAAAACCGCCCCCTAGGGCATAGGTGCCGCCAATGGTGGCGCGACGACGGTCGGCTTCAGTGGTGGTCCCCACCTCTTGGGGGCCAAACTCAGGGCGTGAATAGCGATCAATAAAGACGGTGTCAGGCCGACTTAGAATGCGGCGAGCGTTTTCTCCCTGCAGTTCGGGCATCAGAAACACTGGATCATTGGGGTTGATGCCGTAGACAAAAATGGCGCGACTCACCCCTGTTTCTGGATTGCGCCACAGCAGGTATTCACTGTAGAGGGGCATAATGCGCTTTACACCCTCGACGCCCGCTACCTGGTAGAGCCGCTCCCGTGGAAAGGCAGTAGAGGTGCTAATTTCTAAGGTTTCTGGTGAAATTAAAAATAGATCGGCGTTGAACTGTTGATAAAAATTGGTGGCGGTGGCAATCAGCGCTCCCATAAAGCCAAGGTTCATAAAAATAAGAACGACAGCAAAGGCGACACCTGCGATCGCAACCACCAGTCGAGTGAGTTCGTGCATCAAATTGGACCAAGCCACCGATATCTTGGCCATGGCTAATTCTCCTCGGTCTCAATGTCGATCAGCACATCTACCTGGAGATTAGTCAGCATGGCTACCGCTTCATCTTGATCGACCGCAATCCGCACTTCTACGATGCGGGCATCGGCATTGGCGGCCGGGTCATCGTCTAACACATCGTTCTTAAATATCTGTAGACCAATGGTTTCAACAGTGCCGGTCAGTTCTCCGTTAAAGGCGCCATTGCGGCTGGTGAGAGTGGCTGTTTGCCCTGGTTTGACTAGACCTACATCTGTTTCATACACCTCGGCCACCACATACATTTCATCCGTATTGCCCATAGACAACAGCCGATTGCTAGATACGGCTTCCCCAGGGCGAATGTAGATATCTAGAATCTGACCTGCGACGGGGGCTTTAATCTCCGTGCGATTGAGTCTGGCTTCGGCCAGGGCCAAATTTTGCTGGGCCGCCGCCACGCCAGTTTCTACAGAGGCCAGCTGCAAATCTGCCTCAGCCATGGAAACTTGAGCCGCGGCGTTGTCTAATGCGGTATCTCGGGCTAGCTCTAGCTGAGTTTTCGTTGCGATCGCATTGGCAATATCGCTGGTCAACTCATCCACTTCAGTTTGTTGGCGATCAAGGTCCTGTTGGGTGATAGCGCCCTGAGCGTGCAAATCCTGAAATCGGGCTAGGTCGGTTTGGGCCAGGGCGAGACGTGCCTCTAAGCTGCGAATTCTAGCGGCCTGGGCCTCAATGGCCTGAATCTGAGGTTGGTCGATTTGGTCGGCTTTAGTATTCGCCTCAGCAATTCGGGCTACCCCCAAACCACTTTCAGCTTCTAGGGTTTGACGGGCTTCTGTTAGCTGGCTGGCGGCATAGTCCCGTTCCGCTCTACGAATTTCATACATATCTAGCTCGGCTAAAACCTGACCAGATTCGACTTGAACCCCTTCATCAACCAGCAATTTACCCAAAATTCCTGTTTCTGGTGCAGCGACATCAATTACCTCACTTTTGGGCTCAATCCGACCCAGGGCGGCTACATCCACACGCTCTGGTGGGGGTTTAGCCGCTTCCTCAAGGGCCGCTTGGCGAGACTGACGGACGGAGCGAAGTGCCAGTAATGATGCACTACCCATCAATAGAAGTATCCCCATCCCAATCCAGAAACTGGTTTTTTTAAGGGGACGTTGAACAGACTGTGGAACCATCGGGATTGTTGAACGCTTTCTCTATGGTGCGCGTTCTAAACAAAATTGAGGGAACTGTACGGTTTAGTTTAATTTTTTGTAGAGAATGATACTTAACTAACAAATAATTTGCTGGCTTGACCGTAACTCACTGTGGAGATGGCCGCGTTTTTCTTAGACCGGCTCAATTAAAGCCATCAATGTAACCTCCCAAACTAAACGGGGCTGTACGTAGCTGAGCAGCTGTTTGCGAGCAAGTTCTAATTCCAGCATCCCCTGTCCTTGGCCTCGATGCCAGCGACTCTGCTGCAGATAATCTAAAAGCCAAAGCTGAGAGTCTATTTCTAATAGTTGTACTATCTGACGAGCGAGTTCTAACGCGCCCCGTACAGCTAGAATTGGCTGATTTAGCTGCTGGATTAATTCAGCCGGAATAGTTTGTAGCTGCTGCCAGCTTGCGATCGCACTGCCTGGACTCCCTTGGGCAAGCGAGAGCAGTTCTGGATGGTCCAAAATCTCTGAGTAATTGATCTGGGTCAGCACCTGGGTCATATGGGTTGAGCTTAATCGCCGGAATGGAATGGTCTGACACCGTGAAATTAATGTGGGAAGCAACGTTTGCTGGTCAGGGGCGATCAATATCAATGTGGCTTTACCAGGTTCTTCCAACGTCTTTAAGAGTCCGTTGGCCGCGGCTTCAGCGATCAGTTCGGCTGACTCAATCACAACGACGGCTCTAGCAGATTCCAGCGGGGGACGACTCAAGAACCGGGCAATTTCTCGAATCTGCTCCAGGCGTACCTGGGGTCTTCCCCGTCGCTTGAGTCCAGCGGTTTGTGCTTCGCTGACGGTCAGCAATTTGCCCTGATGTAAATAGGTGGGCTCGACCCACAATAAGTCGGGATGGTTACGAGAGCGAATTCGACGGTAGAGGTTATCGGTGGGTGGATGGGGCTGGCTTAGCATTAACGCTGCAAATGCAGTAGCCACCAGGCTGCGCCCCACACCGGCTGGTCCCACAAACAGGTAGCCAGGTGCAACCCGCTGTCGAATAGTAGCCTGCACCAATAGGTCAATGGCCTGGGACTGACCAATAACATGGCAAAAGGGGTGGGTAAGCTGCTGTTTTTGCTCTAAGGTGACCGACGATGGTTCAGAAGGCATACCACTGCTGTAAATAGGTGGAAACGATTGCCTGAATTTGCTCAGCGACGTCTTCTTGCTTGGGACTGGCGTCTACAGTAACGAATGTTTCTCGCTTCGCTTGGGCTGCAAATCCTTTATGTACGCGTCGATGAAAGTCTAGGCCCGCCTGTTCAATGCGGTCAGCTTCGCCACGGGTGGTTACTCGCTTTAGTCCCTGGGCTACGTCTAGCTTTAGCCAGAGGGTGAGATCGCTGTTTAATCCTTTGGTGGCAATGGCGTTGAGGGTTTTGATTAAGTCTAGATCTAACTGTCGACCATAGCCTTGATAGGCCACCGTGGAATCAATGTAGCGATCGCAAAGCACTAAGTGCCCAGTTTCTAAGGCTGGAATTAAGATCCGCTCCACATGCTGAACGCGGTCGGCCGCATAGAGCATTAGCTCTGATGTGCTAGACAACCGTTCAGTTTCTGCGGCTGGCTGTAGTAAGAGCTGTCTAATTTGCTGTCCAATACTAGTGCCCCCTGGCTGTCGCGTAACGACCACCCCGGTCGGAGAAGATGCCCCATGAGCGATGAGTTTGTGCTCTAACCACTGCCGTAAGTACTGCACCTGAGTGGTTTTGCCACTTCCTTCGATTCCTTCAAAGACAATGAGTTTACCGCGCATTTTTCCTCAGCAGCAGGGTATCATCAACACTAACGCAGCAAAGATAATCTACGAGCCTAACTTATATTTATCCTTAAAAAGCGTAATTTTCCTTCGAAGCGTAAAACTAAATGCAATTTTTACCTAGATATAGTGAGATAGTATGTCTAGGTAAAAATTGCAGATTTTTGACTTTTTGTTTAATCTGAACTTACTGCTTATCTACACTTTGGACTCTGAAACTGTGAAATAGCTCCAGAATTTTTATGGCTCGGTATACTAATCTTTTTGTAAGCGTCCTGCCCGCTAATAACTTGCGTGAATTTATTCCAGATGTCCTGCAATCCTGTGGGCTTCACCTGGTTTATCAGGATGGCGACTATATGATGGCGAAAGAGCGGCCAGGTCTGGTTTCTTACAGCAAACTGGCGACAGTTGAGGTGTTAATTGGCTCAACCGATAAAACTGAGTTTCAGACCCAAGACCCCGCTGCGACCGTAAATCTAGTGGTAAAGAACGAAGAGTTGCCCTTAAAAACCAATAACCACTGTCATAGGGTTTTTCAGCAGGTTAATCAGGCTATTGAAAGCAAAGCTAGCTAGTTTGTTCGAAGTTCACAAACCCCGCCGACAGCTCTTAGTACAAAGCTGATTGCTTGCTTTGGTGAGTGTTACTACACCGGTTAACCCTCTTCATCTTCATCGATCATGTTGGGGCTAATCAGTGTAATGTCAAACTCGTCTGGTGGTACGGTTGAGGTCGTATCTCGCTTCAGTTGATAATAAATCGCTCGAGCTTGAGGACCAAAAACGATCTCATCTTCATTTTTTAAGTCGTGGGCCTGAAGTTTTCGACCATTTATTAGCATGCCATTGGCACTGGGTTTGCCTTTAAGATTTCCGTCTACTATTCGGTAGTAATAGGTTTCATCATCTCTAGGGAGCTGGACTAAAGTAGCGTGGTGCCTAGAGACAAACTGCGAGGCGAGCCGGATGTCACATTTTGCATCGCGACCCACAGAGTAGACGGAGCTATCTAAGACAATCTCCCGTCGACCCTGGCTATCCTCGACTATGAGAATACTGCTGAGATGAGAACCTGAAGCCATACTAACTGTCAAATGATAAATCTTAGAGGAAAATCAGGCCGTCAATAATTTCCTTGCCTTTTATTATTCGGTCAATATTCAAGGCTCTCAGGATGCTCCCTTGCTCTTCATCTGTGTGCAATGGGTCTATCACATTCTGTAGATGATTTTTTGCAGCCTTGAAATAACACAGGCAAACCGACTTTATGGACTACATATAGTCGCTGCATCAAGCTGTGTGAAGGCATAGCAGCCAATATAGCATTCCCGGCCAAATACTGAAACCTGACAGCAGATATCCTACACCACTTAGTTATTGATTTGTCAGTATTGTTTATATAAAAAATACCCTAGAGCACACTGCTCTAGGGTCAAAAAGTATTGACTACTTAAAAAAGACGGTCACACTAGGCAACGACAGCCGCTGCAGCGTTTGCCACTTTGCTAGTCAAACGCTCATAAGTAGCTCTCATCTTTAAGCCCACAAGCACTTGAAACAGACCAGTGCCGTTGTTAGAGCCTGGATATTCCCGATGCTTAAGTAAAAGCTCAGTCATTTCACCATAGCTGCGGGTAGAAATATTGCTGAGATGCTCTTCCACGTAGATAAGCTCTTCTAGCTTCTCAAACTGACCATCAATTTCCAGGATAGATACCTCATTACCCATGTACGTATCTGGACCATAGGCCATACGAATACCCGGATATGAGCAGGTCAGCTTACGACCACAGGGAATCCAGTTGATGGTGGAACCCTCATCAAACAGATAGGCAGGCTCAAAGCCTTCTATCCCTTCTTTTTGAATCATCTGTACGCGCAGGATTTTGCGCTCTTTGTCATCTTTAATCAGGTTGGTTGGCAGTACTTGCAAAACGACATCAGCATACTGTCTCTGAATGTCGATGTAAGCTTCAAAGTCAGGCTTGCGCGCTTGAATAGACGCTAAAACATCCTCATAGGTATGGCCCCGCTCTGCCATGTCACGCTGGATTTTCCAGGCAATTTTGACTTCATCGCTGATGTCAAGATAAACGCTAAAATCTAGCAGATCGCGTACTCGTTTGTCATAGAGAGGGTGTAGACCCTCAATAACAACAACATGATTGGGCTCAACCCGCTCGGGCGGGTCAATAAAACCAGTTTCGTGGTTATAGATTGGCTTATCGATGGAGGTACCTGATTTTAGAGCTTTGATTTGCTCGTACATCAGATCGAAATTGTTCGCCTTGGGGTTGAGGGCTGTAACCCCAGCTTGCTTACGCTGCTTGCGATCTAGACTATGGTAGTCATCCAAACAGATGACGGTCATAAACTCTTCGCCGAAAAGATCGCTAAGGCGTTTCAGAAATGTAGACTTTCCACATCCTGAATCACCGGCGACACCAATTAAAACCACGCGGTCGGGCTGACTGGTCATGGAGTCCTCTTATTAAAACAGTTGACAAATTTATGTGAAACCAAGCAACGAGTCTATGGACTCTTGACTCTGTTGGGTATCAGCAGTGGGTTTTGAACGTTGCAAAAGTTAAGGTCAATCCTATCAGAATCTGCATTCTTTTGGAAGACTGGATCAGAGGGTATTTTCATTCACGATTAGGCGCAAATAAAAATGCTGTTTACTGGCGATAGTTGATAGCCTGGTAGTAGCTCAGGTCAGAAGAAACAGCATGTGTGCGAGAGCCTTTAGCGATTGGTCTACTGTTGATTAGTTAAGGGCTACTAATATGAAATGGTTTCTAGTAATTTGCCATGGGCAAACGACTTTGAAAATTGTTAATCATGCTGTTGGTTAACCTTGGCCCTTAAACTGAGGTAGGTTGAATCATTGTTTAGCTAAAAATAATTTCTGGACGAGAGCGATGCTCTGACAGTAGACGCATCCATCACTCTAATAATTCCGTTTCAATATCTCTTCTATATCGACATGGCTGTTTCTAAGGCAACTGTTTCTGACACGACCGAAAACGATAGTGTCCTGCATCGTAAAATTTTGGGTGCTCGCCGTTTGAGCAACTATTGGTGGGCTCTGGTTACCACTGTTGGGGGTGCGGGGTTTTTACTGGCTGGTGTCTCTAGCTACACCGGTATCAACCTGCTGCCGTTTGCCGACCCCACACAGCTAATCTTTATTCCGCAAGGAATTGTGATGTGTTTCTATGGCACGGCAGCGCTGCTGCTTTCGACTTATCTCTGGTTGATCTGTGCTTGGAATGTAGGTGGTGGCTACAATCGATTTGATCAAGAAGCTCAGGAAGCGCAGATTTTTCGGTGGGGGTTTCCTGGTAAAAATCGTAAGATTGATTTCAAGTATCCCCTGTCATCAATTACGGCTGTTCGTGTAGATATTCGAGAAGGGTTAAACCCTAAGCGAGCGCTTTACCTCAAGGTAAAAGGTAAAGGAGATATCCCCCTGACTCGGGTGGGCCAACCAATTTCACTGACAGTGGTGGAAAATCAGGGAGCCGAGCTGGCGCGATTTCTGCAGGTTCCCCTAGAAGGGCTGTAGCTTTTATGGCATTAGATAAGGAAAAGCTTCCCGGTTGAAAAGGAGGTTTTCCTGTGGCAAGATATGTTGCCCCTAATCAACAAAGGAATTAATCATGATTTTTGGTTTCCGCATGCAATGGGCCATCGGTTTGGTTGTGGCATTGTTGATGGTGAGTTGCACAGCTGGGGCAACCGATCCATCATCTGATTCTTCTGCAGCACCGGCCGCTGAGCCCGCTGCGCCAACAGAGTTGGCCGTAGTCCCCTCTGTACCTGAAGGATTTACTCAGCTAGATGGAACCGCTACAGTGGAATTTATGGTTAATGGCGAGCGAATTCTGGTTGAAGTGGATGGTGCTCAAGCGCCTGTTACTGCCGGTAATTTTGTGGATTTGGTTGAGCGTGGTGTTTACGACGGGACGGTCTTTCACCGAGTTGTGCGAGAGCCTCAGCCATTTGTGGTTCAAGGGGGCGTTCCGCAAAGTTAGGACCCCTCTGTTCCTGTTCAGCAGCTGGTGACCGGCGGATTTATTGACCCCGATACCCAAGAGGAACGTCTTATTCCTCTAGAAATTACCCCTGATGGGGCTGATCAGCCGCTGTATGGTCAGACGTTTGAATCGTCAGGTGAAACCGCTAAGCCAGCTTTGCAGCATACCCATGGTGCAGTGGCGATGGCTCGTTCTCAGTTCCCTGATTCAGCGTCTTCCCAGTTCTATTTTGCCCTGACAGATCTCCCTTTCTTAGATGGTAGCTATGCTGTCTTTGGCTATGTAACTGAGGGATTAGATGTTGTCGATGCCATCCAGCAGGGAGATGTGTTGGAGTCGGCAACTATTACCGAAGGGCTGGATAATTTGGTTACTGAGTAGCGTAGAGAAAACTTGATAGGGCAGCAATATTGGCTTGAATGGTTGACGTCGTTGTAACCGGGATTGGTCTGCGTACAGCTTTAGGGATAACAACCCAAGAAACATGGGCTAATTTACTGGCTGGTAAATCTGCGATCGCACTGCGCCAACCATTTATGGCACTACCTGTCATGCCGCTGGCCATGGTGGGCAAATATCCGATTGATCCAGACCATCTTGTGACCGCAGCTGTTAAGGCTGCACTTGCTGATGCTGGGCTGATGGCACCACTCAAAGACTGCGGGGTGGTGGTGGGCTCAAGTCGCAGTTACTTAAATCGATGGGAAGCCATCGTGCGAGGCGAGCCGTCGTCTCAAGACTGGCTGGCTGCACTGCCGGCTAGCCTGTCGGGTCAAGTCGCTCAAGCGGTGGGCAGCTGCGGTCCTACGCTCGCCCCTATGGCGGCCTGTGCCACCGGACTTTGGGCGTTATTTCAGGGCTATCTGCTGCTGCAGACCGAGCAATGTCAGCGGGTGGTGGTGGCGGCGGTGGATGCGCCGATTACACCGTTAACCTTGACGGGGTTTCGCCAGATGAAGGCGATGGCGACGGATGGCTGTTATCCATTTGATTGCGATCGCAATGGATTAGTCCTGGGAGAAGGGGCCGCGGCTGTAGTGTTAGAAGCAGGGGAGACTGCTGTACCTAGCGCGTCTATCTATGGCCACCTATTAGGGTGTGGTCTGAGCAACGATGCCTATCACATCAGTTCATCCCGTCGAGATAGCACCCTTGCCGTTGCTCGACAGTGTTTAGAGCGTAGCGGCTTGAGCCCAGACGATATTGACTACATCCATACCCATGGCACAGGCACCCGTCTCAATGATGCCAATGAGGCATACATGATCCAGCAGCTATTTCCTGAGGTCGCTGTGAGTTCCACTAAAGGGGCAACCGGCCATACGTTAGGAGCGGCAGGGTTAATCGGAACTGTGTTTAGTCTGCTCAGTCTGCAGCAGCAATATTTGCCCCCCTGTGTCGGGCTAAAACAACCTGAGTTTGCACTTAACTTTGTGCGGGCTGGTTTGGGTGCTGCAGCTGTAAAGCATGTGCGCTGCAGCAGTTTTGGGTTTGGGGGTCAAAATGCCATCGTTGCGATCGCCCGTTAAGCTTTAGATTAGAACGCTAAACTGGGGATATTATTTTCTGGCAGCCTTGTCAAACCGCTGGCCAACTGTCGAGCTGTACATTTAGCCGTACATTTTTATATGAATCAACCTACCTCCCCCCGGTCTCGCCAATTCTCACTCAATCGCCGTGCCACGCGCACCCTAGCTACCGGATGGTTTTTACTACAAACTCTAGTAGCCGCACCTCTGATTGGAACTCAGCCGGTTGCCGCTCAAGTAGAGGGTAGTGAAGAAACTCAAATTACCTATGGTCAGCTATTAGAGAAACTAGACCAGGGCGAAGTAGAGCGGGTTGAGCTAGATAACCTACGCAAAGTTGCCAATGTCCGTCTGAAGGGCGACGAAGAACAGGCACCTCTATATCCAGTCACCCTGTTTGCCAATGACGTTTACAATCGGGAGCTGCTGCAAAAGTTACGGAGCAGCGATGTTGAATACGAAGTTTTAGAACGCTCAGACAACAGCGCGCTCACTGGGCTAGCCGTCAATGCGTTGCTGGCTCTAATAGTCGTCTTTGCCTTGCTAATGATTTTGCGGCGATCGGCTAACTCTGCTAGCGGTGCTATGAACTTTGGCCGTTCTCGTGCTCGATTTCAGATGGAAGCCAAGACCGGGGTGATGTTTGATGATGTCGCCGGGATTGAGGAAGCCAAAGAAGAGCTACAGGAAGTGGTGATCTTTCTCAAAAACCCTGAGAAATTCACGGCCATTGGCGCTCGTATTCCCAAGGGCGTACTGCTGGTTGGTCAGCCTGGAACTGGTAAGACGCTACTTGCTAAAGCAATCGCTGGTGAAGCAGGTGTGCCATTCTTCAGCATTTCGGGCTCTGAATTTGTCGAAATGTTTGTGGGTGTGGGGGCTTCTCGCGTCCGCGACCTGTTTAAGAAAGCTAAGGAAAACTCCCCCTGCATTGTTTTTATTGATGAGATCGATGCCGTTGGCCGTCAGCGCGGAGCCGGTAATGGGGGGGGTAATGATGAGAGCGAACAACAGCTCAATCAGCTGCTAACTGAAATGGATGGTTTTGAAGGCAATAGCGGCATCATCGTAATTGCCGCCACTAACCGTCCTGATGTCCTTGATGCTGCGCTACTGCGACCGGGGCGATTTGCCCGACAAATTGCCGTTGGTTTGCCCGGCTCCAACGGACGTATAGGCATATTGGAAGTGCATGCCCGGGACAAAAAAATAGCCGATGACGTTAATCTTGACGCCATTGCCCGCCGTACCCCAGGCTTTTCCGGTGCCCAACTGGCTAATTTACTCAATGAAGCCGCGATTCTGACGGCCCGTCGTCGCAAAGATGCGGTCACCATGGAGGAAATTGACGATGCCATTGACCGACTCACTATCGGTCTTACCCTGACGCCGCTGTTGGATAGTAAAAAGAAACGGCTGATTGCGTACCACGAAGTCGGCCATGCCCTGGTCAGCACGATGCTGAAGCATTCGGACCCCCTGGCAAAGGTTACCATTATCCCTCGCTCTGGCGGTGTCGGTGGATTTGCTAGCTACCTACCTAAAGAAGACCGAGTGGATGATGGTTTGATTTCCTATGCTGAGCTGATTGACCGCATTACCATGGCACTGGGGGGGCGTGCGGCAGAGGAAATCGTCTTTGGCCCAGACGAAGTTACCCAAGGTGCAGCCAACGACATTCAGCAGGTAACGAATATTGCCCGTCAGATGATTACCCGATTTGGTATGTCAGAACTGGGCTCGTTTGCAATGGAAGCACCCAGTAGTGCCGTATTTCTGGGTCGTAGCGATTTGATGCAGCGCTCAGAATATTCTGAAGAAATGGCGGCTAAGATTGACCAGCGAGTGCGTGAGATTGCCGTGACTGCCTACATTAAGGCCCGCTCTATGCTAAAAGACAATCGCTCGCTACTAGATCGTTTGGTGGACCGCCTGGTGGAAAAAGAGACCATTGATGGTGAAGAGTTCCGCGGCATCGTCAGCGAATATGTTGATCTGCCCTCTGCTGCTAGCTAGTCTGCCGTTAGCTTTGCAGACATTGTTTGCGTTTACGGTGCCTTATTAAGGCAAAGGCACCGTAACTATTAAACCCAACAGATAGTTTCAGGACCAAGGACTAGTCGAGCGGTTCACCATCTAAAAGCTCAATTCGACCGGACGAACGTAGGCACTCTAAACGCCAACGTTGACCCGATACACGACCGGGTAAAAATCCTAGAATAGTCAGGTGGTTTTCACCACGATCTGTTTTTACTTTAACCAACAGATCATTTTTACTTTGACTAACGATGAGTGCTTCTATTTCGAACTCACCTTCACGATTCCAAGGAAGTTCATACTGTAGCTCAGGTTCTTGAGAGCGAAGAACAGCGCGAGTGTTTTCAGCTTCAGACATTGGAGCAGTCATAGGTAGTTGGGTGGTTATCAAACATGGGGTACAGCTGTAATGTACCCAGCCACTCGCAAGGATGGCCTTAGCTAGACGATAGCATCTTGCCTGGTTGATAGATTGTGCTGCAGATCATAAAGGCTCAAGAGTTCAAAGTATAAAGCCCAAACAAACAAGGGACTTTACGGTTGAACGTTAGTGCAGAATTTGCCAAGGGCTGTGTTTATCTAACGGCTCGCTGGTCGTCATACATCTCTCGTAACACCATGGCTGGGTCTACCCAACTACTCTCAAACTTGAGGCCCCAGTGCAGATGAGGACCGGTGGTGCGTCCTGTCATACCAACGCGCCCAATGGGTTGGCCTGTACCAATGGTGGCCCCTTCTTTGATGTAAAGATTACCGTCTGGGTCAACCATTACCCGTCTGCCACCTTCGTGGGTAACATAGCCCTGCATGTGGCAATAGATATGTAGCCAATCACCCGATTCAATCACAACCGAAGTGCCACAGGCACTGTCATCTGTAACCTCAACAACCTGGCCTTCCCACCAGTTGCGAATATAGCTACCCAGAGGAGCGGCTATGTCTAGCCCGTAGTGAAATTGTTCGCCGCCAAAGGGTGACTGTCGGTAGCCAAAAGGCGATGTGTAGGCTTGAAAGTTTTCTACTGGAAATGATGCAAAACTCCAAGGACTTGTGGCCCTGGCTAATTGAACTTCGGCGGCTTCTGCAGATCTGCGCTGCGCCGGCATCACTATCCCAGTAAGTATCCACAGAGACAGAACGCTCAACAGCAGCAACCTGGTGTAAAAACGCGAACGCCGGGAGCGCACATATTGCTTTAATTGACCCACGAGAGTCTGGGTAAACCCTTTTATCGAAGTGGATTTAACAGAACTCGATCTCATATAAGCCTACAGAAACTAACGACTGGCTTTTCAGACTGTTCCCTAAATTTTTATAGCGCTCAGGGACCAGGGAACGGCAAAACCGTATTAACCTCAAATGACTCCGGTATGGGAGCTTTGCTAACGCATTATTATGACCAAAGCTCATCAATCAGACACAATCGTTAGCATAGTGGCTGTTTACCGCATTGCCCGCTAATGTACATCAATTTCTTTGAATTGCATATATGTATTTCGAGTTTTTTTGGCTTTAGCTAAAAGAGTTTTTTAATGGTGACAATAAAAGTATCTCAAGGTTTGACGGGGCTGTAGTTACTGAAGCTGAGAGGGTAGATAGAAAATTATGGGCGAGCAACTGCATGATCCGGGGCATTGGTATCAGCAGGGAGTTGACTTTGATAGCCAAGGGCAATCTCAAAATGCGATCGCATGCTACAGCAAAGCGATTGAACTTCAGGCTGATTATTACGAAGCCTGGGTACGGCGAGGACTGGCACTGATGCTGCTAGAGGACTTTCAGCCTGCGATCGCAAACTTTAATCAGGCAGTTGCCTTAAAAACCGATTTAGAT
Source organism: Leptolyngbyaceae cyanobacterium (assembly GCA_050043105.1). GTDB lineage: Bacteria > Cyanobacteriota > Cyanobacteriia > Phormidesmidales > Phormidesmidaceae > Leptothoe. The sequence goes on along the minus strand of JBHJIV010000212.1, from coordinate 5,861 downwards.
TTGGCCTGGTATCTCAAGGCCTATTGCCATGCCAAAATGCAGGCCGATGAACTCGCGCTGCTGGCGTTGCAAAAAGCGTTTGCCCTCAACCCCGGTCAGTGGATTGAAATGGCGGCTAAAGAGTCTGTCTTTGACTCTCTCAGACAAGATCCGCAGTTTCAATCGCTGTTAAGTCATTCAGCTTAGACTCCTCAGGAAAAACTTAGGCGCTGTTCTACTTTTGTTATCTATAGTGGGCGCAGAGCGCTCTACTATTTGTTTTCCTGGCATGCAGGCAACGACTTCATTTCATACCGATGTTTATTTTGTGGGCGGGGGCCATACCCATGCCATTGTGCTACGAAAAATTGGCATGGCTGGTTTGCCCGCTGGGGTTCGTCTAACGCTGATTACCAATCTGGTGGATACTCCCTATTCAGGGATGTTGCCCTGTCATATTTCTGGTCTTTATGACTTTGACCAGTCCCATATCGATTTACGTCCGCTGACTCGATTTGCCAACTGTCGATTAATTATGGATGAGGTGGTGAACATTGATGCGGACCAAAAGATCATCCGCTGTCGTCACCATCTCCCTATGGCCTACGATGTGCTGTCTATTGATATTGGCAGCACGCCTGGAACCCTGTCGGTGCCTGGAGCTGACAAGTATGCAATTCCGGCAAAACCTGTACCCAATTTACTGCGGGCCTGGCATCAATATCTGCAAAATCTAGGGCAGTCGGCCACCATCGGCATTGTCGGGGGTGGTGTGGGTGGTGTGGAGCTGGCTCTCAATATGCAGGTGCGTCTGCAGCAGAGTGTTGGGTCTGCTATTGATATTCATCTATTTCATCGGGGATCGCGTTTAGCGACAGGGCGCAATCGATCAACCCAACGCCAGCTGACAAAAATCTTTCGCGATCGCAACATTCATACTCACCTCTCAGAATCGGTCTGTGCCATTGAGCCCGCAGCGTCTGCTGCCCAAGCCGCCCAGGTACGGTGTGAGTCAGGCTTAACGGTAACGTGCGATCGTGTCTTTTGGGTGACCAATGCCAGCGCGGCTGACTGGATTGCCCATACCGGGCTGACCACTGATAAAGACGGATTTTTGCTGGTTAAGGACACCCTGCAAACCCTCTCTCACCCCAATGTGTTTGCTGTAGGGGATATTGCCACGATGGTGAATCACCCCCGCCCTAAAGCCGGTGTGTTTGCTGTGCGTCAGGGGCCACCGCTATATAAAAATCTTCAGCGTTATTTAGCCGGGCGCTCCCTAAAACCCTTTAAACCTCAGCGTAAGTTTCTCAATATTATCGACCTTGGCAATGGCAGTGCGATCGCATCGCGCGGGGGATGGTCTGCAGAGTCGGTGTGGTTTCGTCGTTGGAAACATCACATCGATGGCAACTTTATGGCGCTGTTTGATCGCTTCCCAACCATGGACGCTGATCGGCGGTCTCCAAATGCTCCCAAAGCGCCCGCCCACTGTGCCGGATGTGGTTCAAAAGTCAGCAGCTCTGTTCTAAGTCAAGCCCTAAGCCGAGCCAGGGCAGACCTGCCTGAGATGGACCGCTGGCCCAACCCAGTTAAGGTCGGGTTGGACTCTCCTGATGACGCCGCCGTAGTCGCCCTCCCTGCTGGCACACTGTCGGTACAGACTGTGGACCAGTTTCGAGCGATTGTGGATGATCCGTATATCTTTGCTCAGATTTGTGTCAACCATTGTTTAAGCGATCTGTTTGCTATGGGGGCGACTCCTCAAACGGTGTTAGCTCTAGCAACGCTCCCTTACGGTACAGATGCTATCCAAACCGAGACGCTGTACCAGCTGATGGCTGGGACATACCGTGCCCTAGCTCCTACCCAAACCTGGCTGGTGGGAGGACACACCACAGAAGGGTCTGAGCTGACGTTAGGCTTTGCCTGCAATGGCTGGGTTTCGTCTCAGCAGATTTTAACCAAGCAAAATTTACGCCCCGGTCTGGGGCTGATACTCACAAAAGCTCTAGGTACCGGTGTGCTGTTTGCCGCCGACATGCAGCGTGCGGCCAAAGGGCGCTGGATTGAGGCTGCTGTGACCAGCATGGTGCAGTCTAATCAGAGGGCTGCCAAATGTTTGCAGAACCATGATGTAGTGGCCTGTACAGATATTACCGGGTTTGGTTTGCTGGGGCATCTCTATGAAATGCTGAGTCCAGGTCTAGCCATTGACTTAACCTTAGACGCCCTACCCATATTGCCGGGAGTACACGCCTGTTTTGAGGCTGGCTATCTCAGCTCTCTCCACAAACGCAATCAGCAGGTTGAACACCACGTACACAATCCTCAACCCCAGCAGTCCAACTACCCGCTGTTGTTTGACCCTCAAACCTCAGGGGGGCTGCTGGGGGCTGTGCCAAAGGCTCGTGTAAGCGAGTGTTTAGAGGCTTTACAGCAACAGGGATATATCCATAGCCGCTACATTGGCGATGTGGTTTCTGCCGTAGAGGGGCAAGCACCTCTTACAATCAAAGGGTAAAAATTACAGATGGCATTCCCCTTGGCTTTTAAGTTGTTATCTAGTGTCTGAGCTTCTTCCTATTACTGATTTTTTGCAGGCTCCGGGGCCTATTTTGGATGTCCGTAGCCCAGGTGAGTATGCCCAAGGGCATCTGCCTGGCGCAATTAGCTTTCCGCTATTCTCAGATGACGAACGCGCTCAGGTTGGTACTTGCTACAAACAAAAGGGGAGAGAAACAGCCATTGAGCTGGGACTAGAATTGGTAGGCCCCAAGATGGCAGGGCTGGTCAAACAGGCTAAGGCATTAGCCCCTAAGCGTCAGGTCCGGGTGCACTGCTGGCGTGGTGGCATGCGCAGTAGCTCAGTGGGTTGGCTATTAGAAACAAGTGGTCTGGAAGTGAACCTTTTGTCGGGGGGATATAAGACGTTTCGGCGCTGGGTCCGGACCCTATTGGCCACACCCCGACCTCTGATAGTCGTAGGTGGTATGACTGGCACGGGTAAAACCGATATTCTTCATGCCCTGAGAGACTCAGGAGAACAAGTCTTAGATCTCGAAGGACTCGCCAATCACCGGGGTAGCAGCTATGGCGCGCTGATGTTGCCACCACAGCCTAGTACCGAACAATTTGAGAATTTGATTGCCCAACAGTGGGTGGAGCTTGACCCTCATCGCCCGGTGTGGGTTGAAGCCGAAAGTCGTCGCGTTGGCACCTGTCGGGTTCCAGACGAGATTGTGGACCAGATGGAAGCGGCGAATACCCTTGAGATAATTCGCTCTGAGGCAGAACGTTTGGATATTTTGGTGGATGTCTATGGGCAGGCCGCTCCAGAAGGGTTAATTGCGGCAACTGAACGTTTACGCAAGCGTCTTGGAGGGTTACGGACCCAGAAGGCGGTTGAGCACATTAAGAGGGGTGAACTCGCCTCAGCAGCGGCGATTATATTGACCTATTATGATCGTACTTACCGTCATGATTTAGTTCGCCGCAATAAACAGATTCCCCCAGTCGATGTATCAAACATGTCGATTACCCAGGCGGTCGACCATATACGATGTCAGGTAAAAGATTGGGATTGGTATCACAGTTAGTCTCGACTACTTAGAGCCTCAAACTAGCCATTCACAGCTGTTTTTGTGCCCTTAGCCGCTCACAGTTGTGTACTGCTTTGACGTGTTTAATTAACCATGAGTTATCTGTACTACGCACTACCGGCAACGCTCACCTTTTTGATAGCGCTCTATGCGTTTTTTAAGGATACCGATGCCTCAAAGACTAGCGTACTCAACTGGGCGTTTATTGTTGTGTCAGGTCTGCTATGGCCGCTGACGCTCCCCTTTATTGTTTGGAAAAAGCTATTGTCTCTTTTGGCGTTAAAAGACATTGAGGCGCGGTTTAGGCGTAGCCCCATAAGCTACCTTTAGGCGTTAAGGCTCAGTGCCTGGTCTTCTGCAGGTGCTGTTGCCATCAGCCTAGGGGCATCCATACAGGCTTCTGCCGTTTGCAAATGTTTGACGAGCGTAGGCTTTGGCAGCGGTCCCTCTAGATGGTCCCAGGGAAGTGTCTGGTCTACTGGCCAATCTGCATAGACATAAAAATCTAGGGCTGGCAGCTGCCCTTTGAGTTCTTTAAAGGCGCGGCGGTAGCTACCTAATGAGTCGCCATAGTGACGGACACGCTCTAAAAGCTGACTGACCCGTCGGTCGCCTCTAGAAATCAGAGTTTGAATGACTGACCAGTTGTAGCTCTCGGGTCTAAAGTCGATGCCTTGCGATCGCAGTTTTTTCTGCAAAAATTTTAGCCGTTTCTCAGCTTTCGCATTAACACCGTACCACTGAAACGGAGTGTGGGATTTGGGCACAAAGGTACTGCAGCCAAGGGTAAGACGCAGCCCCTTAGCAGCCTTTTTAAGCTGCAGCATCATAGTGGCGGTGGCTTCGAGATCGCTGTCGGTTTCACCAGGAATACCTGCCATGCCGTAGAGCTTGACGCTGCTAAGTCCGCCTTCTTTAGCATTGACGACGGCCCGCTCAATGTCCGGTGTTTCCAGCTTTTTATTAATAATCTGCCGCACCCGGTCTGACCCACTTTCTACTGCAATGGTAATGGACTTGGTGCCGTGGTTCATCAAGGTGCTGGCCAGTCTTGCATTCACCGTGTTGGTCCGCACCGATGCAATGCTCAACCGAACATCATCATAGGCAGGCTGGTTAATGTGGTCCAGCAGTTCTTCAAACCCTGGATGCTGGGTAACCGAGGCTCCCAAGAGTCCGAGACGTTTAGTGACAGCCAGACCCCGTTCAATGGCAGGAATGAGAGATTGGTCAATGCTGGCGGTACGAAAGGGCAACGTCAGATAGCTGGCCAGACAAAACCGACACATTTCTGGGCAGCTGCGCACCACCTCCACCATAAAAATGTTTTCCCAGGCGGCCTTTTCGGTAACGACAGTTGAGGACAGTAGGACATTGCCCCGGTAGGTTTGTTTTTTGACAATATGGGGAATGCCACTTGCCGGCTCTACACGGCTAATGGGACCGGTGGGCTCTGTGTATATGGGCTGATAAAGACTGGGCACGTAAATACCGGGCACCTGAGCCAGCGTTTTTAGCTGCTCTGCGCGGCTCGCGGCTCGGACAGACTTGTAGGTGTCAATAAATGTGGGGATTAGATCTTCGCCATCCCCCAGTAAAACAATGTCAAAAAAGTCGGCAAAGGGTTCAGGGTTGGCGGTAAGAACCGGACCGCCACCAAAGATCAGGGGATGATCGTGGGTGCGATCTCGACTCCAAATAGGAATTTTCTGTTGCTCAAGTAAATTTAAGATATTGATATAGTCCAGCTCCCAAGACACAGAAAACCCCATAAGTTCTGGTCTAGACGGGAGATTGCTAGTTAAATCTGTAAACAGACGCCCCACTGCTAGGTCGCTGCGCTGGGCTAACATGGCCCAAATTACCTGATACCCCAAACTGGTAATCCCAACAGAGTATTCGTTGGGAAAAGCAAATATCGTAGGAATAGCATCGGAATTTGAGGCGGCAGGCTGAAATAGTAAACGCTCAGCAGCAAGGACAGATGCGGTCAAAATAAATGCTCATAGGGACGTTATGCCTCCATCATAGAGATAAAACGGCGGTATCATCTAGCCATTTGTTATCTAAAACTATAGATACACTAAGCCCCCCTGAATGCAAAAAAACAGGAGGGCTTAGGTTTACGCTTTGGAGTTATTTATGCTGGCCAGTTGGTAGAAACTACTTCAGCGAGGTCAACAACACGCTGACTGTAGCCCCACTCGGTGGCGTACCAGGCAACAACCTTCACCATTTCACCATCCTTTACTAGAGTAAGGCTTGAGGCAACTATTGAAG
>JBHJIV010000211.1:0-17745 GCA_050043105.1 Leptolyngbyaceae cyanobacterium | reverse complement strand
TAAGGGGGAGCGAGAACCAGCGTTGGACTCAGTATTCAGCTCTAACAACTCTTGGGCCAAATACTCGCTCAGACGGTCGATATTTGGAAAGTCAAACGCCACTGTCGACGACAACGGCACGCCCACCCGCTGGCTCAGACGACTCCGCAACTCTACCGCCATTAATGAATCCATCCCCAGCTCAAAAAAGCCCACCTGTGGATCTGGCAGAGCATCGGCACCTAACCCCAACACTTGAGCGACCTCTTCTTGTACTGTGCGCTTGAGAACGGATAGCTGCTCACCTGTCGGCAGTGCCTGTAGCTGGTTGAGCCATTCGTTGTGAACCGACGAGAACTTCTCGAATACCTCTGATTCGATTAGCTGCTCCAACAACTGGCGAGGACGGCCTACCTGATAAACACCATTTAATTTTTGCCAATCTACATCAGCAACAACACAATGCCTTACTTGACTGCCCAACAGCATTCCCAAAGCGGCTGTCATCTGCGGCACCTCTAACGGTGTGATGCCGATGTCAGAGAGCTTGGTCATATGGGAAGCCTCCGCGTTGGCCATCATGCCAACCCCATCAATTGCTGACCAATTGATGGTTAGCGACGTTAACCCCTGATGGCGACGGTACTCACTTAACAGATTTTGAAACTCATTGGCGGCTCCATAATGCGCCTGATACCCAGCTCCCCAGACCGCTGCAATGGAGCTGAAGTTCACGAAAAAGTCTACGTCCCAATTCAGACTCTGCTGATGTAAGTTCCAGCTACCTTGCACTTTAGGTGCCAGAGTCTGCTCCAGCACTCTTGGGTCTAAACTCTCAATTGGGTGAAGACCGCCATCAATGCCCGCAGCATGAACAACGCCTCGAATCGAGGAAAATGGCTCTGACAGGTCTGCAAATGTCTCCCCTAAGGCGGTTGCATCACTCACATCCACCGCAACTACTTTCACCCGCGCTCCCATAGATTCTAGGTGAGTTACTGCTGCTTGCTTGGTCGAGGTATCCGCTCCTCGACGACTCAACAGAATCAGCTGACGCGCTCCTTGGTCAACTAACCATTGCGCCACAGCGAGTCCTAACCCTCCCATCCCTCCACTGATGAGATAACTGCCTTCTGAATCTATGGAGACTGACGCGTCTAAAGTCGACTGACGTCTTACCAGTCTGGCTACATATCGCTTGTTGTTGCTGCGATAGGCTACCTGGTCTTCGGTGCGATTCGTTAATACTTCACTAGTCAGCACTTGAGACTTGTGAAGTATAGAAGATTCGCTATCTAGGTCGATTAAGCCGCCCCACTGCTGAGGATGCTCCAGACCAAAAATACGACTCATTCCTCGGAGCGGAGCTTGCTCGACAGCGGGCAAGGCTGGCCCCAATGCCACACCATTTTGGGTGACAACCCACACCTTAGTGTGGGATAACTCGGGCTTGTTTACCAGACTCTGCATCAGATATAACAACTGAGCGCACTGCTCATTAACGGTTGTTCCTAAGCTCGAAGCGGTCGAGTCTGCCCCAATGCAATCCACATCTGGGCTTGAAAGCCAAAGAATGCCAGCAACATCCAATGGGTCAACTTGAGTTAGCTGATGCCACAACCTATCGAATGCAGCCGGACTATGAGGATTTAGAGCAGTGTTAGCATGGTCATTCTCTTGAGGGAGGTCTGAGTCTAACAATGTCACTAGAGTACTAGTCTGACCATTGTGATGTAATTGCTCTACCACGCCCTGCCCCAATCGCTCGCAACTAGCAAACACTAACCAGTGATGGGCGTCCTCCGTATCCATGGCTAAGGCATCTGAAGGTATCCACTGCACTTCGTACATTAAGTCTGGCAACGACTGGCGAGTCAGCTGGTGTTGATGCACTTTGATCAGCTGTTCTAAGATTTCGGTCGGACTAGATGTCTCATGCTGCTGGGCAACCAGTTGACTTAGTTCGGTGATATCTCCTTGGGTCAGCAACTCTGTTACCTGAGTGGGCTTCCCTAATACAGCAGGCTGAGGCTGAGAAGACTCTACCCAATAGCGTTGTCGTTGGAATGGATAGGTCGGTAACGAGACTTTATGTCGCTCAGGATAGCCTTCCTCAAACCCATCCCAATCTACTGAAACGCCCGCCACATAAAGCTGACCTAAGCTTTTTAGCATTACAGACCAATCAGTTTGTCCTGCACGCACGCTAGGCAACCATAGAATTTGATTAACTAGGTGCTCGGGCAGGCAAGTTTGTCCCATACCCAATAGAATCGGTTGAGGTCCTATCTCTAAAAACACCTTACAACCATCTTGCTGCAAGGCATTCATAGCTGCAGCGAACCTCACTGGCTGAAGCACATGATTAACCCAATAATCGGGTGTCGCAATCTCAGCAGAGACAATTTTGCCACTCTGGGTGCTGATTAATGTTTTGTGAGGTGAAGCAAAGGTAACTTTTGAAGCAACCTGACGAAACTCAGCCAGCATAGGAGCCATCAGGGGAGAGTGAAACGCATGGGAGGCTTGCAAAGTTTTAGTTTTAATACCCATGTCTTGACACTGAGCGATGACATGGGTAACGGACTCATTTCGCCCAGAAATCACTACATTATTGGGACCATTTATGGCTGCGATCGCAATCTCCCCTGCATCATAGGATTGCAGCAACTGACGCACATGCACCTCGTCGCTAGCAATCACCACCATGCCACCATCCTGAGGCAGAGCCTGCATCAGACGCCCACGGGCGGCAATCAGCTTAAGCCCATCTGCCAGGCTAAACACCCCAGCCACACACGCCGCCACATACTCACCCACACTGTGGCCCATCACTACATCGGGCTTAATTCCCCAAGACTGCCAGAGTTCAGCCAAGGCATACTCCAATGCAAACAGGGTAGGCTGAGTGTAGCGGGTTTGATTAAGTTCGCCAGCCTGTTTCCCATCCAGAGGATAAAGAACCGACAGTATTGACTCTCCTAGTTCATCCTGCAAGATCTCATCGCACTGCTCTAGAATTTGTCGGAATCTGAGACAAGTATCATAGAGTTGACGACCCATCTGCACATACTGCGAACCCTGACCCGTAAACAAAAAGGCAATTCTGGGCACAGCGTGAACTGATTCTTCACCCAGAATTGCATCGTCACCAGACTGATTTTTTAAATGCTGGGTCAGCTGATCTAGGAGCTGAGCTTTGGAAGCTGCTGAGATCGCCACCCGATGGGCAAAATGAGCTCGCCCTGTATTGGCTGTAAAACAAATATCAGCCAAAGCCGTTTCATCAACCTGCAACAGAAAGTCTCTATATCGCTGCATCAGTTCATGCAGTGCTGGCTCAGTTTTGGCCGATAGAGCAAGCAATTGCCAGGGACATTGACTACTTTGTGTTGACTGAGGCGACTGTTGAGCGCGATCAGCAGCTTCAAGAATGACGTGGGCATTAGTCCCTCCAAAGCCGAAAGAACTGACCCCCGCCAACTGTAGCGGATTATCTGCTGTCCATTGCTTGGCACCAGTTGCAATATTGAAAGCTGGCTGAAGAGTGATGTAGGGGTTTAGCTGAGTCAGATTTAAATGGGATGGAATCTGTTGGTGTTGTAACGCCAGTATCCCTTTGATTAGCCCAGCAATACCCGCTGCCGCTTCTAGATGACCTAAATTAGTTTTTACCGAACCTAAATAACACTTTGCTTCTGGAGAGCGTCCCATAGCCAAAACGGCCTGAATGGCATCTACCTCAATTGGGTCGCCCAGGGGCGTGCCCGTGCCATGGGCCTCAACATATTGAATCTCAGCTGGTGCAATATTGGCATTGGCCAAAGCCCGACGAATTACAGCTTGTTGGGCCAGACCATTGGGAGCCGTCAACCCATTGCTACGACCATCTTGATTAATAGCAGAGCCGCGAACAACGGCCAAAATGCGATCGCCATCAGCGCGAGCTTCACTCAAACGCTTTAAGACAACAACACCGCAGCCTTCCCCACGTACGTAGCCATCTGCATCACTATCAAACGTTTTACAACGACCGTCAGCAGCCAGCATCTGAGCTTGAGAAAAGGCTTGGGTTAACTCAGGAGATAACAGCGCATTAACACCACCAACTAACGCCAGATTGCACTCCTGTCGCCTCAAACTGTGACAAGCAAGATGTAATGCCACTAAAGATGAAGAACACGCCGTATCTACAGCTAAGCTCGGTCCCTGTAAATTCAATACATAGGAAAGGCGATTAGCAGCAATACTAAGAGCATTTCCAGTACCTATATAGGCATCCATATGGCTGGGATCAGCCATCAGTTTACGGGCATAGTCATTGCTGCTAATCCCCACAAACACTCCGGTCTGACTACCTGAGAGTTGGGTTGGAGATTGACCAGCATGTTCTAAGGCCTGCCAAGCGACCTCTAATAACCAACGGTGTTGAGGATCAATTTTCTCCGCTTCTCGCGGAGCAATCCCAAAGAAGGCTGCGTCGAACTGATCGATTGCCTCTAAAAAACCACCCCATGTGTTTGCGTCAATATTCGCATTGTGGGCATCCAAATCTAATCGCGTCTCAGAGACCTGGGTAACTGCACTTTGACCAGTGCTCAATAAGTCCCAAAACGCCCCTGGAGAATCAGCCCCTGGGAAACGACATCCCATCCCCACAATGGCAATAGCCTCTTGATGATGAGAACTCTCACTCTCTGCCTTTCCAGCATCTATTATTGCGTCCGCTGGTTCTGACAAAGAATCTACAGCCAGATATTGAGCCAATTGAATAATGGATGGATAGTCATAAATCAGCGTCGGGGAAAGTCGCCGACCTAGCCATTCCTCCAATTCTCCAGAAAGGCTAACCGCTGCTGCAGAATCAAGACCATAGCTGGAGAAAGGTTCATAGGAATTTATCTCACTCGAATCAATGTTGAGATAGCGAGAGAGGCGAGTCGTCAGCCATCCTTCAATTGCTGTTATTGAGAGCGTGTTTCCATTGGCTTGAAGAAGCTCTTGGGGAAGTGAGTGCTCTATCGAATGAGTACTGGTAACTTGCTGTTCTAGCGCAGCTAAATCCGTTTCTAACTGCATCACACCAGTCTTATACTGAGGATTTTCTAGCCAGTCACCAACGACATTTAAAGTATTAGCCTGCAATCCTTCTTTACAAGCATGGCGTTGAATTTTACCACTGGAGGTTTTAGGAATACTACCTGTTTTCAATAACAGAATTGCATACACTCTCAAATCATGGTGTTCTGAGATAGCTTGCCGAACGGCCTGGGTGATCTCTGACACATTGAGATTTCGTAAACCAGATCGATGAACTTCTTGAACAACCACCAATTGTTCTTGAGCGTCAACATCAACTGAAAACGCAGCTCCACAACCTGGCCGCAAGGCTGGATGGGCCTGTTCAACAGTTACCTCAATATCTTGGGGATAATAATTACGACCTCGAATAATAATCAGGTCCTTCAATCGCCCGGTTACAAACAGTTCACCATCATGAAGAAAGCCTAAATCTCCTGTCCTCAAAAACGGTCCTGCCCCAGTGTCGGACAGATGTGCATGAAAGACGGCTTGAGTTTTTTCAGGTTGATTCCAATAGCCTTGGGCAATGCTTTTAGAATTACTCACCCAGATTTCACCCACCTGGTTGTCATTACAGCCACGACAGCTATCTGGGTTAACAATCACAATCGACTGTGGAGGAGATGCTTTTCCACAACCCATTAGGCTTGAGCTTTCCTTGTCGTTTGCAGCGACATAAACAACCTTCTGATGCTGCAGGGATACATTCTGGCAAACCGGCAGTTCCGATTTCTGTCCCCCGCTGATAAATAACGTTGCTTCCGCCATCCCATAGCAGGGATAAAAAGCCTCACGATGAAATCCACAAGGTTCAAATGTTTCAACAAAGCGATCAAGAGTCTCAGGCCGCACAGGCTCTGCACCACTAAAGGCCACATTCCACGTACTCAGATCTAGTCCAGTTCTGGCCTCTGGGGTAATGCGATTGAGGCATAACTCATAGGCAAAATTGGGGCCACCGCTGATATTGGCCTGATATTGACTAATGGCTTGCAGCCAACGAATCGGTTGCTGTAGAAAATCCGCTGGTCTCATCAAACCAACGTTAGAGCCAGCGTACAGTGGCTGCAGAATGCCACCAATAAGGCCCATATCATGATAGGGCGGCAACCAAATCACTCCAAGACTCTGGGCAGATGCCCCAAAGTGCTGATTAATCAGCTCTAGGTTATGTAGAAGATTTCTATGAGATACCATCACCCCTTTAGGGGCGGCTGTTGACCCAGATGTATATTGCAAAAATGCTAAGGAATCCTTCTCAATAGATGGTTGCTGCCACTGATTGGCTAGGTCACTACTGATTTCATCAACTGCAATCCAGGTTAAGCTATCCACCTCCAACAGACTACATCCTTGGGCTTTCAGCTTTGCTGACAGGTCACTTGTGGTGAGAACAATGCTGGGCTGAGCGTCACTAATAATGGCCTCCAATCGAGACAGCCTTCGATTGGCTCGAGGCGGGTAAACAGGTACTGCGATCGCACCTGCATACAAGCATCCAAAGAAAGCACTAATATAATCTAGTCCTGGTGAAAGTAATAACAAAATCCTCTCACCAGTGGAGTTTAGAGCCAACAGTTGCGCTCCGATCGCTTGAGCACGTCGTAATAACTCTCGATTAGAAAGGGAAACATTAGCCACTTCATCAGCTTCCAGCAGTGTATATGTAAGCTGGTCTGGCTGAGACTCTGAGCGCCAACTCAGTAAATCCAAAAGGGTATTCATCTCACTCAAAAGGTTGCGGCTAGGTGCATCCATGCTATGACTCCCATACATTAAGATCTATCCATAAAATCAAGCTTCAGTTAGAAACTTGATTTTGAAAGACCATAGATATCGGCAAGACGAAACATTAAAGCTCTTGGCCTTCAGGACAAAAAGAGTTCTTGTAGGTTTCCCGTAGCCTGAAGGAATAAGAAAATTAAACAGCTTAAACTGAACTTACCGAGAATATTTGACGACCAAACTATCTATCAACTCTTCAGTCGCCTAAAACGGTATTGAGCTTTGTTCATGTAAAACGACTAGATTACAGAATAAATTTTATAGGTCATTGTAGAAAGCTATCAGCTACACAAATCAGACAGCAATTTCCGACTAAGAGTTGCAAATGTATGCTTAAGGCGTGTCTCCCCATAGCCCATCAATAATTCTCTAAGATTCTCCTTCTCAAGCATAAACCGTTGAAAAAAATCTAGAAAATTTGTAGAGGTATAGCATTAGCAATTAAGCTACCAATGTCTAACCAATGCGACCTTAAACACCTCTCACTAATTTAAGGCGCTCTCTTATTTAGAGTGCAATTTCAGGAACTAACTGTAGAGAACACATTTTCGTATCTGGCCCTATTATCCATAATCAGGCCCATTTTTGCAATAAAATAATGAAAATAATTCCTATTTGAGCTTTAGAACAGGAGAGCATCTATATTTGAAAAGCATTACGCCCGGTATGAAATTCAATATTGCCTGATTCAGCTAAAATCTCTGGACACAGTTATTTTAGCCAAGCTAAGCCGGCATGGCTAAAATCAGAGCTCTTCAATAACAAAAACAATCCTAATCTAGAGCATAATAGAGACCACACTCGATATGTCTATACAAATGCGACCAATTTGCATTAGCTAAGATTATCAATTCATGAAGACTTAAGCTATTGAATGATGCATTGGCGTTAGCTGGTCTGTACACACAACCACAAGACAGAATCTGACAATTTCTTTTTCAGTGTAGTCACGAATTTTGATGCCTGAGCATCTCAAAATAAGTATTTTGATTTTTCATATTCGGCAAATTGCTAAGACAGTAAAGGAAATAGGTCTCAGATATCATCCCCTAAAATCCATTGACAAATAGAGATATGATTATTGAGATCGATTATCAACTAGAATAATATACTTGCGATACAGACTTATCACTACCATATAGATAGTTACAATGCTGACGGAAAAAGAAACTGCTGCCATTATGGAGAGATGCTATGACAATAGCTCGGTAGTCAGTTATGGAGAGAAACCTAAAAATTGCTATAACGTGCAACAAAAGCTAGAACATGAGTATGCTCAAGCTTTAAAACTTCGCCCTGGTTTATGGCTACAGATTATCGATATCCATAAGTGTTCAAATCATATTCAACATATTCAGCATTCAGAGAATATGCCGATGATTCTATCCTTTTATTTATCAGGAGGTTCAAAAATCAGTAACAATAGCCTTGAACCAATAAAAGAAAAAGTAGCAGGAAAAAACCATCTGTATTGTGCGCCTAACACAACTGAAATTGAGGAATTCTCAGCCGGGCAACGTATTCACACGATCAAGATTTACATTTTTCCAAAATTATTTTCTACTTTTAGAGATCGTTTACAAGAACTGCCTACAGATATCAAGAATGCTGTAGCACATCCTGAACAATCTTTACTGAATCATACTAATCAAATTACACCTGCCCAGCAACATGTTCTTCAGCAACTGTTGTTATGGCCTTACAAAGGCATCACGCGTCATTTCTACATGGAGAGTAAAGTTCTTGAGCTATTAGCTTTATATTTTGATCAGCTCCTCGAAAAGCCAAAGTTGCAGTCAAAGAAACTGACTTCGAAAGAAATTGACAGCGTTTACCAAGCACGAGATATTTTGATTCAAACAATGACAAATCCGCCTTCTTTGCCTGAGCTTGCTAAACAAGTTCAGCTTAATGAGCGCAAACTAAAGCAAGGATTTCGCGAAATTTTTGATAATACTGTATTTGGTTATTTACGCGAGCATCGTATGAAACAAGCTCAAATGTTATTACAAACAGGTAAACTCAATATTCAAGAAACCGCTCATTGGGTCGGATACGCCAGTCGAAGCTCCTTTATCGCTGCTTTTAAGAAAAAATTTCAAGTAACGCCTAGTCAGTATAGTGTCTCTCGTTCAAATAAGGTACTTCAAAAAGTTGATACCCCATAACAGTATCTATTGTGAACAACTAGAGCAATAGCAGAGTAGCCAACAAAGTTGTAGGTTGTGAGCATCTATTTGCTCCACAGGTTATTACCTTAAAAGGCAACTCAGCCTGGATCAAAAATAGATGCTATAGCATCCAACTACCAAAAGAAAACTTACCATCCATAGTCAGTGATACTTGATCCTTAAAGGTATCAATCCGTAAAGAACAATAGTATTTCAAAAACAAGATACATTAGTGCTCAGTCATATTCAATTCCAAATATCTTCAAGCAGAATTGTTGCGAAAGTTAACAACACTATACAAGCCAGTGTTCGATATATCTTAGCTGCTCACTAGATTTTGATAGATGTCGAACTGTTTTTAACCCAAGCAAATTAAATTTCTCACGCCAGAAATGTTAGCTCTTTGAACTTAATGTTCTCTAGAGTGTTTTTTGCCTATCCTCCTCCAATATTTGCTTATCAATTAATCTATGCGTACCTTTACTCTCATCTGGTTTGGTCAGCTGATATCTACTCTGGGCACCTACATGACATTTTTTGCCCTGACTCTATGGATCTGGAATGCCACGAATTCTGCAACAGCTCTAGCACTAGTTGGGGTCTTCTCGCGGTTGCCTAAAATACCGACAACGCTATTCGCTGGGCCAATGATCGATCGATTTAATCGCAAGTATCTGATGCTATTGGGAGATATCACATCAGCACTTACCACTGTTACTATCTGTTTTCTTTACCTTACTCAACAATTACAAATTTGGCACCTCTATGTTGCTGTCATCGTAGCTGGCAGCTTTGGCCAGATTCAGACTTTGGCCTATCAAGCATCAGTATCCCTGATGGTACCTAAACAGCAATATACTCGCACCAGTAGTATGACGGCTGTCGTTCACTATGGCTCAAATATCCTTGGTCCTGCTTTGGCAGGTGTTCTCTATCCTCTCGTCGGACTATCTGGCATTTTAGCGGTTGATTTGCTCACCTTTGCTATAGCCTTTGTCACTTTGCTAGTAGCACCCATCCCTCAGCCTAAAAAACAGACTGGGGCTAAGCAACTAGTCAATAATAAAATTGAGTCTAAACAACTGACCAATAAGATTGAGCCTAGACAGCTAGTTCGTGAATTTACGTTAGGTTATGCTTATGTTTGGCAACAGCCTAGCCTTAAAGCTCTCTTGTTAGTCACTGTTGTATTTAAATTTGCTCACGACTTAGGCGCAGCACTTTATAGCCCTATGATTTTGGCACGCACTAACGGCAATGCTCAAGCATTGGCTAGTATTTCTGCCATTGCTGGTGCAGGTGGCGTAGTCGGAGCTATCGTTATCACTATTTGGGGTGGTCCTAAACGCCGTATTCATGGCATGTTCGCTGGATATATTGGAGCAGGTCTGAGTAAAATGGTTTTTGGTCTTGGACAATCATTGGCAGTTTGGCTGCCTGCTCAGGTTTGTTCATCGCTAAATTTTCCTTTGATTGGAAGCACTCGCAGGGCTCTCTGGATGGATAAGATTGCTCACCATGTCCAGGGCCGAGTATTTGCCGCCAATGATTTGATGATTCAGATAGCAAGCGCTGGAGCTGTAATGCTGGCTGGTCCATTAGCAGATCGACTACTAGAACCAGCCATGATGCATGGCAGACCTTTGGCCAATTGGCTTAGCACCAGCTTTGGTAGTGGCCCTGGAGCTGGCATGGCTGTTCTTTACACCCTATCTGCCCTAATAATGGTCATGACTGGAGTAACAGGATTTTTTATCCCTAGCCTCAGAGCAATTGAGACAACCCCTAGCTCACTCCCTAAAGGCTGAGATCGCAGGCACTGGCGCATCCTTCCGTTTCTCCCGCCAAATATACAAATTTGCATAGGGCAACGAACTCTCTGCTGCTTCTAGCCAAACCAGCTCCACCCCATCATCTGGCTTAGCTGCCTCCACCTGCTGACGATATTCCACCCGCCGATTTTCATTCAAACCTTATCGGTTCCGATAGTGAGATCGACGCCGATGACACCGCTTCTCATCCCAGCAGTCATCGCCAGTCTTACCATGAAGCTGCCGTGCCTTCGCCACACTCAACTGCGCACAGGCCACACATTTTGGATTAATCCGCCGCGCCATTGGCTATCAAAAATCGAGGAATTGTCAAAACAGGGTATGGCCTGGATCCTGACAAAAACATGTCATAGGCTGAAGTCCTTTGCCAGCAACTGTTTCAAGCATCAATTTTGAAAATAGCCGAAAAAGCACTAACAAACAGACAAAATACGTCTAAATATAGTACATGTGTTTTATCTCTCAGTTTACAGTCGCAGGGTATAGCTAATACTCCGCTGGTGTAAGATATAGCGCTGCTTTTAATACTTCTACTAGCGTTTTAACACCATAAAGCTGACCTCTGGTTAATCATGTAGTAGGCGTCTCAAACGCTCTCTGTGCTGCGGTCTCAGCTTTCTCCGAAGTCACCTTCTGATAGCGCGGCGTCGTCTGGATCTTCTCGTGCCCCATCAGCGCCCGCAGTTCCTCCAGCGCAATCAAGCCCACCCGTTCCGTGGCAAAGGTATACCTGAGATCATGGATTCTGGCTGCCTATTTGCATGGCAAATCCGACCGCACGCTACCTGATGGTGACTTTTTGCTACGGGTGCAATCTGGGGCCGAGTCAGATGGCCTGAGCGCTCAAGTTCGAGCTGGCGTTTGAGGAGCCTGATCTTGTACTAACTGACGTATCTTAGGCTGAGTCTATCTGAGACAGAGGACTGAAATAGCTGTTTAGAAAGGGTTTTAGCCCCTATAGTACCTTTTCGTCAGGATCCAGGCCGGACCCCACGCTGACACAAACCGCTGATAATTGGCCGGAGACTTTGACCGTGAATTTAGAGGCCGATGTCGTCGCTGGTGACAGCTACAAACATCCTGGCCTTAGTGGTCGCACCACACTTACTGGTGGCATATTAGTCGGTCGCCCTATGATGAACGCTCAGCTGGCAAGGGCTATGGCCCTGCTGACATCGAGAACGACAATGAAATCTTTCTAGTCGTTTGGACAAACAGCTGGCTGGAGCAGAACCCGATGTTGCTCTACTGCGTCGTGGGGGCATCGTCTACGAAAATCGTTTGACAGGGTGGTCTCAGCTGAACACTGCAACTAAAACTAAGATTCGTCAGATTTATCAAGCCATCTATGAACCTACAGTGGGCATGAGCAGGTATTAGCGCCAGGGGAACAAAGTAATTCTAAGTTGGCTGAGATACCAGCAGTTAAAGGGGTTGAGGTGGGGAAAGCAATCTTTTTACGGAAAGACGTAAAAAGCCTTTTCGGTAGATTGTTACCCGAGCAACGGTGTTTGGCCAAACTCGCTAGAACTATTGGCTGAAAGCAGTGATGCAATCTCGGGCGCATATTGATGAATCTGAGTAAAGCGCCGAAATTTAAACCTGAGCAGATTTTGATCTGCAATCAGCTGGAAAAGATGACGAGGATTTGCTTGATGCCCGAGAATTGTTCTAGTAATTTTGATAAAAGATGCTAGAAAACGCTCCTCTTGTTCTCGAAAGAATGGTTGCGGATCATTTTATTTTTTCCTTCCTAAAATAATTTTTACACAAAACTCCACTGCGGAGAAATCATGAATATCTAAACCTCCTAGCCAGTTCCATGAATGCGACGGGGTATTTGAAAATGATTTTCCACCCGTATCCCAACACCAAACTCTCACACCTTGTTTTTGAGCTTCAATCTTGATTTCATCATAATGTCCTAAAATCCTGTTATCGTGCGTGAGAGCCAAGTCGTTAATTATCAGTGCTTGTGACGTGAGAAAAGCTACTGTAACCGAAGGCAAATTGCTCCCCACCTTCCCCTTCCCTGCCGAGGCTCGTTTGTTTGGCTTGCCGCCCGACCAAGGTCGCTGGCTGTTCATTCCGCTCGGCTTAATGGTGTTGCTCTGATTAGGTACGGTTTATTCCTGGAGCATTTTTAGCGGCCCCTTTGAGGCAGAACTCAAAAGTCGTCCGGGTACAATTTTACTGCCATTTTTGGTTTTGGGCGTCACCTTTACCCTGGTGATGCCGATTACCGGACTATACATGAATCGCTGTAGCCCACGCATTCTCACCAGTTTGGGGGGAATCCTAGTGGGTCTGGGCTACCTGCTGGCCAGCCAAGCATCTAGCCTGCTCTGGCTGGTGCTGAGCTATGGCGTAGTGGCCGGTTTGGGGGTGGGCATGGCCTACGGCGTGCCCCTGGCAGTGGCAGCTCGCTGGTTTCCCGATCGCAAAGGATTGGCCGTGGGGTTGACGGTCGTAGGATTTGGCCTGTCGCCGCTGGTGACTGCGCCGCTAGCCTTCAATCTGATTAACGGCAATCCCGCCTGGAATTTACCCGCCCTGGGAATACGCCAGACCTTTGTTTTGCTGGGCATTGTGTTTACGGTGCTAATTGTGGCGATCGCCTCTGTTCTGCGAATGCCGCCACCCCGCTGGACTCCCAGCAACTTTGCGCAGACGCTCAATCAATCGGTCGAAACGGACGCCAGTCTGCCCATGATGCAAACCCAGACTTTTTATGGGCTGATGTTTTGCTATGCCGTCGGCACCTTTGTCGGGCTAACGGCGATCGCCACAACCGCCCAGGTCGGAAGCGAACTGGTCAACCTGGAAGCCGAGGAACTTGCTCTGACTGTGCCGCTATTTGCAGTCTTCAATGGGCTGGGGCGACCGCTGTTTGGATGGTTGAACGATCACCTGCGCCCCAAGTTCACGATTATCATCATCAACAGTCTGATTTTGATTGCCTCAATTTTGATGATTCACACCAGCCCCAATGATCCCGGTCAATTTCTGATGGCGTTTTCCATTTTCTGGTTTTGTCTAGGGGCGTGGCTGGCAGTCGCACCAGCGGCAACCTTGAGCTTTTTTGGGTTGCCCAACTACCCTAATAACTATGGTTTATTGTTCCTTGCCTTTGGCGGCGGTGGCCTTTCGGGAATTTTTACGGCGATCGCCCTGCGCGGCATCACGGGAAGTTTTGCGCCTTTTTTCTATGTCACGGCGACACTGGCGATCGCAGCAATTTTGGTGGCCTACTTTACCCTCAACGCACCCCAAAAAACGCGGCTGGCGGATTGGCTATTTCGCTATTTGATTAGCCCGATTACGCCTCTGCTAATGACATTAGTAGAGGGTTGGCTGGCAGTGGCAAAACCAAAAGAAATCGGAGGAAAAGGGGATGGCAACTAATCCGCGTTCGACTCCATCTATGCATCGTTTTGATAATCGTTTGGGAAATGATTCTGCCAGCTATTTTTCAACCAAAGAACAGTTTGAGCATAACGGGTTAATCGACTATAGCCACTTGCGATCGCTCCCACAGATGTGGGAGATTCCAGAACAATACTTTGGCAATGTGGAGGCGCTGATTGATCCCCACAGTCGTCCGGCAGTATCGCTGACTTATCGGCAGGTATATCAGCAAATTCGACAGTTCGCAGCAGGGATACAAACGCTGTTGTCCCCTTCGTCGCCCCTGCAAACTTCATCACAAACTTCATCACAAGAATTATCGCTAAATCTCTCCCTAGGTCCATCTCAAAACCCGCCTCAAAATCCACCCATCGTGGCGCTCTTTGCCGACAATAGCTGGCAGTGGCTGGTGGCAGATCAGGGCATCATGCTGGCGGGGGCAGCGGATGCGGTGCGATCAGCGACGGCAGATCCCGATGAACTGCTCTACATTCTGGAGCATAGCCAGAGCAGTGGGCTAGTGGTGGAAAATGCCAAAACGTTAGACCGGTTAGGCGATCGCATCTGGACATTGCCAGTGGAGTGGGTGGTGCTTCTGTCAAACGAACAGCCCGACTCACCCGGTCGCCCCTCCCACGTCAAACTACTCACGTTTGACCAACTGCTGGAACTGGGCAACCAGCAACCGCTACAATCCGTCAACACAACTCCAGACACCCTCGCCACGCTGATTTACACCTCTGGCACCACTGGCCAACCCAAAGGCGTAATGCTGAGCCACGCCAACTTTATTTATCAACTGGTAGCTTTAACGGCGATTATTCAACCCCTGGTGGGCGATCGCACCCTCAGCATCTTACCCACCTGGCACAGTTTTGGGCGGGTAGGCGAATACTACACGCTCTCCCAGGGCTGCACCCAGGTATATACCAATCGTCGTTATCTCAAGCAAGATCTGAAAACCTATCAGCCCGCCTATGTGGTGGGAGTGCCGCGATTGTGGGAGTCTATCTTCGAAGGTATTCAAAAGTCTTTTCGCGATCGCCCACCTCGAATGCAAGCCTTCATTCAATCGTTTCTGGCGGTCAGCAGTCGCTACATTCAAGCGGTACGTATCTGGAAGCACCGCGATTTACGCAATTTACACCCGACGCGATCGGCAGTCCTGCGAGCCTGGGCGACCACGCTGTTGCTGGCTCCGCTGCACTACTTGGGGGAACTGTTGCTCTACAAGCGAATGCAACAAGCCCTGGGTGGCAAAGTCAAGCAACTCATCTGTGGCGGCGGTTCCCTGGCTCAGCATTTAGAAGACTTTTTTGAAATGATAGGCATCGAAATTTTGGTCGGTTACGGTCTGACTGAAACCTCCCCCGTACTCAGTGCGCGACGCTACTGGAACAACGTGCGCCAGGCTTCTGGTCAACCATTAATCCAGACCGAATTTCGGGTTGTCGATTTAGAAACCCGACAAGCCTTGCCCGCCGGAAAACGCGGATTAGTCCTGACAAGAGGTCCCCAAATCATGCAGGGCTATTATCGCAACCCCGAAGCCACCACCAAGGCCATTGATCCCGAAGGCTGGTTTGATACAGGCGATATTGGCTGGTTAGTAGACGATGGCAGCATTGTCCTGACCGGCAGAGCCAAGGATACGATCGTCCTCAGCAATGGCGAAAACATTGAGCCACAACCGATTGAAGATGCCTGCTTACGCAGTTTATTTATCGATCAAATTGTTCTGGTTGGGCAAGATCGAAAAGCACTGGGAGCATTGATTGTGCCTAATCTGGAAGCCCTGCAAGCCTGGGGATTAGGGCAATCACCTCCGTTGATGATTGGGGACAATGAAGCGATCGCACCCGACAATCTCATTATCCACAATCTCCTGCGCCAGGAACTCAACCGAGAAGTGCGCGATCGCCCCGGCTACCGTTCCCAGGATGAGATTGCTGCATTTGCGCTGTTACCGGAGCCAATGACGATCAAAAATGGTCTGCTCACCCAAACGCTCAAAATTCGCCGCAATGTGGTTATGGATCGTTACTCTGAGATGAGTCAGAGGTTATTTTAGCGTTACCAATAGATAGAGTTAAGGCGATCGCGCACAAGCAAATCGGACACTTTAAACGCTGAGACCTTCACTGGTTGGTGTCCGCCCGTCCAGTTCTTAATTGAAATGACTGTATCTCAAGTCTTGGCTCAGCTCTTGGGCAAGCGCAGCGGCCAGCGTCCCCAGGGAGGATATTTTTCTCGACCAAAGACAAACGACTCTAACCCCCGCAGGCGCTGCTGCACTTCTTGAAAGATGACCTGTTCAAATTCGCGACATTCGTGCAGCAGCGCCAGAAAATCTTCACTCGAAAGCTGATGCAGGCAGGAGTCGGTCAGGGTGCGGACGGTCGCCAACACCGGCTTGCCGGTCAAGACCGCGATTTCCCCCAGAAAGTGCGGGCGTCAAAGCGGCCAATCGGCATCTCCACGCCTTCCGTCGTGCGGGTGACGCCAATCTGCCCAGACACCAGAATGAAAAATCCTTGGGAAGCCGCCCCTTCCTGCTCGATGACGCTGCCGCGCTGCAGGTTGAGTTCATGAGCGCGATCGCACACCCATTGCAGGCGAGCCTCAGACAATGTCTGAAAGGCGCTGAGCTTGAGTAAGTAATCGATACACAGCATCGGCCTCGCCCCGCGATCGCGCATTTACCCCTATCGTGTCAGATAGCCCCCATTGATCCAAATGGTTTGGCCGCTGTGATGGCGATTTTCGGAGATTCCGCGAACCGCATTATGGTCAGTAGCAAAACTCATCAGGCGATCGCGTGACAGCCCGCCTTTGTAGGTGGGTAGCTGGGGCGATCGCGTGGCTTAATGCCGGAGTAAATGAACACAGAGGGTCGTGGTCATAGGCAGCTGCAGACCCTGGGAAAATTCGACACCAAAACCGAGAGCTGGCTGCAGACACCTGCGAGCATCAGAGAGCTGGGTGGCGCCATTTTTGGAGATCGTCGCTACAACCACGTTTTCGTATTTCACAACAGTGCGCCTTCCTTCTATGCTGCCAGGGGATTCCGCAGTTCGCTAAGGGTATAACTCTGTCAGTTTGGTATTTGAGACGGAGTCGAGTTTAATGGGCGGTATTCAGTGGAAAATCTAGACAATCTGCTCGACAGGCTTGATGAGAAAACTCGCGCATTTGTTGAGATGCGTGTTGAGGAGGCATCCCTTTCCCAGTCTAAGCTTTCAGTTTCTACTCCTTTGTCGCATCAAGGGACAAACAGTGTCGTCTTTGCTGCCCAGTGGGCAGGTTCTCCTGCCGTAGTCAAAGTCAGCATTCGCGACCAGGCAAAGTATAATGGACCCCAAAATTCGGACAGGTAGCTAAGCTCTAAAACCCTCAAAAAATGCTAGGAGTGGTTCATGAGCAAAAAACGAAAACTGTACAGTCCACAGTTCAAGGCAAAGCTGGCCATTGAGGCGATACAGGGACAG
>JBHJIV010000210.1:0-4003 GCA_050043105.1 Leptolyngbyaceae cyanobacterium | reverse complement strand
CAGAAAATCAGGTCACTGGCTTTTTAGGCGCTGGCGGCCCAGTTGAGACAAAAGTTTGGTCAAAAGCAGGGCTGACGAGCAAGGTACGCCATGATGCCGCCTACCTTGAGACAGATGGAGCACATCCCTATTTACTGATCGTATTTACAGAAGGCGCTGAACACAGCAATAACGAAGATATTTTGCCCTTTGTCTCAGCACAGATTTTAGCTGCGATGCATGAGATAGGTAAATAAGACACACTTCCAACGGGCACTCTAGGCTCAGTTCAAGAATGCATCAATGGTTACCGCAACACCATGGCAGCAGGTAGAAGCCCGCTTCAAAAAAATCTGGGGCTACGACAGTTTTCGCCCGCCACAAGACGACGTCATTCGCACGCTACTAGCAAAACAAGATGCCCTAATTGTCATGCCAACTGGCGGGGGCAAATCTATCTGCTTCCAGTTGCCGGCCTTATTACAAATAGGCATAACCCTGGTAATCTCTCCTTTAGTTGCTCTCATGGAAGATCAAGTCCAGGAGCTAAAGCAGCGCCAGTTAGCCGCAGAGAGAATCCATAGCGCCTTGGCTAGCTTTGAAAAACGCAAGATACTACAAAAAGTGCAGCGAAATCGGTTACGACTACTGTATTTATCACCTGAAACACTCCTCAGCAAGCGAGTCTGGGAAACTCTCTGTCAGCCTCAGGTGATTATCAACGGCCTCATTTTGGACGAAGCCCACTGCCTGGTGCAGTGGGGCGACACGGTTCGACCCACCTATCGACGACTGGGTGCCGTTAGACCAGCGCTGCTGAAGCAAAAGCCCGCAGACACAAAGCTACCCATTGCCGCATTTACAGCAACAGCCAATCCAACAGCTCAGCAAATCATTTGCGAAGTGTTGCATCTACAACAACCCAAAGAGGTAAAACTAAGTCCCTATCGTGCAAACCTAAACTTAGCTGTGAAAGTGGTTTGGACACCTCGCGGACGACGGCAAGCGATGCTGCAGTTTATAAAGGCGCATCCTGGGCAAGCGGGGTTAATCTATGTGCGCACACGACGGACAGCAGAAGAGTTAACTCAGTGGTTACAACCCAAAGGTTTTTCAGTAGCGGCGTACCATGCTGGGCTCATTAGTGAGGAACGTCGGCGTATCGAAGCGGAGTGGATAGAGGGGCGCTGTCAATTTGTAGTGTGCACCAGCGCCTTTGGCATGGGGATTAACCACCCACACGTTAGATGGGTCTGCCATTTTCACGCACCAAGTACGCTGAGTGAGTATGTGCAAGAGATTGGACGCGGGGGTCGAGACGGGAAACCTGCAGATGCGCTTACGCTGGTAAGTGAGCCCACAGGTTGGCTCGATTCGGAAGATAAACAACGCTGGCAGTTTTTTGCGAAGAGTGAGCAGAAGCTGCAGCAAGAGGCAAAGCGGTTGGTGAAGTCACTACCTACAACTGGCAATATTGATGAGGTGTTGCAGCGTAATAGCAAAGCGGCTACAGCGTTGGCATTGTTGCACAGTCAGGGGCAGCTGAGCTGGGAAGATCCGTTTAACTATCGACTGCAGGTGGAGCAGACGTCAAAACCTGGTGGGACTTCCAACAGCGTTAAGGGAATCAAGCAGTATCTCTTTAGCCGAAACTGTCGTTGGCAGAAACTTTTGGTGCAATTTGGCTGTGAGGCAGAAGCTCAAAATATGAAATGTGGTCATTGTGATAATTGTAGGCATTAGTCAATATTTAGCACTGTATGCCCAACCTAAAAGTACACATGGCTTACACTAGGGTTTACACCCAGGTTGAAAATTCAGCAGCCTATGTCAGCACTCACTCTTTACTCTCCTGAAGAATATCTTGAGCTTGAAGCCTCAGCAACGTTCAAGAGTGAATACCATGATGGAAAATTGATTCCCATGACAGGTGGATCAACCAATCACAATCAAATCATTATCAACCTGATTGCTTTTCTAAAGTTCAGCCTAAAGGGCAAAGGCTATCGACAGTTTGCAGGCGACGTCAAATTATGGATACCAGCAGTAAGACGTTATACATATCCAGATTTGATGATTGTTCAAGGAGAGCCTTTGTATCATGATAATCGTACAGATACAATTGAGAATCCGACGGTCATTATTAAGGTATTGTCCAAGTCTACGCAAGATTACGACCATGGCGATAAATTCAGCGCCTATCGCACAATTTCAACATTTCAAGAATATGTATTGGTTAACCAATACAAGCAACAAGTTGAACATTATGTGAAAACAGCTGAGAAACGCTGGTTCTTCAGCGAATATGACGCTAGCGATCAGGAACTTTCCTTAGAAAAGACACCTTTTGAAATCTCTTTTGTTGATCTGTACGATGAAGTTGACTTTACGTTGGAAGACCTATTTTGAAAACCTAATCAATTCAGTACTCAGGTTCAGAGGCCCTCTAACTTATAGAGGGCCTCTGAACGCACACCTGGGCTAAAAGTGTTTAGATAATAGATAGGTGATTAGTGTAAAAAATACAAATAATATTGAGAAGATACTTAGGTCGATGAACCTAACACAAGCTTTTAGTCCAGCAGTTGATTCTCTTCTATTGCTGGGGACTCAACCTCGACACTAGCAGGCTGTCCTCTGCCGAGATAAGAGAACAATAAAAGCGTTACCGCTATCGCAATAACTTGATTGATGTAATGCATCAACTGTTTAGAATCCATAGGTCAAGTTCTCCTTGTAAGAGTCTTAACCCAGGCGTTTTATCAATAATAGCCTTCACATTTTCAATATGGCAATAAAGGAAAAATATCGCAATGTAAACATTCGATACTCTTAGCCCCTTCAGTATGGAATAAATTTAAAAGATCAACGTGGCAACACATCATCTAGCTGTAGCATTAATTCTGGAAACGTTGGTGAAATGATTTTCTCTCCCAATCGAAACTGTTGTTGCTGATACTCATCACCTATCAGCGTACACACCGTGAGCGTAGGTTGTTTAGGTCGCCCAATAAACGCAATTCCACCTAAACCAAGATAGTCAACAATCCTATATTCTGATATACCATAGAGAGAATACTCTTCCACCTTTCGGGCATAGTCTGTTTCCCAGTTGGTGCTGACCACTTCGACCACCAGTTTTACAGACGTCGCTAATGTTATCACTGGCTCTCGTTGCCATAAGGGCTCTTGTGCTAGAGCTAGTTCATCTAAAACAATCACATCCGGACGACGCGCTGTCGCAACATTGGCAAACGGTCGCAAAATAGAGCGTGTGGGTTTTATCCAAGGCAGTTGTTGTCTATCGATCTCAATATTTAGCTTGCTAGTCAGCTTGCCTGCCACCGTCTCATGAGGGCCAGTCGGCTCCATATCAATCAGCTCCCCATCGGCTAGCTCATAACGAGAGTCTGACCCATATTCTTTAATAAAACCATCGAAAGTAAGTAACTTAGCAGGCGTGTAGGTCATGGTTCCAAACTTCTCATTGCCCCTCATTTACGTCAGTTCACGTGTCGCTTCATCTTAGCTAACCAAACTGTGTCCACAAGGTAGATAACTTTTAACTTCTTCTAATCAGATCCAATCCACAAATGCCTGCAAACCCAGCAAAGAAATAAGCTGCAAACTGTGCTGGATGAGAGTCTATCAACGATTCTGATGAGCCGATTAATCGACCAGAGTTATTGCTTGCGGCAAAGATTAATGCGAATGCGATGAGGCAGAGGCCAACACCTTTACCGATGGCGTATCGTCTACCGCCACCATACTGTGTCTGGATGGGTGACTTGTGCATTGTCGATTCTCGACGTTTTAACTGCTTGCCATTCATAGGTCTACTCCTTAGAAGATGCGATCGCAATTAGCCCGACACCGCCCCCCATCAGTAGCGCGGCCACACCAGACACCTCGCGGTTGGGAATCAGGCTAATGGCTGTAAATAACAGGCCGATTCCAACCATCACGCTACCTAAGATTGCAATCATACGTTCAGAAAGATTGCAATCTTAGGTAGCGTGATGGT
>JBHJIV010000209.1:0-12020 GCA_050043105.1 Leptolyngbyaceae cyanobacterium | reverse complement strand
CAGTGATCGAGCGCATTAAAGTAGGTGCCTATGCCATTCTAGCTGTGATTCTAGGCTCTTTTACCTGGGTGGTCGCGGCTGCTTGGGGTTGGAGTCCTTATGGTTGGTTATTCACAAACTTTGGCTATCACGACTTTGGCTGTTCGGCGGTACTGCACGGTGTCTCTGGCTTCTTTGCTCTAGGCGTCCTAATCAACTTAGGTCCTCGTCTTGGCAAATTTAAACCTGACGGCAAGCCCAACACAATTTTGCCCCACAACCTGCCCCTAACCATGGTGGGTTTGATGATGATTTTTGTCGGCTTCTATGCCTTTTTAGCCGCCTGCGTCATCTTTGTCCCTGGTCAAGCGGTGGAGATTACCATCTATGGCACTCCCATGACCCTGGCCTCTGTTGGTGTGAACACCACCTTGGCCCTGTGTGCGGGTATTGTGGGTTCCTATATTGGGTCTAAGGCCGATCCGTTCTTTACCATCTCCGGTGGTCTGGCAGGAATTATCTCCGTGGGTGCGGGGTTAGATTTATATAGCCCTCCCATGATTATCCTGATTGCCTTTATTGGTGCTTACACCATGCCCTTTGTGGGTAGAGCAGTCGAGAAAGCGGGTATTGATGATGCCGTGGGTGCGTTTGCAGTACACGGTTACTGTGGTCTTTTGGGAGCCATGACCGTTGGCATTATGGCCTCTGGCTATCCCCAGGGCGATGGCATTCCCCTAACTGGATTTGTCGGTCAGCTGATAGGTACCTTTGTTTGCACCATTATCTTGGGCTTTATCCCTGGGTATGGCGTCAGTTTTGTCCTTAAAAAGCTGGGCTTGCTGCGGGTTACCCGAGAAGAGGAAATTGCGGGTTTAGACTTTGCAGAATTTGGTCTCGAAGGCTATCCAGAATATCCCATTTTGCCTGAACAAAATGGCCATACATCAGAACCTGCCATCTCCGTACCAAAAGCGACCCCGCAGATGTAAGGAGCACCTCCATGACAAGTCCATTTTCCACACTAGAAGAGTTTAATGCAGCGATAGACGGTCCTACTGGTGGAGCGATCTATACCTTCGCTCATACTCCGGCCATCAACGCGATTGCCTTAGTAGCCTCGGTGGGTATCTTTATTTGGTTTATTGTCGCCACCTATTCGTCAAACCACGACCTTCCCTCGGTGGACAAATCCATTAATCGATTAAGCAGCTTTATTGTGATCGGTTTATTATCTTTGGTGGCCGCTGACCAGCTTCAGCACACCCACCAAAACAAACAGTCCGCCCAAGCCTCCTCAAGACTTGCCAAGTCTTCTAGACAGGCAGCTCCTCTGGCTTTATTGGGGATGACAGGAATTGGTTTACCCCTACGCCGGGGTAAGCGCCGTAAGCGGTCCTACCGTAGTTTCGATGCCAGCAAGCGCTAGCGTTTCAGACTCAATTCCTTCAACACACAAATATTCGCAGACGCTGTACTCCTTGAAGGGTACAGTGTTTTTTTTTGGACAACCAATGCAGCTAAATTTAAACCTGTTACCTTACATTGAGCCGTTGTTAAAAATCCACCAAAACAACAATCAACAACCCGATAATCTGTGTGGCCCTTACTGGATATCTCTATTATTAAACGCCTATGGCGATTTGAACGTGACCGCCATAGACGTTGCGATCGCAGCCTCCACATGTCTCCCCAGCCAGGGCAACCCCACCGACTGGCTCCCCCCAAATGCCAGCCCTCTTCAAGGCCCCAACTACGACCAAATCTCCACCCATGCCGACCTTACTCAATGCGGCACCTCCATTACGGGTCTAATTCACGCCACTAAAACCCTCAGCCAAGAAAGATTCTGCCTAATTCCCCTACAAACACCCAACTGGCAAAACGGACTATCCAAACTTTGGCAACTCTGCCAAACCCACTCCACCTGGCAAGCTATCCCCCTACTCAACCCACACACCAGCTACCTCTGGGGCACAACTCCCTCACCCCTGACCCTCATTTCTCACCTACAATCAACCCCAATCTCTCCACCACCCACCGACTGGAGCGTCGGCCATTTCAATCTTCTAATTGGCACAATTCAGCACAGAGACAACACACTCTACACCCTACTCGACACCTATCCCCAATTCGGCTGGCAAGGCATCCATTTTCAGCCCCCCGAAGCTCTAAGTCAGTCACTCCATCGCCCACAGCAAACCACCCAAGGAGGATTAGCCCTATTCATCAAAACAGAACTCTATTCTGAAGTAGAGCAGATAGTGAGTGAAAACGGATTTAATATTTCTGCCTGGAATAATGGATCTCCACCAAAATGACTCAGAGGATCCACCCCGGAGCCCCTCCCAGGAGGGGAAAGTTACTGATTTGTAGTGTAGTTTTCGGACAATAACCTTTATTAAGGTAGCCTTCGAAACAAAAGTAATCGACCCAGCCGCAACCCCAACTCTACGCAATTTGAGATAACCCAGTACGCTGAGTTGTAGGGCGGCGTCCCGGCCCTACCCAGAGGGTTTGGGGAACTTGGAGGGACCCCAAGCAGCCGGCTTTGCCATTATCCAGCCACCTCAAAACAATTCAAAATAACCCAATAATCACCCCTCCTAACAGCAATTCTGTCCCCTCATATACAGCGCCCCATCTTCGACACATTAGAAACTACAACCAAATCAATCTCCGGAGCCCCCTTCATGAGCACAGTTCTCCCAAGTTCTGAAGCAATCTCCACCTGGGTCGCAGACCTACAAACACAAAACATCAAATACGTCCGCTTCGAACTCCCCGACCTCCACGGCGTCTCCCGTCTAAAACTCATCCCCATCACCAAAGTCGCCGGCTATGCCCGCAAAGGTCTCAACTTCTACGGCGGCACCTTAGCCCTAGACACCGCATCTTCCGTTGTGCCCGGTTCCGGCTACCATGAGGAAGTAAAGTATCGCGACATGGTGTTGTTCCCCGATATCAACAGCTGTACCCCGGTGCCCTGGACGGACGACACCGTTAAAGTCATCTGTAACGCCTACTGGGATACCGAAGCCCCGAAGAGAGGAGCCCCCCGATACGTTCTCCAATCTTTGATAGCCCTAGCCCAACAGATGGGCTTTAACGTCATGATGGGGCATGAATTTGAATTTTACCTACTCGATGCTAAAACCCGTAAGCCCCTGTTTGACGGTCTTCACATCTTTAACCATATTCGCAATCAGTATGTACCTGAAATCAACCAGCTGCTTGATTACCTGCAGGCCGCTGACATAGATGTCATTACCCACAACTGTGAATATGCTCCGTCCCAGTTTGAAATTAATTTTGGGCCAGGTATGGGAATTAAGGGCGCAGACAAAGCATTTACCTTTAAAAATGCTGTGAAAGAGATTGCCCATCACCTCGGCTACCAAGCCAGTTTTATGTCAAAACCATTTGCCGGGATGGCGGGCTGCTGCTGCCATTTTCACATTAGTCTATGGAACAGTGATGGCACCAATGCCTTTCTAGATACAGCCGATGCCGATGGCCTGTCTTCTATCGCCAAATCGTTTACGCAAGGCATTTTGGACCATGCCCCAGCAATGCTGCCGTTGATTGGTCCGACACCCAACTGTTACCGCCGGTTAAAACCCCACACCTTTGCCCCATCAAATATCAGCTGGGGCATTGAAGATCGAACAGCGATGGTGCGCGTAAAAGCCACCAAAGATGAACAAACCCACCTGGAAATGCGAGCCGCCTCAGGATTGAGCAACCCATATTTGAGCGCAGCCGCTACACTAGCAGCAGGCTTGTTAGGCATCAAAGAAAATCTAACGCTGCAGCCCATGACAGATGGCCCCAGTGAAGATGATGCAGGGCTTAAGCCATTTCCCAAGACTCTAGAGGCGGCTTTAGATGCCCTGGCAGCGGACGGCGCTATAAAAGGTTTGTTAGGAGAAGAATTTTGTCACCTGTTTTCCACCGTAAAAGCTTTTGAATTAGACAGATTTCACGAGCATATTACTGACTGGGAAGTGGCAGAGTATCTGGAGATTTACTAAATAAAACCCTCTCTTAAGAAAATTTGAAGGAAGAACGCTATGCAAATAACAATCAAAGCACCACTCAGCGTTACACAAATCGAACAGTTTCATCGCGATGGATTTTTAGTGGTGGAAAATCTGTTGGACTCGACTACAGTGGACCATCTGGTCGGGCGATTTGATCCGTTGTTTGCAGGAGACTTTGAATCCGGGGTATATCCCGATGAGTGGCACTGGAATCCCTATTTGGGTAAACCAGGGGCAGCGGGGCAAATGACGGGTGTGTGGAAGTGCGATCGCACCCTATTTTCCACCATGATGTCCGTCAAACTGGGCCAGATGGCCGCCACCCTTGAAGGCTGGGACGGAGCCCGACTGTTAGCAGACGGCATTTGGCAAAATCCTGTCGGTGCCAAAGAAACCACCCTGCACCAGGACTCAATGTACATCAACTACCACACGCCTGCCGGTGTGATCACCTGTTGGATCGCCCTGAGCCACGCCATCACTGGAGCCAGCACCATCGAATATGCGCGGGGATCTCACCGCTGGCAACTCTCTGAAGCCGTACCAGAATTTCACAACCAAAACCAAAGCTACCGCTCAGAAATGGAACAGGCAGCCAGGGCCGCTGGAGTCAACAACCCCGACGTTGTACAGCTCGACATTGCCCCGGGTAGCGGGGTTTTTCACCATGGCAATACCTGGCATGGCTCTGGTAAAAACACCCTGAATGTTGTTCGTCGCAGCATGGTGCTGGCCTATGTCCCGGCTGCTGCCCAGTTTAAGCCCTTTGGCTCCTATATCCCTGGTGGCTATATTGCGGGCAAGTATCGTCGCCATGGAGATAACACAATGGATGAGAGCTTTTTTCCCATCGTCTGGCGCGAAGATGGTTACCGCACGCCGTTTCTAGATAACTAATCATGTCGCTTTCTCCCCAGGTGCACCAGCAACACTCTCCGCTGCAAATCACCCCGACTCAAATAGAGCTATTTCACCAGCATGGTTATCTCATTGTTGATAACCTATTAACCCCCGAACAGATTGATCAAATTGTCGGGCGATTTGAGCCACTGTTTAACACTCAGTTTGAAACCGGGATTTACCCGGATGAGTGGTATGGCCGTCCCGGATTGAGCCAGCCTGATGCCACTCAGCAGATGACGGGGCTATGGCGTTGCGATCGCACCCTAGCCAGCTTTACCCTATCTGCCAAAATTGCCCAAATCAACGCCACTCTGATGGGCTGGGGCTCAGCCCGCTACGGTCTCGATGCCTGTTGGATCAAACCGCCCAACGCCCCCGAAGTTTACTTCCATCGCAAAAATACCTACACGTCCTGTATTGCCCCTCCAGCCATAGCCACCTGTTGGATTGCCCTCAATGATGTAGCCCTCAAAACCGGCTCATTAGAAATTGTTCCTGGCTCCCATTTTTGGGACTCTGCCGATAAGGTACGTTTTCTCCATGCCCCCAGCGAAGATTATCGCACCCCTCTCTGGCAAGCAGCCAGTCAAGTCGGCATCCAATCTCCACAGATTGTCTCCATTGTTCTCCCCCCAGGCAGCGCTGTTTTTCTCCATGGCAATCTCTGGCGTGGGTCTGGCAAAAACCCTAGCCAAACTAAAATCCGTCGTAGCTTAGCCATTAGCTCCTTGGCAGGCCATGCCTAATTTCAACTACCCGGTGTTGGCGACGGCTATATTTTTGAACGATATCGCAAACAGGGGAGTTTAGAGATCGACGTAAGCTACTACCCCATACTATGGTCTCAAACTGGCTATCGCACTCCATTTTTAGCTGACTATTGTCAAGATGCCCTGGCTTAAACCCTATGCCCTCTCATACGCTTTGTCTAGCTAGCTTTGATGTCGGGACCGATGACCTACGCTGGTGGGCACCCGAGATTTTAGACCGTTATCCCGACGGGTTTTATGACATGCATCAGCAGCTATTTAACGATGTTTGTCAAAAAAGCCAGCCAGAAGATTTAGGCGGTATAGCACTAGATAACGTTGAACTGATCAAATTTGAGCCCCGCAAGTTTCATTACCCCAGCGCGGCAGAACTCTCTAAATTAGACGGCATTGTCATTTCTGGTTCTGCCAATGCCGCCTACGATCAAGACGACTGGGTGGTGCATCTGCGTGATGTGATTCGAACCTACCATCAGCAACAGATCCGGTTATCCGGTTTTTCCTTTGCTCCACAGATTGTTGCTCAAGCCCTGGGTGGCAACGTTGAAAAAAATCCGCCTGGTCCTGAACTATCGGTCGTTAAAATTCAGCTAACCCCAGCAGCGCAACAATATTTCAAAACAGAAAAATCCGCCTACAGTATCCACGTGCACCACAATGACGGCGTGACTAAACTGCCAGCCAACGCCATATCATTGGGCACCACCGGCGTCACCCAATATTTGGGCTGGATGCTGGGCAGCCATATTTTAGTCTTCTCAGGTCATCCTGAATACTCTCGCGATCCGTGGGTTTTAGAACAAATGATGCAGGTGGAACGACGCGATCATCTAGTTCCCGCCCAGCTGATTGACTTTGGGCTACAAGAATTGTGGAAACCCACAGACTATATTTGGCAAACCCAGCAACAGCTACGCTTTTTTCTTGGTCAGTTTCAGCTACCGGTTCAACAACCGATATCTAGTACTCAATCCCCATTTGGGCCGGAATCCCTGCACTGATAGGATGCTTAATCCGGGTCATCTCTGTTACTAAATCTGCGGCATCGATTAATTCTTGGGGAGCATAGCGTCCGGTACTGGCGACATGACAATGGGCAGGACGAGACTGAATACCTGCAAGAACAGAAGCCAGATCTAAACGAGCTTTTTTGAGCGCAATGTGTAATTCATCTAAAACGACAAGAGAGATATTGGGATCTGCAATCAGCTGAGTAGCCGTCTGCCATGCTTGTTCCGCCATGTGTTTGTCTCGAGCTGGGTCCTGGGTTTCCCAGGTAAAGCCACCTCCGAGGGTGTCAATACTCACCGGAAAGCCTTGAGCTTTGAGCTTTTCTAACATGATGCGATCGCCATCGGGAAAGGCGCTGTCGTTTTTAATAAATTGCACCACAGCCACCCTCATATCATGGGCCAGATGGCGATACACCAGGTTCATAGCGCCACTGGTTTTGCCCTTACCCAGACCGGTAAACAAAAGATAGAGTCCCTTTTCATTACCCTGACGATCAGCGCGCGCTTGATCTTTAGCCGCTTTGATCTTTTGCAGTCGGGTTTGTTCGTCTGAACTATTTTGTAGGTTTGTCATAGTGTTTCCTCAATGTGAGCTTCAGCATCTAACAAAGTGGCCCTTAGCTGCTCTAGCATTTCAGGTGAAACCTGCTGCCATAGCCCCCGCTGATGGGCTTCTAACAAACGCTCTGACATATCCCGCAATGCCCAAGGATTATGGGTTTGAATAAAGCGTTGAACAGAGTCATCTAGAATATATGCCTCGGCAACGCCAGCATACATAAAATCAGCAACACTGTGGGTTGTGGCATCATAGGCAAAGAGATAATCCACCGTTGCGGCTAGCTCAAAGGCTCCTTTATAGCCGTGACGCATCACCCCAGCAATCCATTTTGGATTGACAACGCGGGACCGATAAACTCGGCTGAGCTCTTCGGGTAAAGAACGAATACGGGGCCGTTGAGGGCGGGAATGATCGCCAAAATAGGCGGTGGGATTTTTACCTTGAGTTGCCCGTACAGCCGCCACTAATCCACCCTGAAACTGATAGTAGTCGTCAGAGGCTAACAGGTCATGTTCTCGATTATCTTGGTTATGCAACACAATTTGCAGCTGCCCCAGCCGTTGTTGAAACACATCGGGAACTGAAGCAGAGCGCAGTTTGCCTGAGCCCTGCGCTGAGGACTCTCCTGCCCGTCCATAGGCATAGCAACTCCAGTTGATATAGGCCCGAGCCAGGTCGCGATCGCACGTCCAGTTTTGCGCCTCAATTAACCCCTGAAGTCCTGCCCCATAGGCCCCCGGCTTAGAGCCAAACACCCGGTACTGAGCACGCAGCCCAGCCTCCTGAGGACTAAACCCAAGGGATTGCCAATGGGCTGATTCTTGTTTCACCTGGGTAGCCAGGGGATTCATGTCAGGCGGTTCATCCAAGGCCGCAACCGCTTCCACAGCCGAATTAAACAGATCGATCAGATTGGGAAAAGCATCGCGAAAGAAGCCTGAAATCCGTAGCGTGACATCCACGCGGGGACGCTGTAGTACCGGCAGGGGAAGAATTTCAAAATCCACCACTCGACGACCCACCCCGTCCCACACGGGGTGCACCCCCAAAAGAGCGAGGGCCTCAGCCATATCATCACCGCCTGTGCGCATAGTGGCGGTCCCCCACATCGAGAGCCCGAGAGTTTTAGGATAGTCTCCTTGCTCCTGGGTGTATCGCTCCACCAGGTTTTCAGCCGCTCGACGGCCCACATCCCAGGCACTTTCCGTAGGTAGCCCCCGAATATCAACACTGTAGAAATTCCGTCCGGTGGGTAACACATCCGCCCGTCCTCGCGTGGGCGCACCGGAAGATCCACTGGGCACATAGCCCCCGTCTAAGCCATGGAGCAGATGGGTAATTTCCTCGGAGGTTTGGGTCAGTCTAGGCCGTAGCCACTGGCGCATCCAGGTAAGTTCTGCCGTTGTTTTCGGGCCAGCCACAGCATGGGGATCTATCTCCTCAGCCAGTAGCTGTTCCACCAAGCAAGCCGCCTGGTGCTCTAGCACCTCAACGGCATCACCGATGGTGTGGAGAGTTGTTGATTTTTCAGGCTGCAGCAGAGTCTCGGGTATCTTAATATCTTTAATAACAGTGCCCAAATCCGCCGTGAGCGGGTCAAAGTGAAAATCCCAGCCCCAATCATCTGCGATTGCACGCGTCAGTCCCTGGCGACCAGGGCCAGGCTGTCGAGCAATGGCTACCATTAAATCTCGCAATTGTCTGCCATCCGGACACAGACCCAAGATATGCAACCCGTCTCGGATTTGAGCCTCTTTAAGATCGCACAAGTAACCATCCGTTTGGGTAATAAATTCACTAAAGGCATCTGCAGGCCGAGCCGCCCGCTGCTGCACGACTGACTGATTTTCTAAAGCCAACTGAGACAAGATGGGAGCCAGCCCTGGCAACAGGCTAAGATCTTGCTGTAGATTTTCTTGGGCAACTAAAGAGCAGATGCGATCGCGAATCACCGGCAGTCTCTTCGGATCAAGAGACTCTGCATCATAATATTCATCAATCAATGCTTCCAATCGGTGGAGCGAACCGTAGAGTTCAGCCCGAGTTAACGGAGGCGTCAGGTGATCTAAAATCACCGCCTGCGCCCGACGTTTTGCCTGGGTGCCTTCCCCCGGATCGTTGACAATAAATGGATACAGATGCGGCATCGGTCCCAGGGCTACCTCCGGATAACAATTCTCAGAAAGCGCCAAACTCTTGCCCGGCAACCATTCCAAATTGCCATGTATCCCCACATGCACAATCGCCTGGGCTCCCCACTGGTGCCGCAGCCAGGCATAAAACGCCAGATACCGATGGGTGGGTTCTAAATCTGGCGCATGATAGTTTAACGACGGATCATCGTCATAGCCCCGCGAGGGTTGAATACCGATAAAAACATTGCCCAGCTGAATCCCGGCAATAGGAATATCCTTATCCGGGGGTGCCTCTCCCCATCGGTCAATCACACCCTGTTGCACAGCCACAGGTAACGTTTGGAAATACTCTTGATAATCTTTTGCTGACAGCGTTTGACGAACAGGGCGCATGGCTTGCCCTTCGGGATCGTTGGTGATGCCCCGAGTGAGCCAGTCGATCAGATCTGCACTAGTAGCCGATAAAATCTCTTCTGCAGTAATAACACCAGGGTCAAAGGTATACCCTGCATCCTTTAGCGATCGCAAAATCTCCAAACAGCTAGCTGGGGTATCGAGACCCACGCCATTAGCTAAACGACCATCTTTGTTAGGATAGTTAGCCAAAATTAACGCCACCTTGCGCTGCTGGGGTGCGGTGCGCCGCAGCATTACCCAATTGGCGGCTAGGTCTGCAACAAACTGGATGCGATCGCACTTTGGCTCATAGGCCATCACCGTCGTTTCCAGCTGCGGGTG
Organism: Leptolyngbyaceae cyanobacterium; assembly: GCA_050043105.1. Taxonomy (GTDB): domain Bacteria; phylum Cyanobacteriota; class Cyanobacteriia; order Phormidesmidales; family Phormidesmidaceae; genus Leptothoe. The sequence goes on along the minus strand of JBHJIV010000209.1, from coordinate 1,877 downwards.
ATCGGTCTGCACCGCCTTAAACGACACCGCCCGGCTAATAATCCGACCGTCCACCTCCGGTAGCGCCACATTCATGGCAATATCTCGCGGTGACAGCCCGCGCCACTGTTGTTGCCATTGCTCTTCACTACCACCGCTGAGCATCACCTGAATCACCGGCACATCCAGCCGTTGCCAAAAGTCCACCTGGGGAGATTCAGAGTTTAATTTAGCAAGAGAGAATCCAGTAGTATTGAGAATTAGGTCAATGCTGTGCCGCTCGGTCAGCTCGGTCAGCAGCTGCGCCTGAATATCTGAATTACGCAAAGAAGAGAGAAACAGCGGCAGCGGAGTAAACCCACGGAAGTGCAGCGCTTTACAAAGGGCATCAATCACGCGAGTATTACCAGACAAATAGTGAGCCCGATAAAAGAAAATTGCCACCGTCGGTTGTTGTTCACAAACGATGTTCTCTTGACTAACCGTCGCATTGCCCCATACATACTCTCCCCACTGGGGTATGGGTTGAGGATTAGGTGGCTCGTAGGAACAACCTAAACAGGTTTGAGCCAAATACTGTAGCCCGTAGGTTAGATTTTCCGCACCCCCTTCTACAAAGTAGTGCCAGAGCCGATCCGCCACGGTCAGAGGAACAGTTCCTAGACTACTGAGGGCCGGATCGGGGCGATCATCACCGGGTAACACCACCAGGTGAATGCCCTGGAACTCGGCTACTTCTCGCAGACGCTCTAGACCATAGCTCCAGTAGCTGCGTCCTCCCAACAGCCGCACGACAATGACCTGGGCTTTGCTCAATACATCATCTACATAAGTATCAATGCTCAGTTCCTGCTGCAGCTGCAGCAAACTAGCCACTCGAAATTCTGGAAAGTCTTTTGGTAATTGCGACAGACAGGCAGCTAAAGTTTGGATTTCGGTATCAGCAGCAGTGAGAATAACAATGGGTGCGGAGGTTTGTTCCAGAATAATGACTCCGTCAGTATCTGAGCTCCATCCCCCTGGTGTAGCGGCAATGCGATGCATGCAGGTATAGGTGTATCTAGGGTAAGAATCCTAGCATTTTTAAGGGCAAGTTCATTTGCACTATTGAAGATGGGTTGAAGTTTTCTGGATAACTCTGAGTCTGAGGGTATTATCCAGAAAGTTTCTGGGCGATATGCTTATCTCACGGTTCGCTTAAATTTAGGAAGGGTTGACTAAATTATCCGGTCAGTGAGAGATAGATATCATCCGAAGCCCTCAACAACTGCAAAATGCGTCGTTGCCGCTCAGATAAAGCGGAGAGAAAGTAGTGTAGCGTCCCATTAATCTTCATCACGGTGAGCGTGATGCCACGAAACGCTCGTAATAGCAACTCAGCAGTGGGTTTGGCGGTCGCGCGTTTAGGATTGCCCGCATAGAGTCCGGCCAGTGCCTGCTGGGTTGAATCGAGTGTAGAGCGGACTGAAAATTCAAGTAAACAGAGAATACGTAACCCGATACTCAGCCGTCGAATCAAGCCTTTGACCCGCTGGTCAGAGGCTAAAAACAAGGGTGTTAAACCGAGTGCTTTCCCCTTGTATCGGCCAAAGCATCGCTCAATCAGGTACTCATTGCGGTAGCCATAGACGGCTTCTGAGAGCGATAGCTCCCGGTCGTTGGAGACATAGACCCGCCATCCGAGCAGCCGTTGTGCGTGTTCGTAGGCATCTGAGCCAAGCGTGGCGTTCACCTGGACTGTGGTTTCTGTGAGGGTGCGGGCTGGCTTATCGCGATAGGCGCGTTTATGAATCGTTTGGGTTGTGGTTGGGTAGTCCACCTGCAACACGTCTGTGACCCGATAGCGTTTGAGGATTTTCTCAGCGGCCGCCATGGTTTCATAAACCGACAGTCGTTTG
>JBHJIV010000208.1:0-3011 GCA_050043105.1 Leptolyngbyaceae cyanobacterium | reverse complement strand
CGAATCTTGGGAGGATACGGCCAAATCCGACGTTATATCCTCTGATGCAGATCTGCTGGCATCATTGCGAGCTGGCCAAATAGAGGCTCTGCGTACACTTTATCAACGCTATGGTCGGTTGGTGTACACCCTGTCACGTCGGATTCTCCACAGTGACGAAGAAGCTGAAGAAATCACCCAAGATGTGTTTCTTACCCTGTGGCATAAAGATGCCTACAAATCGTCTAGGGGCTCCTTAAGTCGCTATTTAGTGGTTTTAGCCAGATCGCGCTCAATTGATCGACTGCGATCGCAAACCTCCCATCGTCAACGTCTCCACAAATGGCACTTGATGATGTCTGATGTGTCCCCTACACCGCTTGATATAGCCACATTGACCGAACGAGGAGAGCGCACCCGTCAGGCATTAGCCAACCTCTCTGATAAAGAACGACAGGTTATTGAAATAGCCTATTACGAAGGCCTTAGCCAATCAGAAATCGCCCAGCGGCTAAACATCCCCCTAGGTACCGTTAAATCCCGTTCTCGTCAGGCTTTGCGCAAACTACGTCAGGCCCTACAAGCACACCTTTAGCCCTTTACATCATCGTCTAGTCCGTCCTTTCCTGATTACTATGCCGTTCGATTCGCCATCCACATCAGACCCTCATCCTGACTGGCATGACTTACTCGCAGGCTATGCCCTCGATAATCTGTCACGGGACGAGCAGGAAACCCTTCAGAAAATTTTGGCCGAGCGTCCTGAACTCAAAGCTGAGGTGTTGGCCTATCAAGAAACACTAGCGCTTGTCCCCTATGCCTTAGAGCCACAGTCGTTGCCAGCCAACCTAGAGAGAACTCTTATGGCTTCTGCCAAACCGCTTCAGGCCAGAGAGCATGCTGTCGTTCAGCGACCGCCACGCAGAGCACCACGCTGGTCTGCTGCCGCCGCTGTCGCGGCCTTGCTCATTATCATTGTGGGCTCAGACAACTACCGTCTGCGGCAGCAGCAAGCGACATTACAGAGACAGCTAGCCAACGTTCAAACCGAACAACAAGACCTGCAAGCCAAACTAGACCAGGTAGAACAAGAACTCAATGCCCCTGACTTTGAATCGGTCATTGATATTTTGCGACAGCCCAATGCGCTGGTGTACTCCTTAAAGGGCACTGAAGAGGCCGCCTCTTCATCAGGTAGTTTGCTAACGTTACCCGACCATTCTGAGGTGCAACTGGTATCTCACAATTTACCGGTCCTGCCGTCGGGCCAGGTCTACCGTCTGTGGTCGGTGGCAACAGAAACATCAGAGCCTATGTACTGTGGTCAGTTTAATAACACTGAAGCGGGTAATGTCCAGTGGACTGTACCTGATGCCCTGTGCAACGCCACCCCTGTCAGAGTGATTATTACAGTGGATGCAGTGGTTGATCCACCCGTACCTAAAGGCCGGGCCGTACTAACCGGTGAAATTTAGGTGCCATCCCTGGGGCAAATGTATCTAAAATCACAAAAATTTAGACCTGGTTTAGAAGCACTTCAGTAAAATCTCAGATTGATTTCGCATCCTGGTAAATGAAACAGTCTAATTTGATACCAGGAGGTCCCAATGAAACGCGTCTACGCTGCAAATAGGCTTTCGAGCGGGTTCCTGGCTGCTGCACTAGCCTTCGCAATACCAGTGAGTGCTACAGCTGCCGTTTTTGTCCCCCAGCTCGAAAAAGATAATCCCCAAGCTCAAACCACCATCAAAGAATGGTACTGGCGGGACATGACATTCTAGCCCTGGCTAGTTGACCGCTAGCTGAGATTAAGGGGGTCCACATCAATGGTGAGTCGAACTGATTTGGGTAGGTGCGATCGCAACCCAGTCAAATTAGGAACAGGCGTATCCAAAGGCAGTTTTAACAACACATGCCAGCGATAGCGACGAGCAACTCGCAACACAGGTGCGGGCGTCGGCCCCAGCACGCTGGGGCCAGAAAAGTCCAGTTCATCTAAATTACGGCTGTCATTTCCCAATGACGTCAGCAGTGCTTGCAGGTGTTTAGCACATCGCTGCGCCGCCGTTTCCGCATCAGTCTCCGTTGGGCTAGTTAACCGCAGCAGCACTAGCCGCCCGTAGGGGGGGTAGCCCAGGACCTGGCGATGTTCTCTCTCATAATCAATAAACGTAGAGTAATTGTGGGTCTTAGCAGCCTCAACAACCGGGTGATCTGGCGTGTAGGTTTGCAAAATCACCTGGCCTGGTCGTTCTCCCCGCCCGGCCCGGCCAGCTACCTGGGTTAAGGTTTGAAAGGCTCTCTCCCCCGACCAATAGTCGGGCATGTGCAACAAACCATCTGCCGCGACCACACCAACAACCGTAATCTGAGGTAAATCGATTCCTTTGGTCAGCATCTGAGTCCCCACTAAAACATCGGCTTCACCCGCTGCAAACCTCTCCAGTAAAGCCCGATGCGCCCCTTTGGCTCGAGTCGTATCGCTATCAAACCGCAGACACCGCAATCCTGGAAACTGACTCTGCAATTCATGCACAATTCGTTGGGTGCCGCTACCAAAATATTTTAAATAGGGCGATTCGCAGCTGGGGCAGCGATCTGGGTGCCGCTGGCTATAGCCACAATAATGACACCGTAGAGAGGCCGCCCCTTCATCCTGGGGTTGATGATAGGCCAGCGACACATCACAGTCTGGGCACTGCATCACATGGCCACAGCTCCGGCAGGAAACAAACCGACTGTGCCCCCGCCGATGAATAAACAGCAGACCCTGCTCTCCCTTAGCCTGCATCTGTTCTAACGCTGTTTTAAGCGAGCGGCTAAAAATAGAGCGATTACCGGTCTGGAGTTCGTGACGCATATCGACAACATTGACAGGCGGCAAGGGACGTTGGTGAACCCGGTTAGGCAACGACAAATAATGGTGTAGGGGCCATCCATGGGAGGCCCCAACACCATTTTTGTTTTAAACCCATGTCACCAAAGCAGGTGTTGACGGACCAAAAATAACAGGGCAACCCCCCATCTAAGCT
>JBHJIV010000207.1:0-4605 GCA_050043105.1 Leptolyngbyaceae cyanobacterium | reverse complement strand
TAAACAACGTCATCTGCAGTGATAAATTTGTGAGCGATAAGGTTGAGAGATAATATTATTCATGTCTGAAGAAATTACCAATACCGAAAGCACCGAATCTACAGCTCCTGCTGGCCCTTCCGGTCAAACTCCTATATTTGGTGGCAGTACTGGTGGTCTGCTCTCCGCTGCAGAACGTGAAGAAAAGTACGTCATTACCTGGAGCAGTAAAAAGGAGCAGCCCTTCGAGATGCCCACTGGTGGTGCAGCCATCATGAACACAGGCGACAATATGCTTTATCTAGCTCGTAAGGAGCAGTGCTTGGCTCTCAGCCGTCAGCTCAAGACCAAGTTTAAGCCTAGAATTACTGACTATAAGATTTACCGCGTTCTACCCAGTGGTGAAACGACTTATCTACACCCCGCAGACGGCGTTGTGCCCGAGAAGGTGAACGAAGGTCGTGGCTACAGCGGTAAGATAGATCGCAATATTGGCAGTAACCCTGACCCTGCAACCGTTAAGTTCAGTGGCAAGGAACCCTATGAAGTGTAATAGTTGCACTTCTGCAGTTAATGCAGTTAGTTTCAACTAACTACTACCAGAGTTCCGAAGAGGCAGTCCATGGACTGCCTCTTTTTAATGGTCATAACCGTCATTTAGCTTTTGTTCAAACCGCTTGCCAAGGGTTCAAACCGTAAGGCAGGCTTAATAATCAAGTGTCCGCATCCAAAATGGTAGTTTTCTCAAAGCAAACCAACGCTCCCGGATGCGATTTGTGCCCACGCTCCACTACTGCATGATTTCTCCAGACCTCACCACATTCAGAACCTTGGCCCACCAAGGTAATTTTGTTCCGGTTTATCAAGAATGGGTCGCTGATTTAGATACCCCGGTATCTGCTTGGTGCAAGGTGTGCGCAGGCCAACCCTACAGTTTTTTACTGGAGTCGGTGGAAGGGGGTGAAAATATTGGCCGCTACAGTCTACTGGGATGTGATCCACTCTGGACCCTGGAAGCGAAAGGAGAAACCACAATCCAGCGTTTTCGCAACGGTATTGAACACATATTTACGGGCAACCCGTTTGACATATTGGCCGACTGTCTTGAGCCTTATCAGCCCGTAACACTGCCATCTCTCCCCCCTGGCATAGGGGGTCTATTTGGCTTCTGGGGATATGAACTGATTAAGTGGATTGAGCCGACTGTTACGATCCATCCGACTGGTGCAGGCGATTTACCTGACGGGATTTGGATGCAGGTAGACAGTTTATTGATTTTTGACCAAGTCAAACGAAAAATTTGGGCTGTGAGCTACGCAGACCTGCGGGATACAGAGGTAGAACTGGAACAGGCCTATCGCGAGAGTTTCGATCGCATCGCCACATTGGTCAACAAACTCAACCTGCCACTCTCTAGCCAAGACAGCCGCCTTGCTTGGACCCCACCAGCCCATAACAAGGCTCCTCAGCTGGCCTACAGTAGCAACCGCAGTAAAGACGAGTTTTGTCAGAGTGTAGAAACCACAAAAAACCACATTAAGGCTGGCGATATTTTCCAAGTAGTCATTTCGCAGCGTCTCTCTACTGACTACAGCGGCAACCCGTTTGATCTGTATCGCTCACTGCGACTGGTCAACCCTTCCCCTTACATGGCCTAATTCAACTACCTAGACTGGCAGATTATCGGTGCTAGCCCTGAGGTCATGGGTAAAGCTACCCGAGAGGGTGACGACGATACTCTGACCGCGGTCCTAAGACCCATTGCTGGTACCCGGCCCCGTGGTAAAACGACCGCCGAAGATGACGCCTATGCCAACGACTTACTGGCAGACCCCAAGGAAATTGCTGAACATGTAATGCTAGTGGATCTGGGGCGCAATGATTTAGGGCGTGTCTGTACCAGCGGTACAGTCAGCGTTGATGAGCTGATGATCATCGAACGCTATTCCCACGTGATGCATATTGTTAGCAATGTCATTGGCGAGCTAGCTCCGGGTAAGACCGCATGGGATTTACTCAAAGCCTGGTTCCCAGCCGGTACCGTCAGTGGTGCTCCCAAAATTCGCGCTATGCAGATTATCAATGACCTGGAACCCTGTCGTCGGGGCCCCTATTCTGGCGTCTACGGATACTACGACTTTGAAGGCCAGCTAAACAGCGCCATTACTATTCGCACCATGATTGTCGAAAGTAAAGCTGACGGCAGCCATCGCATAAGCGTTCAGGCAGGCGCAGGACTGGTGGCAGATTCCGTCCCTGAAAATGAGTATCAAGAAACCCTGAATAAGGCTAAAGGCATGCTTGAAGCCGTTCGGTGCTTAAACTCCTGAGCACTAGCGCCAGGTTTAGTCAGTTTGTGCACGATAGCAATCCCCCTTGATTAGCTCAGTACAATCAAAGGGGGGGTTGGAGAAATGTTTCGATGCAGTCCTTATATTTTTTATGACTACAGCAGGTGGAGAAATTTATCTTCCTTACCGAGGGCTTTAACCGCTTTTTTGATCTCTTGAGTACGGTCTTTTTTGACAATGAGCGTGGCATTGCCATCACGCACAATCACCACATCTTCTAAGCCAATGGTCACTACAACTTCCTCGTCATTAGAAGCATAAACAATGCAGCCCTGGGTGTCGTGGGCTTGGTGCTCACACATATCCACATTAGTCTTGTCGCCTTTCATCAGACGCTCAATGGCGTTCCAGTCACCTAGGTCATCCCAACCAAAGTTAGCCGGCATCACATAGGCTTTTTCAGTTTTTTCCATCACAGCATAGTCAATGCTGAGCTTTTCTAGCTCGGCATAGGCATCCACACCTTTGGCCAGCAGTGGTCCCATTAGCTCAGGCGCATAGGTTTTCAGCTCATTAATCATTACCCCAGCCGGAAAGATAAACATACCGCTGTTCCAGCTGTAGCGACCACTGGCTAAAAACTCTTCGGCAACGCTACGCTCGGGTTTTTCAGTAAAGCGACTGACCCGATAGGCTGCCAAGTCACCGTACTGGCCTACATCGTCACTTTGCTCAATATAGCCATAGCCTGTGGAGGGGAATGTGGGCTGAATGCCAAGTGTAGCGATGGCTTCCTGGCTTTGGGCTAGATCAGCAGCGGCGCGGATGATGGCCCGAAACTTGGGTTCATCGGTGATGTAATGATCGGCAGGGAAGAAACATGCGATCGCATCATCTCCATGTCGTTTGGCCACCTCCAGAGTTGCCCAGGCAACAGCAGGTGCCGTATCCCGTCCTTGAGGCTCCACCAAAATATTTTCCACAGGCAGTTCTGGTAACTGCTGTTTAACCCCTTCTGCTAGATGGGACGCCGTAATCACCCAGATTGCATCCCAGCTACCCGCCAATGGCAGCAAACGATCAGCCGTAGACTGCATCAAACTACGACCACTGCCATCCAAACATAGAAACTGCTTTGGATTCTTCAAACGACTAACAGGCCAAAAGCGCTCCCCTTTACCCCCAGCTAAAATAATTGGCACTAATGTTGGAGTTTGATGGATAGGTTGTGTCATTGTTTACTTAATAAAGTTAAATTACGACGTTAAAATGGTGTGCCCAGGTGGAGATCTGAACAATATTAGCGGTTTCTCAAAAAACGCAGTGTACAAGCAGCTTGATATTGGTTAACTTCTCACCAATGTGTAGGACGTATCAAACGTTCGCACCCTCTTAAATAAATAGGCTGCCTTAGCAGCGAAACACACACTTGAGAAACTGATAAGAAAATTTGCTGCGTAGCAAGCAACCCACCAACAATGTCAAATCACATGCTGACTCTCATACAGAGAACGCGTAGTTTGATTTAGGGACCACCATAAATTCTTTGCTAGACGGGGCTACCTTTGTCCGGGCATTCTCATAAATACTCTATGCTTCCCTTCTCATCATCTAAGTCTGACTCCACTGCTCCAGCTAAGCGTCGTTCATTCTTGGGTAACGTTCTTAAAATATTTGCCTGGACTGGTATTTTTGGCACAACAGCAGTAGTTTCTGCAGCAGCAGGGGCGGCATTCATACTGACGGTACCTTTGCCTAAAGGAGTGGGGGGAGAGGCTACGGCAAAGCCTCCTGCGCTCAGTGACCTATGGCAGTCAGGGTTTCGTTACCAAGTATCTCGTCCAGTCACAATTTTGCTGATGGGTCTTGATGAGGCCACCGATATAGACGGTGCGACACCGACTGATTTGGTTGGTCGTACTGACACGATGCTGCTTGCCCAAGTTGATCCTGAAACTGAATCCATTAACGTCATGTCAATCCCACGGGATACTCGTGTGGAAATTCCGGGCTACGGCATCGACAAAATCAACCAAGCCAATGTTGAGGGAGGAGCTGAGCTAGCCGCTCAGACGGTCAGCTATAACTTTAATCAGGTCGAAATTGATCGCTATGTCAGGGTAAGCACCGCTGCATTTCGTGAAATCGTCGACTTAGTGGGTGGCGTGGAAGTGTTTGTCCCCAAGGCAATGAACTATGAGGACAAAACCCAGGGTTTGGTTATCGATTTAGAACCTGGGTGGCAAACCCTTAATGGCGATGAGGCTGAGCAATTTGCACGCTTTCGTCAAGATAATCTGGGCGATATTGGTCGGGTACAGCGTCAGCAGATATT
>JBHJIV010000206.1:0-10797 GCA_050043105.1 Leptolyngbyaceae cyanobacterium | reverse complement strand
GCTTAACCCACTCTACGCCCGACAGCACTCGCCACAGGATGGCATAGATACTAATCTGAGCTAGCAGGCTTTCAAGGGTTCCCTGCTCCAAACGCTGTCCCTGGTCCATCACATAGATACAGTCACTATGGCGAATGGTCGACAGCCGATGGGCAATGGCAATCGTGGTGCGATTCTGCGTTATCTTAGTCAACGATTTCTGAATGGCCGCTTCGGTTTCGTTATCCACAGCTGAAGTCGCCTCATCAAGGACAAGAATCGGCGGATTTTTGAGAATGGTACGGGCAATGGCGATGCGCTGTCGCTGTCCGCCGGAGAGTTTTTGACCCCGTTCGCCGCCAATGGTGTCATACCCCTGGGGCAGCTGTTGGATAAAGTCGTGGGCCTCAGCTGCTTTTGCGGCCTGGATAATCTGGTCATGGCTGGCCTCAAAGCTACCATAGGCAATATTTTCAGCCACGGTGCCGTGAAACAAAAACACATCCTGACTCACCCAGCCAATGTGACGACGTAGATTCATTAAGCCCAGGGTCTGAATATCCTGACCGTCGATTAAAATGTCTCCCTGCTGTGACTGATAGAACCGGAGTAAGAGTTTTATCAGAGTACTTTTACCAGAACCGGTTGCGCCAACAATGCCAATGGTTGCGCCAGCTGGAATTTTCAGAGAGAGATTCTTAATGACGGGATGATGCGGTTGATAGGCAAAGGTAATCTGGTCAAAGCTAATCTCACCATATGGCGTTGCTTGTGAGACGGCTGAATAAGCTGATGCTTCAATAGGACTATCCAACAACCCCATTACCCGCCGGACAGATGCCATGGCTCGCTGATACTCATCAAAAATCTCGCCTAGCTCGGTAAAGGGCCACAGCAGGTCTTGAACGATAAACACCATAAAGCCATAGGTGCCGACGCTCAGTTGTCCAACCAAAACAGCCCGCCCGCCTAGATAAAGCGTGGCAACAAAGCCGAGTAAAATCAGAAACCTTAGCAGCGGTTGAAAAGCGGTACTCAGGGCAATGGCACTGCGGTTGCTGGTACGATAGGCATTGCTTTCTTGTTCCACCCGGTATTGTTCGTAGGCTTCGGTGGTAAAGCTTTTGATGGTGGCGATACCGGAGATATTGTTAGCCAGTCGGGCGCTGATTTGGGCGTTGTGGTTGCGGACTTCGCTGTAGCGGGGGCCTAAGCGACGCTGAAAGGCCAGTGCGCCCCAGAGGATAAAGGGAATCGGCACCATAGAAAGCCAAGCAACACCGGGAGCCAGAATCACGAAGCTAAGGCCTACAGCCGCCACACGGGTATAAAAGTCAATCAGGTCGCGGGCACCGGTATCTAAATAGCGTTCTAGCTGGTTGATGTCGTCATTGAGAATAGACAGCAGGGTGCCGGTACTGTGGTTTTCAAAGTAGCTGATCTCTAGCCGCTGCATGTGGCCATAGGCATCGACGCGCAGGTCGTGCAGTAGGGTTTGGGACAGGTTGCGCCACAGTTGGTCAGCGCCATATTGGGTGAGGGATTCGAGACCCCAGGTGAGAATGGTGAGGAGAGAGACGACCACCAGCTGCGTGTGGACAGTTTGGATGCCTAGACGGGACAGTTGGGAGGTCTCTTGCTGAACAAGAATATCGACGGCGACACCGATGAGGAAAGGGGGAGTGAGATCAAAGAGGGTACGAAAGACGGAGCAGAGGGTGGCAGCTGCGATTTGGACCTGGAAGGGTTTAGCATAGCGGAGCAGATGCCGCAGGGGGTGAGGCCGGAGGGTGACCATTGGCTATGATACGAGTGGAGAATTACAATAGGTTGCTAAGTCGCTGAGAAGGTATACGATGACGCCCAGGGAAGAACTAATTCAGGTAATTGAGCAGTCGCCTGATGAGTTGGTTCAGGCAATGCTGGACCTACTAAAAATAATGCAGTTGGGAATAAAGGCTGATGAACAGCAGCAAAATGATCAAGCGTTTAATTCCTCTTACCCGCTGCGGGGATTACCTGTAGCGATTTCGGAAGATTTTGATGAGCCCATGCCAGAACTGTGAGAAGTCCTAGAATATTGCAATCATTTGGCTACCTAAAGATTTGTGTTTAGAAAAAGCTGATTTGAATGGTTTGTATAGCTTTTCCAATTCTCCAAGTTAAAGACTTGGAAGGGATTGAGATAGATGCTGAGAAAGCTCATTCAGTAATCTATTGATACCTATGGGACCGTAAGCCCACCAAATATCTGGATCAACGACGTAAGCTCTATTGTTTTTCACTGCCTCCAGAGAAGAAATAATGGGATGCTGAAAGAAATAAGAAACCGGTCGATTGTCAGCGTTAAGAAAAAACATAATGTCAGCATCGTATTTGCTAAGTTTTTCGATGCTAAACGGCCCAACACTGGACGAGGGGACTGTATGTTCTATGCCGATATCAGCTAGCACTTGAGAAATACCCGATTCGGCTGACATCGCCCAAAACTCGCCATGATGTTGAACAACAACTGAGATTTCTATCTTATCAAGCTTTTCGCCAATGCTATCTCTTATTTGCTTGATGCGGCTTTCATAAGCACTTATAACTTCTTCAGCCTTTTCTTCCCTGTCAAACAACCGCGCAATTATTCGAAGATTTTTTTTGAATGAATTTTTTATTTCATCGTAGTCTATTAAGACACTGGGAGCAATTGCCAGCAGTTGTCTGTATGTTTGCTCGTTGATTGTCAGAATGAGATCTGGTTTGAGGACGGCGATCTTCTCCAAGGATGGTTGAGATGCACTACCGACATACTCAATATCTTGAACTTCTTCAGGCGGTATGCCAACTAAATAGATTTTTTCTCCTTCGGGATAGGCGGCGTAGCCAATTGGATTAATCTCTAGAGATAGTAGATGATCCAATATGTACCGGGGGTCTAACGCGACAACACGTTGCGGTTGAGTTGGAATACAGACTTCACCCAATTTGTGCTGGACAACTCGACATTCAGAGATAGTCAATGGCGGCTCTGTTGGGTTAACAATATCCTGAGGTATCAATTGATTGCAGGATACAATCACAATACTGACAACCAGATATATTACTAAATACAGCTTTATTAAACGGCTTAATCGCTTTCTCATCGCCAAGCTTCGAAGATTCTTCAAGATCATGAATAAGGCAACGTTGTCAGGGAATTTTCATTTTTCAGAGCAGTAGCTAAAATTCCCAACTTATAGAACCAACAATTGAAAAAGGCTCACCTCTTTGAACAGCAGACTGACGAAAAGGAATGCTAACGTAATCAATATCAAAGAGGTTTCGAATGTTGATTGCTGCGTCAAAGCGATTTCTACGATAGTAAAGTGCTGCATCGTTTCGCAAGTAATCGCTGACTTGAAATGAATTAGCTACGTCACCTTGTCGCTCTCCGATATAGAATAGTCCCAGACCAAATCCTAGCCCTCTCAGGTCGCCTTCCTGAATCTCATACGTTGTCCAAAGGCTAGCTTGGTTTTCTGGTACACCCCTTAATCGATTTCCTTCAGGAATTGAGTTATCTTCAGTTATCTCTGCATCAGTAAATGCATAAGAAGCAACGATATTCCAACCGGGCAAAATTTTTCCAGTTACATCCAATTCTATTCCCTGACTGCGCACTTCTCCAGTTTGGATAGAAAACGCTGGGTCATTTGGGTCAGAGGTTAAAATATTTGTCTTAGTGAGATGGTAGGCTGCCAAGTTCGTTGAAAGATTCCCATCTAGAAAGTCAGTCCTAACACCAATTTCGTATTGAGTTCCTCTTGTTGGTTCAAATGCTGTGTTATCGGAATCAAATCCTGTGGCCTGTCTAAATGATCTACTGTAGCTAGCGTAAAGAGAGACCGTGTCGCTAGGTTGATAGACTAAACCAACACGAGGGCTGAATGCATTGTTATTTTGTTCTGGGTCGTCAATTGTATTTCCAAATAACCCAAAATCGTCAATTTCATTCTCATAGGAAATCCAGTCATAGCGTCCGCCAACCAATAGCTTGAAGCTGTCAGCGAAGGTGATTTTATCCTGAAGATAAACACCATATGATTGAGTTGTGGTGTCTGATTGAAAGAATGGAACAATTTCCGATGGTAAAAAATCGTAGTTTGGGTTAAAAATATCTTGGTTAGGTATATCCAGGTTCTGAGATATAGTAATAGGGTTGACAAAGTGATTGAAATCAAATCCTGCTAAGACTTGGTGAGAAATCGAACCAGTCTGAAACGCTCCGAGCAAATCAATTTGTCCAAAATAATTATCTGTGGAGTAGTCGTATTCCAAAGACTCTATCTGAATAAAACGATCGTCCACCAAGCCTATACCGTAACCACGCTCATCTGTAGTAACAGTCGAAGTTACAGCAAGATTATTTCGAAGCTGTAAGTTGTCATTAAATTCATGATTGAGAGTGTAGCCGTATCTTTGAGTTGTGATATCAAAAAAGTTTAGATTCGGATAGCCAACATAAAAGTCTCTAGGTGTTAGACTCCCATCGTTCAGCACAACAGCATCGGTTCGAATATCATCGGCAAAATAGCGCACGTATTCGTAATACAGATCTAACTCTGTTCTATCTCCCAAGTTCAAGGTGATTGAGGGTGCAATTGTGGTCACCTGTGGCTCAAAAAACGGTTGAATATTATCTGACTCTTGATAGCTAGCGATGAGTCGATAAAGAATATCCTCACTGTCGTCCAATGGCCCTGATAAATCGAGACTAGGCTGATAAAATCCACGGTTTCCCACTTCTAAAGCAAAATTGTAGTATGGCTCGTCCAGGGGCTGTTTGGTGACAATATTGATAATCCCGCCAGGTTCAACTTGCCCGAATAGGACTGAAGCAGGACCTTTAAGGACTTCGACGCGCTCGACTGTATTAATCCCTACCAAATCCCCGTAACCAGCATCTCGAAATCCGTTTCGGAAGCTAGAAGCATCGCCACTATTTCCTGCAATGAATCCTCTAATGATTCTTCCTCCTGAAGGAGCTCCGTAAAAGCTTCCACCATCGACAACGCCACTGACTGTTTCTACGGCTTCCGTAAGAGTTCTTACATTACGATCTTCCAACACCTGTTGTGGCACGACCTGAATCGACTGGGGAATATCTCGCAGCGGCGTATCTGTTCGTGTTGCCGTATTCGCATTCGATGGGTTATATCCTTCATCCTCTTCCCCAGTGACTACAAGTCTCAATGACTCATTAGTCTCACCTGCCTGAGCAGTTCCTGGCACTACGCTTAGCGTCAGTCCCTCTGCATCGGTCCCAATATCTGCTGTTGGTGCTGCATTTTCCCCAGTGATTACCACCTGTACCCGGTCACCCGACTGTTCAGAAACCTGAATAACAGCAATCCCCTCAGCAGGTTCAAACTGCTCAAAGTCCTCTCCAACAAGCACCGCATTGGTAATCTCAACAATCAGTGCATCACCGGATACCGATGTTGTTGGCATGGATAGTTCACTCTCTGCAGTTTCTAGCACTACCTGCAGACCAGCGTCAGTTTCTTCTAGCCGTATGTTGGTGATTTGGACGAGTGGCGTTTGAGCTAGGGTTTGAGAGGAAGGGAAGAGGGGAAAGGGGGAGAGAGATTGCTCGGGTGAGCGCCCGCTTTCAAGCTTATCCTCTGCATGGGTGGGCACTGCCAAACCACACACCATGCTCAACGCGATTGCTAACCGCACCACTAGCCAAAGTTTCATCATGATCGCTATTGCCCTCACACCTGATAACACCCTTCAATTGCGAAGGGTTCTTACTTATTAGGAATGAGAATAGGGGTAAGGAAAGATTGAGATCCACTCTAAAGCTCCACCATCACCGCAAGATCCTATTTTTAGACCAAAAAATTTAGAAAATCAGAGTTGATGGCGCATCACCCCCCGCATGCATTCGCTGGGGGTGATGCCAAAATGACGTTTAAACGCGGCTGCAAAATGAGCCGGATTTGCATAGCCTACGCGATTTGCTACTTCTGCCACCGTACAGTCTGGCTGCCGTAGGGAACTTTCAGCCTGTTCCATACGATGACGGGTCAGGTAGGCAAACGGAGTCATGTCAAACACATCTCGGAATCCTTTGCTTAGGGTGCTGTGGCCAATGCCCACCAGCTGAGCCAGCTCGATTTGTGAGGGTGGGTTTTCAAGGCGCGACCTTAATATTTCAGCCGCATAGTGAAGGCGAGCAACCGTATCAGCCTTGGGGGATGTTGCAGTAGGAGCTGCATCATTTTTTGAAATGCAATCAAGCTGCAGCGCGATCAGCTCAAACACTTTACCTTGCAGATACGCCCGCTTAGCAGTACCCAGAAACGGGCAATCAATAATCTGCTGCACCACTGTCCGTATGGCTCCCGTTGTCTTGGGTGAAAACCTATGCTGCCAGTCATTCCCCTGCACCAGCGGCTGCAGTGAGGCAGGTAGCTCGCCCTGAGCATTGCCAAAAAACTGCCGAAATAAAGCTGGGGACATGTGAATATCAACCCCAACCTGTCTATGAGATCGAGAAGTTCTTATAAAGTGCTGTGGTTGGATGCCGCTGCCACCTACATAGCTTTGAAGGCCATTGAGCTGTACGTGCTCCCCACTGTCGCAGGTACCTGATAGCAACACTGTAAACTGGACTAGATGGTTGTTTTCTGGGACTCGCAACGTTAAATCATGGGACGTTATGTCCAGGATGCATAGCTCTAACCCCGAACACAGCTCCATTTCCCGATTGTAGCCTCTGCCTAACTTAGCCGGCTCAGGATAGATCATCTCCACATGATCAACTGACGTTGCAGGCGGGCAATGCTGTTGGGCTTCTGCATAAATTTCATCAGCTTCTTGGATGGTCAAATCCAGACTCATATCAGGAAAAGACGGATTAATGATAATTAGTCTCAATAATCTCGAATGACATGTGAAAAGTCAAGGTGTTAGGGATGTGGACATGGGATCAAATAATCACGTCCTACAGTTAAGACAAACAAAAAGAGATCGAAGTAAAGTCTTTCAGCGCCGTCATAGCGATTGCCCAAAAGCAACTTGAGACAATCGATTAAACCACAGTGTTACCGTCTGTTTTCAACTGCTTGACGAAACCCTAAAATCCGTTTTACAGTGGCTCAATGCTGCCCGTAGAAGCGTTGCTTGCAACACTTCTACGGGTGGTAATTCTACTAGAACCTAATTACTTGGCACCGTCGGCAGGTGCAGCCACACCTAGCCGACGGCTAACCCACGGATTACCTGCAATCCATGGGATGGGGTCAATTATGCCCTACCCTCTGCGTTTGCGAAACTACGTGGGGGGCTAAGGCGTTAGGTTCTGGTCACCTAAAACCACATACTTGGAGACCAGAACCATGTTTCAAGACCCTACATCGGGCGTAGCTGCGTCCACTGTTTCATCTGTTTTGTTACCCGAAACCGCCTACGAAACCGGACGGCATATGCTGTTTGGCACCTTGAACTTTGTGCAGGCCACCATCAAACTGCTGCACAAGCTTAACTATGCTGAACCCAATGACTGGAGCCGTCCATTATCCACCGGACAGCCCAATGAGGTGATGGCGATTTTGACCAAAAAGGTGAGAGTCGATTAGTAGCAGGGTAAGGCTGACGCGATGAAAGAGGGACGCGGAGAGTTTGAGCACTTTTCGATCTCCGTGTCTCCTCATCCTCATACCTCCGGGTCACCTAAACGCGTCACATAAAACAGTGTCACGTTCTGAGAACAATTGATTGAGAATAACGCAAGCTTCTAAAGTCTTAATCGCAAGAAGCGTATTGTCGTCCACGCTGTATCTTTTCACCTATTCGGATTCATCATCAGATGATGCGTCATCCGATAAGACTGTTTCAGTTTCCTCTGATGCTGCTGTCTCAAGCTCTTCTGACACTGTGGGACTAACCCTTGCAGCAGCGGTCTCAGGTTCTTCTGACACCGTAGCGCTAGCTGCTGGGGCAGCTATTTCTGCTACTTTAGAGTCTTTTATCTAGTAGCGTCTAATTCTGGCTGAACGTTTTTGTCTCTTTTTGACGCTGCTCCACTTGTTACTCATTGCTTGAACCTACGATATCCGTAACAATATGGCTCTCAGCATACCTGGAATTAGCATGGATAACCTACACGATCTGCATAAATCAATCAGACGTGTAGGCTAGAATACATCTCAATCAGAGAGTGTTATCGAGACTACTTTAAATACAAAACGTACATCGACCCATCGATAGATCAAACATGTGTAGGTTGTATTTTTTTGACAGAGCTTCAAACACGTGTAGTCCACGAACGCTGTTGCCGTTGTTATCAATGGGGGGAGAAAATGTTGCAATGCCCGCTTTGCCGGGAACTACGGTTAAAATTCCACCAGAAACACCGCTTTTAGCTGGAATACCCACTCTGTAGGCCCACTCTCCAGCTCGGTTATACATACCACAGGTGTACATTACGCTGAGGATATCTCGCACATAGTCTTCATTAACCGCCTGGACCTGCGTAACTGGGTTTTTGCCATGGTTTGCCAGAGTCGCTGCCATGGTTGCCAAATCATGGCAGGGCACCATGACAGCACATTGCTGAAAATAGAGGTCAAGGGCGGCGTCGATATCTTTATCAATCATGCCAAAGTTAAGCATCAGATGGGCCATGGCTCGATTGCGATGCCCCGTCGCCCGTTCTGAAATAAACGTGGGCATATCGATAAACACCTCATGGCCAATGTAGCCCTCAACCATTTTAAGTAGGCGGTTGAGCTTATCGGTCGGGCCATCACCTTTAAGCAGACTGGTAGTGGCGATCGCCCCCGCATTAATCATAGGGTTGTAGGGGCGGTGGGATCCTTCATCCAAACGAATCATCGAGTTAAACGGATCGCCGGTCGGTTCCACACCCACTTTATTTAGCAAAACTTCTCGACTGTGATCTTCTAGGGCAAGACCATAGGAAAAGATTTTAGAAATCGACTGAATCGTAAAATTCTGAGCCGTGTCACCCACATTAAACACCTGACCGTCAGTGGTGACGACACTATTGCCAAACCAGTCTGGGTTAGCCTTTGACAGTTCTGGAATGTAGGCCGCTACCTCACCCCTATCCGTTGTCGCATAGGTATGGTGCAGTTTTTCCAGAAAGGCTTGCAGTTGTGACATGATAGATGGCTCCCCCTGTTCGATAGCATCATAGTGTGAAATCGCAACAGGTTAAACGGTCAAACTCTTTCTCTCAGGATCGAGTCTGTCTATTAAAAATGCCCACTTATCAGCCGCCTCTTCGATAATTTTGACCGTTGGCTTACCAGCTCCGTGGCCCGCCTTGGTCTCAATGCGAATAAGTACCGGATTTTCGCCTTGATGAGCCGCCTGTAATGCGGCCGCAAACTTAAAGCTGTGGGCGGGCACCACGCGATCATCATGGTCAGCGGTGGTAATTAGCGTAGCCGGATAGCTGGCAGATGTCAGATTGTGCAAAGGAGAATAGGCATAGAGCGCCTCAAATTCTTGAGGATCTTGGGGTGACCCATAGTCACTTTCCCAGGCCCAGCCAATGGTGAACTGATTAAATCGCAGCATATCCATCACCCCCACCGCTGGCAGAGCTGCTGCAAATAAATCAGGCCGCTGGATCATACAGGCCCCAACCAACAGCCCGCCGTTGCTGCCGCCGATGATGGCTAAATTTTCTGGGGCCGTGTAGTTGCTCTCGACTAACCACTCAGCCGCACTAATAAAGTCGTCAAAAACATTTTGCTTAGTGAGCTTAGTGCCCGCCTGGTGCCAGGTTTCGCCATATTCTCCGCCCCCTCTCAGGTTGGCGACCGCATAAATTCCTCCCATTTCTAACCACACTAAGTTGCTAACCGAGAAGTTGGGGCTCAGAGAGATATTAAATCCGCCATAGCCATAGAGCAGTGTGGGGGTGTGACCAGTGGGTGTCAGTCCTTTTTTATGGGTAATAAACATGGGCACCCGTGTGCCGTCTTTGCTGGTGTAAAACACCTGTTGGGTTTCATACTGACTGGGGTCAAAGGCCACCTCAGCCTCACGGAACAGGACTTGTTCTCCGGTTTCCATATTGTATCGATAGATGCGGCTGGGCACCGTAAAGCTAGAAAACCGATAAAACGTTTCTGTGTCTTCTTTTTTACCATCAAACCCACCGGCTGAGCCAATGCCTGGCAGCTCTACTGTTCTTAGAGATTGGCCGTCTAGGTCAAAAATCTGAATTGTCGTGTAGGCGTCTTTTAGATAGTTGGCAACAAACTGATTGTTCAGCAGGCTAACCGAGCCCAATGTTTCGTCTGTCTCTGAAATAATCTCTTTAGGGCTATTGCCTTGGGTCAGATCGAGCGCGATCACTCGACCACGAGATGCTGCTAAATCAGTCTGAAACCAAAATGTGGTGCCATCATTATCAATTAGACTATAGGAGGCTTCAAAGTCACTGATCAGCTCAACGACTTTGCTCTTGGGCTCTTGGAGATCTTTATAGAAGATCAGATTTCTGCGCTCGGTACCGCGCCACACCGAAATGACCAGATAGCGACCATCGTTAGTGACCTGTCCCTGAAACCCCCATTCTTTTTGATCAGGGCGTTCGTAAATAAGCGTATCGTCTGACTGGGGAGTGCCCAGACGATGGTAAAAGAGTTTTTGAAAGTAGTTGACTTCTTCAAATTGAGACTCAGATGAGGGCTCATCATAGCGGCTGTAGAAAAAGCCTTGATGATCGTGACTCCAGGTAGCGCCTGAGAATTTGCTCCACTTTAGATGGTCGGCAGTATCTTTAGCGGTTTCAATGTCGCGCAC
>JBHJIV010000205.1:0-6814 GCA_050043105.1 Leptolyngbyaceae cyanobacterium | reverse complement strand
AGGTTCTTGGACGGTTACCAGTTCAATGCAAGGGGTGTTTGCTGACGATGCTCGCACGCGTCAGGAGTTTATGGACCTGATTCGTCACACCCCATCGTTCCATTAAAAAACTCCACCCAGACGTTACTCACTCATCGGGAGGTAAGCATCACGCTTATCTCCTTTTCTGTTATGTTTTCTGTCTGGCATGACATACATTAGCGGTGGGTATATGAACTAAGATGTAGCTGCCTCTTTGCCTGCATTAAGAAATTACGGGAGGATGTCCTCGTCTCTTGTTAACACTCAAGAGATTTCTAAAGACTTTGCAGGCTGTTGAGAGATTGCCGTCTGAAGGACGACCATGGCAAACCAAGCAAACACCTTTCCAGCATTACACATAGCTACGATGTATAGCTCAAACTGGGGGTCAAACATCGAACAATTTGCGTCCGTCCTTCATGACCGTGAACTTGCTCAATTAGCGCTACGCTTTCATACCAAAATGTTGAGCCGTCTTTGCCAAACCAGTGGAGCATTGCCAGACGTTCAAATTCAAACCCAACCGCGACTAGACCAGTACCACTGATACCGCTCCAGTCTTCATTACGTTGAAGATAGAATGTTTTGGACTCAGCATCAGCCACATATTTGATCGAGCGCTCGGACAATCGATTTTGCATACCGTTAAACATATCAAAGCTTGGGAATACCCCATGGCTGTGAGCCAAGCCATACCAGCTGATGGCGCAAGCTCCAGATGGTAAAACTACGCCTTCCGCGAGGGGGTGGTCACAGTGACACACGTGAAAGTAATCTAGCGGCTCCATCGGGTCATCACTCCCAGACTTTGTAAACGGGCAGGAACAGATCTCAAACGGTCTCCTATTCGTCACAAGATGCCCTAAAGGCTTCAAAACATATCAAATTGATATGAGCACGCAGAAAGTTGAGAGATCTTGCTCAAATATGTCGCTATTGATTAAACAAAGCCGATACCGTGTAATTACGGCTGTATCTTTAAACAATAAAACGACGCGGCCAAGCACAGACCACGTCGTATTAACTGAAGCTTTGAGTGGAACTCGACCTAGAGTGATCGCGTCCTTTTATTGTTGTCCTCGTGTCTAAGCAGCGACTTTTTCCTTGAATGCCTTACCTGCTGAGAAGGCAGGTACTGTAGTTGCTGGAATTGTCATGGTCTCACCGGTCTTAGGATTGCGGCCTTCACGCTGTTTGCGATCGCGAGGCTCAAAACTACCAAACCCTACCAGGGTTACCTTATCGCCACTGGAAACAGCTTCCATGATGGCATCAATGGTTGCCGATACTACAGCATCTGCAACTTTTTTGGAAACACCGGCCTTTTCAGCCACCGTATCTAGAAGTTCACCTTTGTTCATAACGAGAGAAATCAATACTTCCAGGTATTTTTAGCACAGGTCCACCTAGAACGCAAGTACTAAATCAACTAAAACGTCCATGGTACAGAGGTTTCCGCATCATGAACGATTTTGTTGTGAAAACTGAGCCTAGATTAGCTCAATTAAACCGGTGTTTTCTGTAAATCAGGTTTTTCTTCAGGTAAGATTGCGCCTTCCACCGGACATACCTGCAGACAGATACCGCAATCAATGCAGACATCGAAGTCAATCCAGTACCAGTTGGTTCCCTTCTTATTTTTCTTGGGACCCTCATGGATACAGGCTACAGGGCAAGCATCAACGCAATCAGCAACGCCTTCACAAACGTCGGTAACAATAGAATGGGCCACGGCACTCCTTAAAATAAGTGTTCGTCAAAACGTATGTTTTGCAGGTCTGACAACCTAACAAACGGTTACATTTGTTTATCTTAAAGGGCAAGCGGGGGTTATTGCTTTGCGCCATCGCTCACACCATCGCCAAAAGCGTTAGATTGCTACAGTAACTGGCTTATTGCAGCGAAATGCACAGCATCTAAGCTCACCCGCTTGGCTGGTGGAAGAATTAGCTCAAATGTTCTACACGCACCTCTCCTTGCTCGGTTACCCAGGCAATGTTGGCGATCTTGCGCTCAGTGGCAATCTGTCGCACAGTCGTTTCTGATATGGTCAGGTCAAGTCTGAGATCTACACGGGTCAGTGTGTCTGCCTGACGTAGCGTCTGGGCATGGTCAATGGCAGCAGCAGCAGCGGCTATTTCTGTTGGCACGACGAGCCAATCGCTTTCGGCCACCATAGCTGGCAGGTGCGGCTGCAAAATTTGCTGCAGGGTTTCACCATTGAGGATAAACCCAACGCCAGGATAGGATTTGTGGTCGGGATGAAACAGGCTTAATAGGTTGTCATAGCGGCCACCCTGACCCACCACTTCACAGGTGTGTTCAGTGCGAACTACGGCCTTAAATACTACACCTGTGTAGTACTCAAAGGTCTGCATTAGGCTCAGATCAAGCACCAGCTTGGGCAGATTTGTAGTCAGAGTGCTCTCTAGTAGGTCAATCAGGGTCTTGAGACTATTGACGCTTTGCCGTTGCGACTCGCTTAGCTCCAGCTGGCTTACTTTAGTGAGAACAGCTCGTGGCTCTCCCCGCAAATCCATGATGGTTAAAGCTAATGTCTGTAGCTCGTCGGACAGCGGCAAGGTTTCTAGGGTGACACGGTCTAGGTTTGCGATCGCAACTTTGACTCGCTCTCGTACAGCAGTTGGGAAGGGTGCCAGCAAAGACCCAGCTAAACTTGCCTCACTCAACAACAGGTGCCAGTTTTCCAAACCCAATGCCTTTAGACAGTCAGCCATAATCAGCAAGACTTCTATATCTGCCAGAGAGCCGCTGGCACCCAGCAGCTCCACACCCGCCTGATAGGCCGCCTGCTGACCACCCTGGCTGCCTGTGGACGAGCGGCGAAAGACATTGGCGTGATAGTAAAGCCGCTGGGGGTAATTGCTGATCCGGGTCACCGCAGCCCGGGCAATCGACGCTGTTAGCTCAGGTCGTAGCCCCAAACGCTCACCCCGGCTATTGAGTTCAATAACTTCAGACTGCCGAATTGCACCACCCGCCATTAGCGTGTCCATATTTTCAACAGTGGAGGTAATAATGCGCTGATAGCTCCATCGCTGAAAAACGGCTTCAATGCGATCTTCAATCCAGCGCTTTTGAGCCACATCGACTGGGAAGAGATCGCGTCCACCCGTTGGAGGTTGGTAGGTCATAGCTTTACGGCGGCTGATTGCCATACCAGCTTAAAGCGTCAGGGGGATGACAGACTAGCCATCCAAACTACTTACGTTTCTTACCGCCAAACAGACCGCCAAATAGACCGCCAGACTTATCGCCAGAAGCTGTTGACGTTGTGGAGCCTTTAGCCGTCCGCTTAGCATGGGTGTCCAGCTTCTTTTTGAC
The DNA here is from genome assembly GCA_050043105.1 of Leptolyngbyaceae cyanobacterium. Lineage (GTDB taxonomy): Bacteria > Cyanobacteriota > Cyanobacteriia > Phormidesmidales > Phormidesmidaceae > Leptothoe. The sequence goes on along the minus strand of JBHJIV010000205.1, from coordinate 3,448 downwards.
ATCAAGGGCCATCTCGTTTTTAGGCTCTAGCTTCAATGCGCTCTTAGTATAGATACCTGCCATTGTGAGTTGGTTGCTACGTAGGTACATCCGACCCAACTCAGCATGACATTTAGGATTCTGAGGATGTGCATCAACCGCTTCTCGCAGCTCGATAATGGCCCGTTGGAAATTTCCCTTGTATTCAAACTCTTTGGCCCGGTTAATACAACTTTCAATCAGTTTTGCCCGGCGTTCACGGTGAGAAAGAACGGTTACCTTACCCTCGTCATCGTCTGGCGTGGTGTCTCCCCCACCATCGTTAGACGGCTTATCCGACTGCTCTGCTTGGCCAGGTGCCCCACCTTGACGCATTACATAAATAGCGTTGAGTTCGCTGATGTCACCGATGGCATCCATCACCTGGTCTAGTGACTCGTATTGCTTAAGCACCAACGGCTCTAGTGCGTTGCTGTAGGCATATTCAACGTTGTTGCTTTTAGCAACTTTTTTGAACTGCTCTGTAGAAAGCGATAGCAGAGCAGGTTGAGCCTGTAGCTGCTGGCCCTTTAACCTCAGTCTGACTTTGTGCTCCACTGCAGACTTTTCTTGGCTCAGCTTCTCATAGGCTGGGTTTACCAGCTTAGAGAGCAGCTCACTAGCCTGCTGCTTTTGTTCATCGGTCGCTGCTCGCAAACTGTCAGGATGTAACTTACGGGCAATTTTGAGATAGCGCTTTCTGACCTGTTTCGCATCGGCATCCAGCGGCACTCCCAAAATGGCGTGGTGGTCTACTAAATCCAATTTGAATAATCCGCGGTTAACCTGCATCTTTGCGATCGCTGTTTGTGACAACTTATTTTAGTTTATTCGTATTAACATTTAATACCTGCAGTCAGATTGACGCTCAACATACGTAGATTGTGTCTAACAAATCTTTAGGAAAGTAAAGCTACGACGCAGGCGCAAACTGAGGCAACGGTGTTATTTGACTCAATTCATTGACAATGGGCTGGTGTAGAGGGCCATTTGTGGCCACCAGCCGACCAGAATAGATATCGAAGGGAGTACCATCGTAGGCACTTACCTGACCACCTGCTTCTTCTATCAGTACCACACCTGCCGCTAAATCCCACGGAGACAGTCCTCTCTCCCAGTAGCCATCGAGACATCCAGACGCAACATGGGCTAAATCGATGGAGGCTGAGCCCCCTCGACGCACACCCTGGGTCAGGTGAGTCAAGTGACAGAATTCAGCATAGTTATTATCCAGAACTTCTCGACGGTCATAGGCAAAGCCGGTCACCAGTAGGCTCTCTGACAGATGAGCTGTCGTTGAAACCTGGATCGGTTTGCGATTGTGGGTGGCTCCCAGGCCCTTTGCCCCCCGGTAGAGGTCCCCCAGAATCGGGTTATAAACCACACCCACCATGGGTTTTCCTGACACCAGCAGCCCAATGGAAACCGCACAGAGGGGGTACTGATGAGCGTAATTAGTGGTGCCATCTAGGGGATCAATGGCCCAGAGCAAGGGATTATCACGCTGTCCTAGCTGCCCAGACTCCTCCGCTAAAATGGCATGGTCTGGCAAGTGTCGTTTAATCACATCCAGGACAGCGACCTCAGAGGCGCGGTCAGCCTCAGTGACCAAATCCCCGGAACGACCTTTTTCTTGAATAGACGATAAATTTCCCCAATACTTCTGGAGAACAGCGCCCCCAGCTAGAGCGGCTTCAGTAGCGATGTCTAGAAACCGCTGTAGATCATCAGGGGTAGGCGCTATAGTCATTGGCTGCTCAATAACGGGGTGGAGTTTGATCGTATAGATATTGACTCAACAGATGCTGCCCCGCAAGACCTACAGGACAGACGACTAGCGTGTCAAAACTTTGTATTTGCCAAGATCGGATTTCTGTCCGCTCGCCTAATCTTCGTCTAAAGGCAAACCAAACCGTACTTTACCTTTGCCAAAGTAACGACCAAATTGCTGCTCATAGACTTCGTCCTCATCCTGGGTTTCAACCTCCAGGTCAGTACGCGGGTAGCTAACACATAGCAGCGCATAGCCTTTCTCACGCAGAGCGGGGGAAAGCCCCATCGCTTCTGGCTGATCGATTTCACCTGACAAAATACGGACAGCACAGGTGGTGCATGCACCATTTCTGCAGGCAAACGGCAGATCAGCTCCCTGGTTTTCGGCGGTGTGTAAAATGTAGCGATCATCCGGTACCTGAGCCGTATAGTGACGGTCTTTTTGACGGTGATAGATATTAACGGTATGGGTTTGGGTCATAAAACCAGATTTTTAAAAAACGCAGCCGTGCTCTGCAATAGTTGCATTCATACAGTGGTCGTTGCATGAATGCAGTAGTCGCATAAATGCAATGGTCGCATGAAATAAGCACCACTTTCTGCTAGTATATTTTGGCTATCGAGGTTTAACTTGCTTAGCGAAAATATCCCTGGAGAGGTGGCCGAGTGGTCGAAGGCGCAGCACTGGAAATGCTGTAATGGGGTGACTCATTCGAGGGTTCGAATCCCTCCCTCTCCGTTCAATTTACTGACGGCTTAGTCGGTCTAGTGCCAGAGCTATACCGCCCAGAGTGATGAGAATTACACCGGGCCACTGGATTAGCTGTAGTGCTAATTGATCGCCTAGGAAAAACATAGCCAGCAACGCTGTTACTAGTGGGGTGGCCGCAGCCACAAGGGCAGTCCGTAATCCACCCACCAGCCGCAGCCCTGTGTAGTGAAAGAAGTAGCTAACGCTGGCGAGTAACCCTAAACCAAGACCGCCCAAGAAAAATTGGCTGGTTAAATCTTGGGTAATCACAAGGGGGCGGATCAGCAAAACAACGCTGCTGAGAATCGCCATAATGCAGTGCTGAATTAAACCGGCTGAGATGGGATGGCTTTGACGATTGTTTAGGCTATTGGTAACCACATAGAGGGCAAATGCGATCGCACTTAGCAACGCCACCGCCAGACTAGCCAGCGATAAGGGACGCAGTAGTAAAACAACTCCCATCGCCATGGCCAGCATCACCACAGCCCTCAATATATTAGGACGATCGCCATTGAGCCACCACAGCAGCGGTACTGCCAGTAAAGGGTACGAAAATAGTAGGGGAGCTGCGGTCGCTGGCCCCAGGGTGCCCGCCGCTTGAAACAATAAAACTTGGGCAAAAAAGTAAAAGACACCGCCACCTATCAGAGCAAATAGCCGCGGCATTGAGCGCAGGGACTGGCCAACATCTCGCCAGACTGAGCGATAGATTTGAGGGGCTAACAGCGCCAAAATTGGCACCAGCACCACTAGCTGTAGCCAGAGCAGAGCGTTGGCATTAAAAAAACTAAAGCTGTCTAGGCCAGTTAGCGCTAAGCCAAAATAGTTGCCGCCTAAGCTAAGACCGCGCACCAGCTAGGTGATGACACTAAACCCCAGGGTCGCAACCGCACTGAGGACCAT
>JBHJIV010000204.1:0-8284 GCA_050043105.1 Leptolyngbyaceae cyanobacterium | reverse complement strand
ACGTCACATTCAATCGGTTTGGGTAAACCACTGATGTGGCAGCAGTTAAAGACGTTTAACGTCACCTTAAAGAGACTGTAGGTATGGTCAATAACGATCAGCGGGTCGTTGACCTCAATTTCGATGTCTAACTCTTCTTTTATTTCTCGTCGCACACAGTCTTCAAAAGTTTTATTGGGCTCGATTTTGCCGCCTGGAAATTCCCATAAACCCCCCAACAGGCCCTCTTGCTTACGGCGATCAATCAAAATGCGACCGTCATCATCGTAGATAACAGCCACACCAATTTGCTTATGGGGTAATGGAGCGCGAGATTCGGTCATGGGTAGCTCAGACTGTAGGTTTTGATGGTAAGCGGCGCAATGGCTTTGCCACGGACATAGCAGACAGGATGGACGATGACGGGTGCACAGGGTGGCTCCCAAATCCATAATTGCCTGGTTAAAATCATGGGGTTGCTGTGGGTCCAATATCTGTTCGGATACCTGCCACAGCTCATTGATGGCTTTAGCCGGTGGCTTAGGTAAAGCGACCAGACGAGCCAATACTCGTTTCACATTACCATCGAGGATGGCAACAGGTAGGTTATAAGCAGCGCTGAGAATGCCGCCAGCTGTAGTGCGACCAATACCGGGAAGTGCGATCGCATCTTCAAACGTTGCTGGAAATATCCCATCATGACGCTCGATAATCAGCTGAGCAGTCTTATGTAAGTTTCGCGCCCGAGCATAGTAGCCCAGCCCTTCCCAAGCTTTTAAGACAGTTTGCTGCTCAGCTTGGGCTAGAACCGCTATCGTTGGAAATAGCTCAAGCCAGCGTTGATAGTAAGGCAGCACCGTCTTTACCTGGGTCTGCTGCAGCATGATTTCCGAAATCCAAATAGCGTAGGGATCTCGACTACGCCGCCAGGGTAAATCACGACCCTGATCGCCATACCAGGTCAGTAGTGCCTGACGCAGGTCAGGTGCCAATGGCTCTAGATTTATAGCCCCATCCAAACCTAAAGCAGATGCCCTGGGTGGGGGCACCTGCTCTAGAGCATATTCACTGTTGGCGCTATCGCGCACGATATGTCGATTTTTCTTAGCTTCACCCACGAGCAGACCACAATTGACTGTTATCTTGATCCTGCCATGGTAAGGCTATTGTCTGGAGCCAGTTAGTTATCTAAGTCGGTCTTAAGGTTGCCCATAAGGGATGTTTCCATGTCCAAACGTTGCTCAGCACTCTTGAGGAAATAGCCCCCCATCATGGCTGATGCCAGTAAGCGACCTAGAGTCTCACGGCTGGTAGTGACAGAAACGTCAAACCCTTCAGAAGGAAGGCCACCCAGTAGAGCAATGATATTGAGCTCCATTGCCTGCATAACATCGCCAGAGACAGGACGAGATAGCTGCGCAATCATCTCGGGCTCCATAGACTGCACATACTGCATTAGAGAATTGCCCTGTACAGCAGCCCCACCCATAAATCCGGAGTTTGTGTTGTTGTTAGACTCGTTGGTCATAATTACCTCACTCAAAACGTGGCTGGTAGCGGCTGTTTGGGTTCTTTGCCGCTGTAATGCCAGTTTAGCGAGGCCGGTTAAGTTCTCGTAGTGGGCAGAACCGAACTGATTGGTGTGGGTTTTCTCTGGAGAGTCGTTTAATTTGTGGGGGCGTTCCTTGTACCTCCCCCACAAATTCAACATGGAAAAATTGATTATTTGCTGACAGGAGAGTGAACAATTTCCTGAACTTAGAAACTTTGTAATGGAGAACTGGCCAAACCACAACGGCTATCTTTATTGACCACACCCATTTCTTAATTTGTGCAGAAACCCGTTAGCTTCAACTGCCATTGTTGCCATCTGGAGCTACAATTGTAAAGGTTTTTTACGAAACATCACACCGCTAGTTCTGGAAGTTCCAACCCAATGAGCCTTCCCATCCGCAACGTTGCAATCATCGCCCACGTAGACCACGGCAAAACAACGCTGGTCGATTCTCTACTTCAACAGTCCGGTATTTTCCGCGAAGGTGAAGAGGTCCCCACCTGCGTCATGGACTCTAATGACTTAGAGCGTGAACGCGGTATTACTATTCTTTCCAAGAACACAGCGGTTCATTATAAAGACACGCTGATCAATATTGTCGATACCCCTGGTCACGCTGACTTTGGTGGCGAGGTTGAGCGAGTACTTGGCATGGTAGACGGCTGCATCCTGATTGTGGATGCAAATGAAGGGCCGATGCCTCAGACTCGTTTTGAACTCAAAAAAGCATTGGAAAAGGGTCTGCGCCCCATCGTTGTTGTCAATAAGATTGACCGACCTCGGGCAGAGCCCATGGGTGCGGTAGATAAGGTTTTAGATCTATTTATTGAGCTGGGTGCTGATGACGACCAGTGCGACTTTCCTTATCTGTTTGCTTCCGGTTTAGCTGGCTATGCCAAAAATGAGTTAGAGGACGAAGACAAGGACATGCAGTCTCTGATTGAGGCAATTTTGCACAACGTTCCACCACCGGTAGGTGATGCTGACAAACCTCTGCAGCTGCAGGTCACCACATTGGCTTACTCCGAATACCTTGGCCGTATTGTCATCGGTAAGGTGCATAACGGCACTATTCGCAACGGTGAGCAAGCTGCTTTGGTGCAGGGCGATGGCAAAGTTGTTAAGGCAAAAGTCTCTAAGCTAATGGGCTTTGAAGGGCTACAGCGCACCGAGATTGAAGAAGCTACTGCTGGCAATATTGTGGCCGTTGCTGGTTTTGCTGATGCCAATATCGGTGAGACGATTACGTCTCCTGACAACCCCCAGGCATTACCGCTGATTAAGGTAGATGAGCCTACACTGCAGATGACCTTTGCGGTGAATGACTCTCCATTTGCATGTAAGGAAGGTAAATTTGTTACCTCTCGTCAAATTCGCGATCGCTTAATGCGTGAGCTAGAAACTAACGTTGCTCTGCGAGTAGAAGAAACCGATTCTCCCGATCGCTTTGCCGTATCTGGCCGTGGTGAATTACACCTGGGTATTTTGATTGAGACCATGCGTCGTGAGGGCTATGAGTTTCAAGTTTCTCAGCCTCAGGTGATTTTCCGTGAGATCAAGGGCCAACCCTGCGAACCCTATGAGCAGCTAGCGATGGACGTACCTGAAGATGCTGTCGGTGGCTGTATAGAGCGTCTGGGTCAGCGTCGCGGTGAAATGCAGGACATGATGGTAGACGGCAATGGTCGCGCTCAGCTGGAGGTTGTGGTGCCTGCCCGTGGTCTAATTGGCTTCCGGGGCGAGTTTATGCGCCAGACTCGGGGTGAGGGCATTATGAACCACAGCTTCTTGGAGTACCGCTCTATGTCGGGTGACGTGGAGACTCGCCGTAATGGTGTGCTGGTCTCTTTTGAAGAAGGTGTGGCGACATTCTATGCGCTGAAGAACGCTGAAGATCGCGGTGTGTTCTTTATTGAGCCTGGGACGAAGGTATATAAAGGCATGATTATTGGTGAGAACAATCGTCCTCAAGACCTTGAACTGAATGTCTGTAAGGCTAAGCAGCTGCCCAACCATCGGGCCGCTAGCGGTGATGAGCTTGTGCAGTTACAGAGCCCTCAGGATATGGGCTTGGAGCGGGCACTGGAGTATATTGCCTCCGATGAAATGGTTGAGGTGACCCCAGAGTCGATTCGTCTGCGCAAGATGTCTAAGAAGAAGCTGGCGAAGCGTTAATAGTTAACTTTCTAATTTCTTTGAAAACACTCTGATGCTCAAAGTCATCAGAGTGTTTTTTCTTGTGATGAGAAAGCCCTTAACTAATGTTAGAGATCTTGTTTGGTGAGTTATGAACATTAGTAAAAAGAAAAATCATGTTGACCATGTTTCAATTGTGGGTCTATTGATCCAATACTCTACTTTTTGCGGATCTGTAAATTTTTTGAGTGCTTTATCTGGCCAGATATGTAATTTGTCGAGACATCCTACTTTCTGAGCTGCGTTATTTAGCATTTCCCATTGTTGTAGAAAATTGTGAGCCCAAGATTTTTGAGTCATGACAGAAGTAACAAAGCTGATACCGGCTTGCTGCATTCTGCTGCCATTGGTGCCCCTTGCGTTAATGGGTTCCCAAAAAATTATTTCAGGGTTGATAGTAATGACTTTTTCCAAGTACTCTGTAAAGTCCTTTTCTTTTAGACTAGGAGGAGTAGGAGCAGCTGCAATAAAAAGACGACAGCCAGCTTTTCTCCCTTCTAATAAAGCCTTAAACCTTACTGAGGGCGGAGGTGCACTCGGTTCAATTAACTTACTTAAAGAGTCATCAAAATGAGGTAAGCTCATTCCGATGGTAATGTTTGGATGTGACAGAACATCAAGATCTTTGGTCCATAGAGGACTTCTAGTTAGGATACGAACGCGTTTATTACTCGCGATTAGAAGTTTGACTATTTTTCTTGTTAAAAAAGCAGTTTGACTATTTTGGTATGGGTCTGTTCCTGAGCATAAAAGCACAACACCTTTACCACTATTAGTGGTTTTCCATGTTCGCTTTTTTTCGAGTATTTTGCTTAATTGCTCAGGTGCTTTATTTCTTAAAAAAAGATATTTGCCCCAATCCATTTGAGGATTTTTAACACCTTTATCACTTAAAAGAGCTTGTCTTGTTCGTATAGCTGGTGTTGATGGAACATAACAAAAGGTACATCCGTGCAAACATCCTGATGCAATATTTATGACATAGTCACATAAGCCTTTTTTACTTAAGGCACTTTCTTGTAGAGGAGAAGTGACCGTTTCGGTGCCTTTAAGAGTGCCTTTCATTAATGTAAATATAGTTCAATTGTACTGATATTGAACATTATAAGAAAAATCTGGTCTAATTTACACTTATTGGGAGTAAGTACTGCAATCTTGTATTGAAAACGTCACAGAAACCACCATGATTGAGCATACTTTTGGAGGCAATTGGACATATGAAAAATTGGAAAGAGTACGTAAGTACTTAGAAGCTTACACTCAGATTATGAAGAAGAGGCGTTATTCATATTCTTATATAGATGCTTTTGCTGGTACTGGGTATATCAATGCTAAAGAGGATATTGCTGACGAAGAATTGCAAATTTCTTTGCCAGAATTAGTGACATCAGAGGTCAAAGAATTTGTAGATGGTTCAGCCCGTGTCGCTCTTCAAGTAGAACCCAGATTTAAAAAATATATCTTCATTGAAAAAAGCAAAGAGAAGGCGGCTCAGCTTGAAAAGCTTAGATACGACTTTCCAGAGCAAGCAGAAGATATTGAGGTTCTTCGTGGAGACGCAAATCAAAAGCTTTTGGAGTTGTGCCAGAAGTCTTGGAATAGAGAAAGAACAGTACTCTTTTTGGATCCATACGGCATGCAAATCCCATGGAATACAATGGAGAGGATTGCGGCAACAAACGCGATAGATCTTTGGTATTTGTTTCCTATAGGAGTAGCTATTAATAGGTTGCTGAAAAGAGATGGCAATATTAGCGATAGTGTAAGAAATAGGTTAAATGAGGCTTTTGGTGAGAGTGATTGGTTTGACATGTTTTATAGGGTGAGTCAAACCAGTGATATCTTCGGTGAACGCAATATCCTGCTCGAAAAAACGGCAGATTTTGAAATCATTAAAGAATATTTTATTGGCCGCCTAGCAGATGTTTTCTCAGGGGTTGCTCGGAACCCACTATGGTTAACAAATTCGAAAAATACTCCTTTGTATCTCTTGTGTTTTGCTTGTAGCAACAAACATGCAGCTGAAGTAGCTACAAAAATTGCGCAAGAAATCCTTAATCCTCCAACAGCAAAAGGAAAACCAGATACAGATACTCAACTTTCGCTTTTATAGCCGATCGGTAGCCAAGAGTACATTGTTAACTTGTTGCTGCCCAACCCTTCAAAGGCAAACTCTAAAGCCCGTTAGCAGAGACCTGTCCGCCCATTACCCAAAGACCCATGATAGAAATCCAACTCAGCCTCCCCGAAAGTGTCTTCTCTGTTACCCGCAGCACCCCCGATCAATTCGTCCAAGAACTCCGCATAGCCGCTGCTGTTAAATGGTACGAAATCGGTAGAGTATCCCAATCCAAAGCTGCCGAAATCGCAGGCATTAGCCGCCAAGCCTTTCTAGCCGCCCTCAACCGTATTGAGGTCTCTCCTTTTCAAGTAACCCCAGACGAACTAGAAGAGGAAATCACTCGTGACTAGACGCTGGGCTGTCAATGCATCCCCAATCATTATCCTGACCAAAATCGGTCGGGTTGATTTACTCATCCAACTTTGCGATGAGCTAGTCATTCCGCACGGTGTAGCTGAAGAAATCCAAAACGGCGGATACAACGACCCTGCTGTAAGCTGGATTCGCAACGAAGGGCAGAAATATATCAAGCCGGTTGACAGCATTGCTCCCCAAGTAGCCAGTTGGGATCTAGGCATGGGCGAAAGTTACGTCATGTCCTGGCTGATTGCACATCCAGATTTCGAAGCCATTATCGATGATAGAGCTGCCCGTAAAGCCTCCGCTATTCTAGGCTTACCAGTACGAGGCACAGTCAGTATCATCGCCATAGCAAAGCGCGATGGTTATATTGCGTCTGCCCGAGATGAATACGAAAAGCTGATTGATGCTGGCTTTCGCATCAGTGCAGATATCCTCCTAAAAGCTCTGAAATTAGCTGGTGAGTGAATCAAGGGCTCAGCAAAAGGGTTCAACAATATTTGCCTATACTTTGTTTGGGTTAATGCCGAGCGATCGCAACTTTTCGGCTAAAGCTTTAGCCCGCTGTTCTGCCGAACACCACAAATACATCCGGCGAAATGACGGCCTTAGGATTGTCTTCTTCGTAGTAGATAAACAAATTGCCAGAGACGTAAACGCTGCCACGGCTTTTGAAGTAAAGTCTAAGCGCCTCAACGCTGTAAAACAAATAATCGCGGGTAGCGTCGCTTTCTGCTATCGGTTGACCGTCTGACTCAGTGTAGATAACGGCATTTAGTGGAGAGCGAATGTTGGTCATGACTGGTGCCGCTCAAGAGCCATTTGTGGTGTCATCAGTCTAACCTAATTACTTAGGGGCACCCTATCGGTGGTCTGGTTTTGCTAATCGTCGTTTCAGGGTTTGATTGATGTCGATACTTCAGCGGTGGTCTCGTTGGATGGAGGCAAACTGGGTGACGCCCGCCTATAGTGGCTGGGTACTGCTTGGGCTAACGCTCTGCTTTCTGGGGGCGGCGACTAACACGATGGCTGGCTGGCTATATGTGATTAGTGGCGTCTCGCTTGCCCTGCTGTCGGTGTCATCGATTTTGCCGCAGCGAGCGTTACATGGATTGTCGGTAACTCGCCAACTGCCACGACCTGTTTCGGCAGGGGACGCACTTTCTATGGTGGTAAAGCTAGAAAACACCACACCTCAGACCAAAAGTCTGCTGCAGGTGCAGGATCTGGTGCCTGCCGATTAGGGTGGATATCAAACCAGTGCGATCGCACGGTTGGAGTCGCGATCGCACTACACTTGGCGCTATGAAATTCCGACCAAAAAGCGCGGTATTTATACCTGGCCTGAGGTCCGTCTTCGCACTGCAGCTCCCCTCGGATTGTTTTGGTGCAGCCGTTTGCATGCGGCTAAAGCCAAGGCCATTGTCTATCCACAGATACTGCCGTTAGATCGCTGTCCGGTGATTGACCTGCTGGGCGATGAACAAGGCCGTCAGCGACTTCAGAAAACGGCCATTAATGCCAGCGGCACCGAGGGATTGACACGGGCATTACGCCCCTATCGCTGGGGTGACTCAACTCGACTGATTCACTGGCGCACCAGTGCCCGCTACGGAGAACTACGGGTGCGAGAGCTTGAGGTGCTGACCAGCCATCAAAGTTTAATTATTGCTCTCGATACCTCTAATGCATGGAATATAGAGAGTTTTGAACGGGCTGTGATTGTGGCCGCATCGCTCTATAACTACGCCCAACAGCAGGGGCTAGCGGCGCAATTTTGGAGCACAAAAACGGGACTGCTACAGCAAATGACAGCGGTGTTAACAGCACTGGCTGGCATTCAGCCCAACGACAGCGGTGACCACAAACTGCCTGCCCCACCGCTTGTATGGCTCACCGCACAGCCAGGTAAACAACTCCCTAGCCACAGCGCTGAGATTTTGTTTTTACCAAAAACAGCCGCCCATTCTGGTACCTCCTTACAGCGTGAAGTGCCGGGATTGGTGATTAATCCGGTGGATGATTTGCAACGTCAATTACAGGGGTAATGGATGTGACTTTCTACTACTTTG
>JBHJIV010000203.1:0-22943 GCA_050043105.1 Leptolyngbyaceae cyanobacterium | reverse complement strand
GCTACGGGCGGAAACAACCGCTTGGTCGAACGATATCAACAACAGGCAACGTGGGGTTGACTGGCAGATGAAGGTCGATGATGCTCGCTGCAAGCTAACTTCCGTTTACCCTAAAATTAAGCTTTGACGCTGCACTAGTTTGAATCTTGCATGATGTCGTTGAGCTGCTGCTCCATTTGTTTAAGCATGTTCATGATGGCGGGCAGCGTTTTTTGTTTGGTATCGTCTTGAACGTCTAAATTGCGCTGAGCCTTAGCCCTTAGATCGTCAATACGTTGTTGTAAATCCTGAGCCACACCCAACGCATCGCGTCCTAAGTTATCCATCTGTTGCTGCTGATAAAACCGCAGTGCTGCTCCCCGTAATATTTGCAGCGTGGCTTCTTCGCCATTGTCACCTGGCATGACTCGAAATCTTAATAAGATGCGCTTTTGGTTATGTATGCGCTCAATTTCAATCTGCTTAGGCTTTCGTACAGGAATCAATGACAGGCTCATCATTCGTTTGAGTTCATTGATGACTCCTTGAAAAAGCTGAGTAGAGATATTGTCAAATACTGACTGCACAACACCATCCTTACTCCAAAGGATGCGACAAGCGATGTTCTGACGTTCTAGATAAAGGCGACCAATCCCTTCTTGAGTAATCAGCTGTTTCAGTAATACCTGAGTTAGCTCTTTGGGGGTAGATTGGCTGGGATCAAAGCGTGATTCGGGAACAGTTTCTTCAGACTGTCTGTCCGTATTTGAAGACAATCTAGGTGATGATGATTCTGCTGGGGAAGTTTCTTCTCCTAGCTCTATGGTTAGCGGAGGGCGTGAAGCTGCGGCCTGATGAGTTTCCTCAGCGGTATGGGCTCCTGCCGATTCTGCGGGATTCGCTTTGATAGGCTGCTCTTCTATCGGCTGAGCGTTCTCCGGCTGGTCATCTAAGCTTGGGGGAGCTTGGACACCGTTAGGCTGATGGTTGTTAGCCGCTGTCTTCGCAGAAGTCTTTATCTGCTCACGGGGGTTTTCGATGATTTCAGTTGGCGCGCTTACCACCAGTGTTGGTTGGTCCTCAAAGGGGCTAGATTTAGCCTTAGATTTAGGTTGTGAGAACTGAGATGCCTGGCGATTTTTGGCCGAGTGACTCAAAAATTTTGATAGGATCTCTCTGTGCCAATCAGACGATATGGGTCGAGATACGATGGAGCAGTTGATGTATGACACCTGACGCCTGACATAGTCGGCTGCTTTGGTGTCATCAGAATTGACCATCCCTAGGTTTAGACTACTTCCCTCAATCGAAAGTGGTAAAACTTGATAATAGAGACAGGCTTCAAAGGGCAAAATTCCTTCAATCAGAAGGAACATTTGCTCCAGATTTGCCATAGTCTCAGTTCGCTGCGGGCTGCTGGATGGTGGTGATAAAGCCTTATTTTTTGGGGAAGTTGACATGATGACTGCCTAAGGTGGAATAACGAAGACAGGATTCCAAGCGTACCAATGTAGGTGGGTCATCTGCCCTTTGGGCACCCACACCTGTTGCCCAAAGACAACCTTTCAAGGGCCTGGAACTGACTAGGTTCGTAAATTTTGGGCAGCTAGGTAAAGCTTAGCCCATTCGCTCATGACTAGTTTAGGTCTGCACCCCAGCTTTTGCGCGATCGCATCAATATCGCTACCCTGCTTAAGTTCGGACAGTAGCTGCTGTTGGGAGGGCTCCAGCGATTGCCAATAGGTTTGCCATTGGTCAGAGGTTAATCCCAAGTTATGCTCTGTCAATGTAGTCTTTAGCCAGCCAAGCACCAGTTCTGGCTGTTCTTTAAGCGTAAAAATACGGATGGCGTGATAGCTAATCTTTTCCCGTAGTCGATATACCTGGTTGATCGACATATCAAGCTGTTTGGCAATGCTGTCCTGGGTATACCCCTGCAAATGCAGCGACAACCACTGAGTAGCCGTATCCCCCAAAGCTTCTTGTAAATATTCCGTAAAGCTATCTTTTACAGATAGACGTGCCCGCTGAATGTCTTCGAACTCTTGATGCTGTTCATAAGAACTAACGGCCTGTACGTCAAATAGGCTGATGGTGCTATCCGTATCATCCGTACCAATTTCTTCTGAAATTAGCTGGATTAACTGTGCTCCAGGCACTTGAGTCATCCCCCCTCGCTGTGAGCGCCGCAGATAATTAACAAAGCGGTAGACAATCAGAGGCTGATTCCGGATCGGTCGCAGACAATACTCCTCAATCGTTGCCATGGTAAGCAAATTACGAAGTTGAGAACGTGTTGTACATTTAGCAATCCAGGTCATCTGCTGCTGTAGATGGCGATCGCTCTGCAGCATTTCTTGAATGATTTCCTGTAGAACGTCCTTGACTTGACGCTGGCGATCGCGACTCAGGGCAATCCAGGTACGAATTTTGCTCCGTACTAAGAACAATCCCCCGAGTTTTCTCATCAGAGTTTGATAAGCTCTATCAGGAGGCAGTCCCCAATACGTCTTGTAAAAAATACGATATCGATAGTCCATTGCCTGGGTGGCAATCGATAAATCTTTATGGGATAGCTCCTCAAATCGCTCAGTGTCTTCACCGCATAGCCACTGAGTAATGGCTTTGTGAATATCGTGGCTTTGGTCGGGCAAATCGGACTGAAGCCGTTGTTGCCATTTGTTTACGATGTTGGTTGCCACTGCCATGCGTGCGCCTGCTGCTGATTAAACACTGCCCCAAGCGAAATGCCATGGGAAAGGATCGATGAATGATTTGCTCATTCTAGTGCACTCAATCCCTCGATTTATCTAGATATAGTTACTTTTCCCTATCAGTGTATTTTCCCTTAAGGGTGGTAATGGGTAAAGCACTCTAGAAAAGCCCGTGCTGTCAGCCAAATCCTTGGCTGGGACACTTTCTATCAGTACGGTGTGCGTAAATTTATTCCGGAAAGCTTAATAAGTTCCCCCTCCTTATCATCCATGACGCTTTTGATGCCATTGCCAGGCGTGGCTAACAATTGTTTCTAAATCTGCATACTTGGGCACCCAACCTAGACGCTGATTAGCCTGCTCGCTACTACCAATCAAGCTAGGGGGGTCCCCAGGACGACGGTCGCATTCCACAGCGGGAATCGCATGGCCAGTCACTTTACGGGCGGTTTCAATAACTTCTCTGACCGTAAAGCCATTGCCATTGCCTAAGTTAATAAAGGCGGTTTCACCACCATCAATCAAGTACTGCACTCCCTTTACATGGGCATCCGCTAGATCAGCAACATGGATGTAGTCCCGGATACAGGTACCATCACGGGTGGAATAGTCAGTACCGTAGATGGAAATATGCTCACGTTTACCCAGCGCCGTTTGCAACACTAGCGGAATCAAATGGGTTTCAGGGTTGTGGTCTTCACCCAAACGCCCCTGAGGATCGGCACCCGCAGCGTTGAAATAGCGAAAACACACCGACTGTAACCCATATGCCTGCTGGAAATCCTTCAGCATCATCTCGACCATTAGTTTGCTGCTGGCATAGGGACTAATGTGATTTTTAGGATGCTCTTCAGGAATTGGGACAGTTTTAGGTGGTCCGTAGATGGCGCAGGTCGACGAAAAGACAAACCGTTTGACTCCTGCTGTTTCCATAGCCTGCAAGAGATTCAAGGTGCCGTACACGTTATTAAGATAGTAGTCAGCTGGAGCCGTCACCGACTCACCCACGGCAATATAGGCCGCAAAGTGCATTACCGCAGCAAAGTTGTGTTGCTCAAAGAGCTGATCAAGTAGGGCTCGATCAGCTGTGTTGCCATGCACTAACTTGGCATTGAGATGCTTCTCAACGAGTTCTTGATGACCATATTCAAGGCTGTCTAAAATAACCACTTGATAACCGGCCTGTTCTAGAGCCATTACCGCATGGGAGCCAATATAACCGGCACCACCGGTCACCAAAACTGATGGGGCTGGGAGGTTAGTACTAGTCATATAAGAAATTGGTAAATAGGTAGATAGGTGTAGCAGTAAATATAGTCATAGATAGAACCATGAGGAGAGATCTGCTCCTCAGCAGCATTTAACTGATGTGCGGATTAATCTAGCGAGAGCGCTTACTTTCTGCCATAGAGTTCATATCAGAACCCGAGACATCAGGATCTAGCACTAAGTTATCTCGATGGACTACGGTATCGGCACCGTCATAGCCCAAGATCATAGAAATTTCACTTGATCGACGTCCGCGAATCTGCTGTAGTTCGTGGTGATTATAGTTAACTAGACCACGGGCAATTTCTTGACCGTTGCGATCGCACAGCACCACCGCATCCTGAGACTGGAAGTCACCCTCAACCGCCAAAATTCCAGCAGACAGCAATGATTTTCCATCGTGGTTGATAGCACGGACAGCTCCGGCATCTAAATAGAGTCGACCGCTGGGTCGCAACCCATTGGCAATCCAACGTTTACGAGCATTTGAAGGATTTGGTTTCGGGGCAAATTGCGTCCCCAGCGGTTCCCCTACCAAAATCCGAGCAATATTCTCGGGCGTCTTGCCGTTGGTGATCGCCATCCGAATGCCAGCACTGGTGGCGATGCGCGCCGCTTCTAATTTAGTAATCATGCCGCCAGTGCCCCAAGCCGAACCGCGATCACCCACGTCAATATTTAAATCGTCTAGATGCTGGACCCAGGTAATCGGCTCAGCATCTGGATTAGCCCGTGGATCGGCAGAGTAGAGCCGATCTACATCGGTCAACAAAAATAACCAGTTGGCCCCTACCAGGCTGGCCACTAAGGCCGAAAGCGTATCATTGTCGCCAAATTTGAGTTCATCAACCGCCACGGTGTCATTCTCGTTCACAATCGGAATGACATTGAGATTAAACAGCTGCTGAAATGTGTGATAGCTATTGACATAGCGTGCTCGCTGCATCAAGTCACTACGGGTGAGCAATACTTGGGCAATGGGCTGATCTAATACAGTAAATAGGTCATCATACACTCGCATTAGCCGGCCTTGCCCCACCGCCGCCACCGCCTGTTTTTGCTCAATCGCCTTAGGGCGTTCACTCAACCCTAAACGAGCACAGCCCACACCCACTGCACCAGAAGACACCAAAATAACTCGATGGCCTTGACGTTGAAGCTGGCTCAGAGTTTCTACCAGTCGAGCCAGCACTGATAGAGCCAGCTGCTGATTGTGGGCTGTAAGGCTGGATGTCCCAATTTTGACCACAATGGTTTGGGCCACACTAGTTTGAGATTGATGGGACTGGGATTTAGCGGATGACGTAGACGATACAGTCACAGTTAGAGGGCGTGGAAAGTGGGTTAGATTTTCTAAGGCTATCTAGGAGTTGTCACTTGCAGCTAGGACCACACCTAAACGCTTTGATAGCCAGATTTCAGCATTGCGCAGACACTGCTTAGGTGAGCTTGCCACCATGGTCGGATCAAGCATCGGTTCTACTAAAACCGTAAATAGCCCTAAACGGTTGCCCCCAAGCACATCAGTAAATAAGCGATCGCCCACCATCGCAATTTCGTGGGGAGGGAGTTTCATTAAAGCAACGGCCTGACGCAGCTTACGCCGAGAGGGCTTACCGGCGCTGGTGTAAACCGGGACTTCTAGAGTCTCAGCAATTCGACTGATGCGGTTGTGGCTCAAATTATTGCTCACCAGCACTACCGTCGCCAGCGACCGCACCTGTTTAAGCCATTGTCGAACTTCCTCTAAAGGCTGACTTTGCTTAAATGGCACTAGCGTTTCGTCCACATCAAGAATTAGCCCCTTAAGACAATGCCGCTCGATCAGCTCAGGCGTCAGTCTTAAAATCGAGCCGTTTAGGGCAAGGTCTGGTTGTAAAAGTTGGCCCCAAGGCGTCATAGGCAATAAAGATGGGTGATACCCACCAGACAATGGTTATAGATCGTCCCCTAGCTGGGCGTCAATGCGATCGCGGATTTCACCCTGGGCTCGCTCATGCTCTGCAAGAGAACGGCTAAACACATGGGTGCCATCATAGCGAGCGACAAAATACAGAAACTCTGTATCGGGCGGGTTTAGGGAGGCTTCTAAACTCGCAACACCAGGACTCGCAATCGGTGTTGGGGGTAGACCAAAATTACGATAAGTGTTGTAGGGGTTTGGCGTGTTGACTTGAGTCAAGGTCAGAGGATTTTCAGGAGTTTGCGTAATCCCCAAACCATACTCCACCGTCGGATCTGACCCGAGACTAATGCCTTCTCGAAGCCGCCGAGCAAATACTCCTGCGATTGTATCGCGCTCCTCAGGTACCACCGACTCTTTTTCGACAATGCTAGCCAAGTTTACCCACTCTGCCAGGGAATAGGGGCTGGACGTTTGCTGGTAAACAGGCAGGGCCACCTGCTCAAAGCGTAACAACATCAGATCGACAATGCTATCAACATCAATCTGTTCGCTGGGCAGCTGATAGGTATCTGGGTAAAGAAACCCTTCTAAATGGGGGAGTCCATCAGGTAACCAGGGAAACTGAGCGTAGGGAATTTCTTCGGTAGACTGTAAAAACTCATCGGCGCTCACCAGACCCTGAGCTTCTAGCGCCTCCGCCATTTGATTGCGGTTCCATCCTTCTGGAATCGTAAAGCTACTTTGAATTACATCGCCATTCCAGATTTGGTCAGCAATATCTGACATGGATTGCGTCGGAGCTAGGGCATAGGTCCCGGCTTGCAACCCACCTTCTCGTTGCTTAAATCCCTGTAAACGATTCCAGACTTTCCATGCAGTAGCTGACCGGATTAGGCCAGCCGATTCTAAATCTTGGCCAATTTGCTGAGCCGCTGTCCCAGACGGAATTTGAATCTGGACCGGCTGCTCAACCTCACTTACCGCCACAGAGCTGGTTGCCCAGCTCCACCAAGACCATCCTTGCCAGGCCGCTATTCCTAACGTGAGCGGGACAATGCCAATGTAAAATACGCGCTTCAAACAACCCATAATTCCTTTAGACAAACCATTGGTCAGTTTCAGAATTGATCGGTGCGTTTAACTGGAGAATTTGGCCCCTGTTGCTGGTTCTGCCATAGACGCTGTAATCTTTTAAGCAATAACCAGAGGCTATTCTAAGCCTTCAAACAGCTGGTCTTCAATTTGGGGCTGGAGTCGCTGAAACTCCTCAGGCGATAGCAGCATTACCGTATCCGTATCAGTAGTGCGATAGGCAAAAAACAGTAAAGGCTCTAGGGGTGTACAGGCCACATAGCGCTGATCGCTGTGGTAAAACTGCGCCAGCATCTGAAAATTATCCGTTGCCCCATCGTCATCAACTTCCAAGGCAAAGCAACTCTCGTCGTCAGCCTCAGGAATATTACCTACGGCTGTAAGCGTATAAGCACTGCGCTGCAAGGTCAAGTCTAGCTCGGCCAAAACCGCACGGGCACTGGGAAACAGCAAATCAATTTCGTCATCTTCAATGTCGGCTAGGGTATCATCGTCCCCTTGCCAGCTAAAAATTTCAATTGGAGCAGACACCGGTAGCAGCAGTAGATATTCTTGCCCTGAGTCGCTGAGGGTTATGGCTTTTTCAACATAGCAAGCCAAGGTATAGCCATCGTCGTCGGCAAGTGTGACAATCGATTGCCCCTGCTGAAAATCTGGAGACTGGTCAGAATTGTAGTTAGGGTTAGGGTTCAAATTTGGTATTTGGGATGTACATCATTGGGCAAGTGCCCTAAAAATTGGGAAGTAAACAAGCACTGTAAGAATTCACTCAGAGCAGGGTTCGGTTTGTAAGCGGTCTAGCCACTGCTGCAAAATAATAGCAGCCGCTCGCCGGTCAATGAGCCCTTTGTTTTTAGCCGTTGGGCGACGCTCAGCCTGGAGCTGTTGCTCAGCTTCGACCGAGGTCAGACGTTCGTCTACATAGGTAACCGGCAGCTCTAAGGCATTTGCCAAGCGTTTGGTAAATTTCCGTACTCGACGAGCTTGAGCACCCACAGAGCCATCCAGCGTGTAGGGCAATCCTACCACCAGCAATGTGGCTTCTCGCTGTCGCACAATTTGACTGAGCTGCTCTGTTACGTAGACTAAGGACTTATTGTCGATGGTGGTCAGCCCAGTTGCGATTAGACCCGTGCGATCGCATCCTGCTACGCCAATGCGTTTACTACCGATGTCTAACCCTAAAACCGAAATCATAGCTAGCGGCACTACCTGGCAGTTCCACCAGAGGAGTCGTCCCCGGCGGAGCGTCTTAACCCGGAGTTAGCCGCGTCCCAAAAAAATCGACTAGGGATTGCTTTACCTGAGGGTTGCAGCCCTTGTAAAACATCCTGCAGCCCCTCAATCGAGACAGCCTTAGATTCACGAACTTTGTGCCAGACAGAGCGAGACATCATTACCGTATGTCCGACTTCGACAGCACTGATGTCTCGCAGATAGCTTTCTCGTTCGGGCTGGTAGTCCAAAGAAGCGAGCTGCAGGGTTTGATTGGAAGATCCTTGTAAAACCTGAGCCATTTGAGCCATCAGCTCTGGATAGAGCCAGGTATAGGCAGGATGCACCGTCAGCTTTGCTCGATTTGGCTGGTCTGCCGTCTGGGAAAGCCGCAGACTAAAGTAGCCAATGGCCGCCTTACGTTGAGGCTCAAAGACATAGGCCGAGACTGACTCAGACTGCCCTAACCAGCGGCGCATTTGGGCTCTAAGACCGGCGATGGAGCGCGTACGGAAATCTTGAATTTGGTGGTCAAAAACCTGACGCAGCTGGGGTGGCATAGATGCTGTTTCTAGCTGATAGATGAGCTGTGCATCTGCGTTGCTCACCGGTAAAAGATTGGTCAAATCTGGCTCATTCTCAGCCAGACTGGCAATTTGCTCAGCATCGATAGACCAGTAGGTTACATAGGCCAGGGGTTGGAACCCATTTTGACGGTACAGAGCCAGACCAAATTTATCGTGGATACTGGTATCACTAATCCACGTATGGGCTTCGACAATTGTTTCAAAGCAGTGGCGCAGCAGCAGACTCGCCAGATCCAGATTGAGGGTTAGCGTTTCATCAGCGACCGCTTTCACCATCACCTGATCGATGCGCCAGGTGCTGCGGGTGGAGTTAAAGGGTGAAACTTGAATTACACCGTGGGTTTTGTGCTTACACTCTGCCGCGAAGGTAATGTCTTTGGGCTGAAGCGGATTAACTAAGCGAGACAACCGCTGTAGTGACGCTTGGCCAAAGATGTGGCCAGCCTCTGTCAAAGGCTGATGCTTGGTAAATGCGCCACAGGTTACCACCTCTGAACCACCGTCGGGTATCAGCTTATCGGAGTCACGAAAATGTACGGAACGAATCGCGATAGATTCAGAGGGGTTAACGGGTGTCATAGGGCCGAAATGTGTAAAATCCTTAGGATTTTGGATGAATCAGAACCACGGGTGTCTGTTCATCGGCGTTACCAGCCGGATTATCAAGCAGAGCACTTGTTATTAAGTCTACGTCAGTGTCAGGTGTGACTGCTAGTATTTTAACCGCTTTCAAATCATTAACGTCGACTATGGCCGCTTTCAGACCAGTAGCGTTGTAAATATCTTGAACAATTTTGGTGGGATTATCAGGCCCCAGCACAATGAATTGATCATAGGGTGGCAGGGTGCCGGTAACATCGTCAATGAGACGAGCCTGATCGCCCGCTAGCTCGTAAAACATACCGGGCCGGCCAAAAAATTTCTTTGCGATCGCACCCACTACAAAGGCATAGACCACCCGCTCTGGCCCAACCAAATCCACCAAAGTCTGCATGCCACAGGCGGTGGCCAGACTGGATGTGGGCATAAAGAAATAGCAGATTCGTCTGGCGACCCAACCAGGCTTAACCTCACTAGGGTGCCGCCAGCGCCCCTGCATAATCGCGACAGGCGTCTCACCAATAGTGACAATATCGCCAGGTTTAGCGTAGGGCTCTACATAGCGTTTGACCGTCTCAATAGGGCTATCGAGGGGACCAAGTAAATGTGTCGGAATCGGTAATACGTCTGCACGTTGTGTGGATTTCCAGTTTTGCGGCGCATTAGGGTCAGGGTATTTGAGCGGCACCACAACATTTCCCATCTTAGGAATACGCCCCTCAGGGCCGTAGGTTAAGTAGTGAATCTTGACCCAGACCGCCTTGAGTTTGGATAGGTCCGGTCCTTGAATTTCAACTTTAATTTTTAACCCGGTAGATTTTGCTGTTTTGACAATGTAGGCAAACCAGTAGTTATCGGGTCTAGCGATCGCATCTTCGTGGTTTGAGACTAGCTGGGTTTTGACTGTGATGCCGTCCAAGCTGGCCCCTGAGAGCAGCTCAGCATCAACAAAGATTTCCGGCACCATAATTTCTAGAGTGCGGGTTAAATTGACCAGGACTGCTTCACCTTCAACGACATAGTGCTGGGGTGTTTGAGTCGTAATGGTCCATTTGCCTGCTTCTAGTGCTAATTGGTTACCGGGACGGCGTTGAAATTGCCATTCAATCAGTAGCCATATCACCAGGACCAGCAGTATCAATAACACCACCAGCGTTCCCAAAATCCCTGCCATCAAAGGGTTGCTCCTCTTCGGTATGAATGAGCGACCTGTGGACAATGTTTATCCACCGATCCGTAAGATTTGTATCGTACTCTTGGATCTGAGGCAATCGCCAAACAAGTTTGCTGGGGTGAAAATCTCAATCTTCTAGAAATTCTTACTAAGCTACTCTGATTCTCCAGCCGCTGCGATCGCGCATTACCTCAACAGTTCAAAAAGGCCATCGTCTAGTTCATAGCCCAATGTGCGTACCATCAGCTTGAGGTTTTCAATACCGTCAATCTGGTTCTCCTTAAGCCACCGGGCAATCGTAAAAACTTTACCCATTACAAAGATTTCCAAGGCTTCTGGGTTATAGCGAATACCATCTAGCGGACTAAACTGATGGGGCACTAACATAGCTGCATAGCGACCTAGCTCGCCAGATTCAACATCTAGAAACAACGGTAGCCAGGGATAGTGACTGTCGAGACGGATAAACCATAGCCGCACCTCAGGTACCTCAGATAGCTCACGGGGGTCATTCGCATCTCGAGGATAGTCAACGGCAAAACTTAGCTTTAGATCCGTTTTCCAATCAACCTTGCTTAAGGTGGTGTGAGCTATCGACAGGTCTAGGGCCTGGAGCTGTGCAACATCAACAACAATGGATGGAGAAGACATATGGAGCAGATTAAACAGTGGGGCAGATGAGACGACTAACAGTGTGCCTTGCTGTGGAAGACTTTACTAGGGACTAACCCAGTTCAGCCACCAAAGCCATAGTTCACAATAGTCAACGTTTTATTTCTTATGAGCCCATCCTCTATTCGCGTCTGTATCACCCTGGGAACTCGTCCGGAAGCCATTAAGCTGGCTCCGGTCATTAAACAATTCCAGCAAACGCCAGGATTTGATACTCAGGTGGTGCTCACAGGCCAACATCGGGAGATGGTCGATCAGGTGATGCAGCTATTTGATATTCAGGCGGATCATGATTTGAATATCATGCAACCCAAACAAACATTGTCAGACATTACCTGTCGCAGTCTACAAGGTTTACAGGACCTGTTTATTAAGCTGCAGCCCCACATTGTGCTGGTGCAGGGTGATACCACAACAGCATTTGCAGCCGCTCTAGCCGCGTTTTATCAAAAAATTCCAGTCGGGCATGTTGAGGCTGGACTACGCACCGACAATATTTTGAATCCTTTTCCCGAAGAAGCAAATCGGCGGCTAATCTCGCAGATTACAACGCTCCATTTTCCACCAACGGATAAATCTGTGGCTAATCTGACCGCTTCGGGTGTGTGCGGCACCGTCTTAAAAACGGGGAATACAGTAATCGATGCATTACAAACTATGGCATCAAAGGCTCCGGCCTGCGATGTGCCGGGTCTAGATTGGGAGGCTCATCGAGTAATCTTGTCGACGGTCCACCGTCGAGAAAACTGGGGTGAACCCTTACAAAATATTGCCAAAGGTTTTTTGCAAATACTGGACAAATTTGAGGATGTCGCCCTGCTACTGCCACTGCATCGCAACCCCACTGTTAGGGAACCGCTCAAGGCGGCTCTAGGAGATCATCCCCGTACTTTTTTGGTAGAACCCTTGGACTATGGTCAGCTGGTGGGCGCTATGCGGCGCTGTTATCTGTTACTGACCGACTCGGGCGGCCTGCAGGAAGAAGCACCAGGGTTAGGTAAACCAGTGTTGGTACTGCGAGAAACAACGGAGCGACCAGAGGCCACAGAAGCGGGTACGGCAAAACTAGTGGGCACTGACCCAACGGTAATCACTACAGAAGCGGCCAAACTTTTGGGTGATTTAGCCGCTTATGAAGCGATGGCTAGGGCCATTAACCCATTTGGAGATGGGAAGGCCTCTGAACGTATTGTCAAAGCTGTAGAGAACTATTTTCGGTAACCGTTAGCAGCATTAAGACTCTCGGGCGCTTTCATCCAGCAATACTTTTTTGGAGGCTTTTAGCTCTTTCCAAAGCTTTTTAATCTCACCGTAGGCTTCTTCAGAGGTAATTTTGCCACCGGTTTCTAGGTTGCAAATTAGGGAAATTCGATTGGCAAATTCTTGCAAGTTAGCATTAAACACCATGCGCTCAGGCGTAAACTCACCCTGGTAGCGAGCACGGGGCATGATGAAACCGTCTCTTTGCTTTTGGAGGTCGTCAGCCAATGGTCAATCCTCAGGTAAAAGGTGGATGCTTTAATAAATGCCCAGACGTCGCTATCTATGATCATAGCAATGTCTTCTGTCTTAGAGGTGCTCAGCTACAGCCATAAACTGTGCAGGCCCTATTGAGCAATCGCTTGAATTAAAACCATGGTATCGACACGGCTAATTTCTCGGTGGGGTGGCAATGTGTCGAGATGATGGGCTTCTGCCAAAACATACGGATTTTCTGACCAGTGCTCGAGTAGTCGCTGACCAGAAAGAGCGGGAATGTTGTGATCGCAATAGAAATTCAGGCTCGGTCGCCCATAGCTAAACGTAGTTATCACCTCAGCCTCTGCTGGCACATGCAGCAGCACCATCGCTGCAACCGGTTTGACCGCATACGCTTCATTCAGCTCCCATAGCCAAAAATCAGACCCCATTAAGAGCAGCAGCGTTGCATAGAGTCCGGTCGTCAATGTTAAACACCATCGCGGTCGGCATTGCCATAGCTGCCAGCCAGCCCAACCAGCACTCACTCCTAAAACAATGCCAATCGCGATCAGAGTCGGTTGCTGATCGGCCAACCCCAAATAGGGGCCACCGATCAATGCAACCATAGCAATTAAACCCAGCAGCACCGTCGCCCAACGCGGAGGACTGTGCCAGCGGTGATGCAGATAGCCCCCTATCGCCAGAGCCACAAACGGATATAGCGGCATGATGTACCACGGCAGCTTAGTTCCCATCAGAGATATCGCTCCCAGGTAAATGCCAGTCCCCACCAACACTAGCTGCCCCCAGGGGTGACGGCGCTGTCGCCAGGCTAGCCACACACCTCCCGGCCAAAACATCAGCCAGGGCCAGCTATATTTCAACAGCTCCAGCAGGTAGTACCAAAATGGCTGCTGGTGGTCTTCAATAGCAGACGTTACCCGTTCAAAAGACTGGGAAACAAAATGCCCCTGCCAATAAACATCGCCATAGCGCATCATCTGCGCGCCATACCAGAGTCCGACTGGCAAACTGCCTAAAATCAGGCCAAGCCAGAGATATCGATTACAGAATAAACCCTGACTGGCCCTAGCTTCTTTACTCGCTATTGCCCGCACTGCAAAAAACACCAGAGCAATCGTCCCCAACAAGAGCACTAAGATTCCTTTGGTTAGAGCAATCAGCCCCAGGCAAATCCCGACACCGAGGGCATAACCAGGTCGGCTTTTAGCTTTTAATCCCCATAGCAGCAGCAGCAAAAATAGGGTCACAGCCACACCGTCGCGCATGGCTAAACGACCGTGACGCAAGACAGGCAGCAGCGTTAAGAATACTCCCGCCGATAGCAATGCCGGTCGGCGGGCCGCAAATATTTCTCGCCCCAGCCAGTACAGCAGTGGCACCGCCAGAGCACTCACCACAGCAGGCAGTAGTCGCGAGGTCCACTCTGAAATACCGCCCAGGTAGCCTGTTGCCATTAACCACTCCACCAGGGGCGGCTTATTTAGATAAGGCCCCCCATAGATGGTGGGATAAATCCAATCACCACTGGCTACCATCCCTCGGGCAACCGATGCGATTGTGCCCTCATCCCAGTCACGCAGGGGCAACGTACCTAATCGCCAGAGATATAAACACCACGCAGCCAGCATTAGATATATCCCATCTAAAACAGCTGTTTGGGATGTTTTGATGGGGACAGTTACTGGGTCCGATCGAAACGAGTCGTTTACTTGATCCACCACGGCAATTCAACCAAGACAATGGCACAATAGCTACGCCCTATCATATTCCTCTGACCATGACCCGCTGGCAATTGGGACGTGGCTGGTTAAATCAAAGCGTCCAAACTGTTATCCAAGCAAAGCGATGGCATTGGATTGTTTTACTGCTGTGGATGGTGCCTTTACTGCTAGTCGGTTTTTTTAACCTGGACCAGCAGAGCCTGATGGCCCATGATGAAGGACTCTATGCCCGTCGCGCTAGGGTCATTGTCGATAGCGGAGACTGGGTACATCCCTGGGCCACACCACACCATAAAACGCCAGGTCCATACTGGGTGGTCGCAGTGTTTATCCAACTGATTGGACGACATGAAGTCGCGGTACGACTGCCTAGCGTACTCGCCAGCATGGGCTGTATCTGGCTGACCTATGCCATTGGCCGTCGTCTGCTGTCTCCAACCGCTGGTCTACTGGGCGCACTTTCGTTAGGAGTCGCGCCGCTATGGCTGCAGTACAGCCGATTAGCCACCCCAGATGTCATCTTTACGGGCCTTATTTTGTTAGCCATCTGGCTATTGCTTAAAGCTGACGAGCAGCCACACTGGCTTTACCTTGGTGCAGGCACTGCTCTGGGTCTAACCGTCCTGATTCGCAGTGCCTTAGCCGCTGTCCCCATTGCTTGCTTGCTGCCTTATTTCCTGATGTCGGGACGGCACCATTTGAAAAAATGGAGTCTCTACGTAGGATGCCTTATCGGTCTATTGCCCACAGCAATCTGGCTGTGGCTGTGTTGGCAGCGCTATGGCATGGCGGTGATCGACTCTCTAATTAACTTTCCGGTACGTCAGGGGTTAACCACAGATCGAACAAAATCACCCCTGTTCTATCTGGTGAATCTGCTAGCCAATGATTTTTTGTGGATCTTTTTTGCGTTGGGAGCCGTTGTATTCTTAGTCGTAACATTTTTGCAATCAAACGCTAAGCTGACCGCTCTGCAGCAGCCACGATTTTCTCTACTACTGCTCTATCCACTGATGTACCTAGGGTTGATTAGCACTGCGTCGACTAAACTCCCCCACTACGCCATACCAACGTATCCCTTTCTTGCTCTATTGAGTGGTTACGCTATGGAGCGTTTACTGCATGAGCCATTGAACGGTGCAGTCAAACGATTGCTGCATGTTGCTAATAGCTTATTTATTTTTTTGGGCAGTGTCTTGATTGTTGGTATTGCTTTAGTCGTAGCCACAGAACTGTTGCCTGGCACGGCTGATATTCGGCCCTATGTCCCTATCACTCTAGGGTTGGGGATAGCGTGGTTAGGTGCTGGCTGGCTTTGGTTTAAGACTCCGAAAAATCGTAGCGTACTGCTGGGCTGGTTGGGGTTACTGCTTTTAGGGCATTGGAGCAGTCTAATCGTTGCTTGGGGAACAGCTGAGCTGGGAAATATCAATCCTGAAATGAAGGCCCTGCTTATTCGTG
The DNA here is from genome assembly GCA_050043105.1 of Leptolyngbyaceae cyanobacterium. Classification (GTDB taxonomy): domain Bacteria; phylum Cyanobacteriota; class Cyanobacteriia; order Phormidesmidales; family Phormidesmidaceae; genus Leptothoe. The sequence continues at coordinate 7,068 of JBHJIV010000203.1, read as the reverse complement.
ATGATATTCAACCGATTTTGCAAAGAGAAGCGGTTGATTTTTCCCCTGGTCTAAATAGCAAACGGAGTACCTTGCTCAGGTTTTATACGCCTAACCCAGGCGAAAAACTGACAACGTTGGAGGATGTTACTCCCAATGACTATCTGTGGGTTGAAGATACTGAGCTACCGATGTTGTCTCACCCCTATGACTCTCTTGGCCAGATTAAAAAAACCCATCTGGTTCGCATTGGTTCTTAGTCGGTATTCGCCGCAAACTATAAGGATTTGACACTGCCCCGTATGAAAGATGGGTGTGACTTCTCGAAATCGCAGCTGGGTCTGGCCAAATCATCAGGCTACGCTCACTTCTGCTTTTTGGCTTTCCATGTACCGCCATAGACGTACTGGCCGGTCTCTTTGCTGAGGGTTTTCCAACAGATGGCGCATACAAACGACCAGTCTGTCTGCTGATACTTAACTCTGTACAGCACCTCTGAAGCCTGTTCACAGAGCCTGCACTTTTTTGTCCGAACGCGATGTTTCATTTCTTTTTAACTCGATTGCCTTATGCTGGCTAAATTATTTAGTGCTCAGCAGATCACTCGCCGCCAGTGGAGTGTAGGGCTTGGGATTAGTCTTTTTTTTGCCTTTATCTATGGCTATCTAGCCATGCAAAAGGGATTTTCATCCGACTATGTGATTCAAGATGATGCCCGGCACTACCTGTTTTGGATGGAGCGTTTTCAAGATGCTGGTGCCTTTCCCAACGATTTGATTGCTGACTATTTACAGTCTATTGCGCCCGTGGGCTATAAGCTGCTGTATCGCATTGCTAGCTATTGTCAGCTGCAGCCAGATTGGCTCGCTAAGGTAATGCCGATGGTGCTAGGGATGATTGCGGCTGGCTACTACTACGCTTTAACGCTCAATCTTTTTCCAGTTCCCGCCGCTGGTGTAATGGCGTCGGTCATGCTGAGCCAGCATCTCTGGTGCAACGACGATGTGGTGTCAGCATCGCCACGGGCATTTATCTATCCGCTTTTAATCCCGCTGCTATTTTATTTTGTCCGGCAGCAGTGGGGTCGGAGTCTACTATTTCTAGGGTTACTGGCTCTGTTTTATCCGCCGTTGGCTATGGTGGCAGCAACGCTGTATATAGCCCATGCAGTCGATTGGTCAGCGTTACCCGCAAAATGGTATCGACCGTGGGCAACCATTTATCAGGGGCGATTTAAGATTGCGATCGCAGCCATCTTTCTGGCGATTGTGTGCATCTTACCCACCTATTTATTGGCTCGCCAGTTTGGCCCCGTCGTCACCATGGCCCAAGCGCATGTCATACCTGAATTTCAGCCCACTGGCAGACATTCTTTTTTTAGAGAAGGCCTATCTCGCTATTGGCTCGTTTTATTTGGTGGGCATGGTGCAATTCTTAAACGCACCATTTTTACCCCGGTCACCTTGGCGGGTGCCTTGTTTTTGATACCCATGCGGCGGTATAAGCTCTTCTCAGGGTTAGAGGCCGTGCGCCCAACGATTCACGTTTTTACCAAACTGACTCTGGTGGGTCTGGTCTGGTTTAGTGCCGCCTATGCCCAAGCCTTTAGGCTACATATGCCCGGTCGCTATACCAGTCACTGCATCATGCTGGCGGTGCCAATTCTAGCCGCCATTGCTTGGACATTGCTTCTAGCCGCTATCTGTCAGCGCCGCAGAAAAGCAGTCACGCCCATAGCGGTACTGTTGATTGTGGTACCCATGTTTTTCTACTATCCGCTACTGCTTAGAAATTTCCCAAAAACTCTCTACATGACCGGGCATGAAGCCCCGATTTACGACTATCTGAAGACTCAGCCCAAAGATACTTTAGTGGCCTCTATCGATTACGAAGTAGATAACATTCCGGTCTTTGCCAAGCGCTCCACACTGGTTGCACCTGAATATGCGACGCCGTTTCACCTGGGCTACTATCGACAGATTCGACAGCGGGCAGCAGATTTACTCAAGGCTCACTACACCAGTGACAAAGCAACACTCCAGTCCTTTAGTGACACCTATGGAGTAGATTTTTGGCTGATCAATAAAGCGGCCTTTGTACCTAGCTATTTAGAGCACCATGATTACTGGGCCAACAACTACCCATCATTAACCCAGACAGTTGTTGAGCAACCAATCCAGATAAGTGTGCTACAAACCAACGTTAACGCCTGCACAGTGGTAGAGACAGAACGGTTTTGGCTAGCATCGAGCCCCTGTGTATTAGACCAACCGGTGGCTATCGCGCCATAGCGGCAGCAGTTGCTCGCTACAGCGGCAGCAGTTAGCAGTATGATCGAGGGCGCCCTCAAGTCTCGAGATCCATGACGTTTCGTTTGCCCCGCTGGTTAATTGCACTCTATAAATCTTCCTGGACAGCCATGATCATCGTGGCGGTCGTTGGTCTGATCGGTGCCCTCAACCACAGCATGTGGCGCGATGAGATGAACGTGTGGCTGATTGCACGAGACAGTCCATCCTGGGGGGCCTTTGTCGAGAATATTCACTATGACCGTGCTCACCCAGGTCTGTGGCATCTGCTGGTGGCAGGGCTATATCACGTCTTTGGCCACCCTGTTGCCATGCAGGTGTTTCACTGGATGTTGGCGATGGGTTCGCTGCTTCTAGTCTGGCGCTACAGTCCCTTTAAGCATTGGCAAAAGTGGCTGTTTACCTTTGGCTATTTGCCATTCTATGAACATCTGCTAATCGCCCGTAACTATGCGATCGCAATGTTGCTGCTGTTTACCATTTGTTCCCTTTGGCCTCAGCGACAGCGAGCCTATTGGCCTCTGGCCGGGTTATTGGTGCTCTTGGCGAATACCAATGTATATGCGTTTTTAATTGCGATCGCCCTGGCACTTACCCTGGCCTTAGAGCTGCTATTTGAAGCTAAGCTGCGTCATAACTGGCTAGATATCGGATTGAGTGGAGGGTTAATCATAGCGGGGTATGCCATGGCCCTTTATTTCATCTTGCCCCCCAGCGAGGTGGCCAATCGCGCCCTAGAAGACTATGTCACCGGGTTAGACATCCGCCACTTGCTCAGGGCCATTGGCCGCAGCTTTGGCGGGTACTACGTCATCATTCCTAACGGGAAACGCTATCTAGATTTGGTAGTATGTGCAGCCATCACCTTGGGCTCTTGCTTTTTAGTGCTGCTCAAAATTGCTAAAAAGCCCTACCCTCTTGCGTTTTACCTGATTAGCAATGGCATTCTCTTGAGCTTTACCTATGCCAAGGTTATGCCTATCTCCATTCGGCATTATGGCAACTTTTATCTCGTACTCATTGCCACTCTGTGGCTGGCTCATCACTACGCGCCGAGCCTCCGCTTACCTGTACTAGAAAAATGGCAAAACTATACTCGACCTTGGTTTACAGGCATTTTTGGGGCCATTTTGGTTTCCCATTTTTTGGGCGGTGTGTTTCTATTTTTTATGGATCTCAATATTCCTTATTCTGCTAGCCGGGTGACGGCAGCCTATATGCATCAGGCCAACTTACAAGACGAATTTATCGTTGCTAGCCGCGATGCCCAAATGGCATCCCTTAGTGGCTATCTAGGTCGTTCGTTTTATTTTCCAGAGCGTCAGGCTATTGGTAGCTACACCCTGTTCTTTAAGGGAGTACGCAATGAAGTTGATCATCTAGAAGTTATCCGGCAGGTTAATCAGCTTATTGCTGAAAATCCCAAAATACTGTTAGTGCTTACTGACAAACTTGAAGAACCCACGCCAGGCTTAACCATTGAACCCATAAGGGAATTCACAAAAGCCTGGCAAAATGAAGAATATTATCTCTACTGGGTTACGGCTTCAGACGCCTAGGCATCTGATTCAGCGGCTGTATCCGATGGAGTATCTGTCGCTTCAGGAGCAGAAGAACCTGCTTTGGCCTGAGCCCGTTGCTCACGTTTTTTACGCTCAGCTTCTAGAATGTCCTTCATCACTTCTTGAGCCTGAGCCATTTTATCGAGATTGCTGCGGTAGAGCTCTAGATCCTTATCTACCTTATCAGCAGGTAGAGAAAGCTTTTCAGCCGACGCTTTGAGCAGTTCCTCTCGCTTGTCCTTATCTTCTAAAGCAGATTTATCAACAGCTTCGAATAAGGTATATAGCCCAACAGCCATAAGTCGGGTGTACTTTGTGCTAGCTTGGTTGGCTACCATGTGGAGTTTGCTCTGCAAACCTTCTCCAGCTGTGGCTTTTGCATTATCAAGCTGAGTATTGAGAGCATCCAGCGATAAACCGGAAAGTTCATTCTTTAGTGACTCAGCATCCTGACGGTATTGCTGAGGATCACCTTCCACCGATTTGCAAATGGCCGAAAAAATTGATTCTTTGTCTTGCTCTGGCTCATACCCCACCATGAACCGATCAAAACTGGTAACTATACCTAGGGCATAGAGGGGGTTATAAACAAAATCAACGTTTACTGACAGCAGATGCATCTCCACCATCAGCTCCTCGACCACCCTTCTATACAGAGAATTAATTGGGCGAGAATGATAATTGTAAAAGGCTCTCTTAGTGTCAGAGACCGTACGAAGGTTAGTCACAGGTGGGGATAATAAAACGCTAGACATCATTATTCTACTGAGGGCGACCTTTTGCCAAGAATCGCTTACTGAGGCTAAATCGTGTTTTTGTGATGGATGCCAATACCACCTTAACGAAATTAGTCGCCCATCTCGCAGATAAATCAGTCTGCCCCAATACATGAGTTAAACGCATCCAAAGGCGCAATGCTACCTAACTGACACCGATGAGACGTGTCAAGTTAGCTACCTCAGAGCTCTGTAGACCTATCCAAGAAATAACTCTGGGATTTCTTGAAACCTAATATTTTTTGAATTATCTAGGCCGTCCTAAAAATCATGGGTTTAGGAGTAGTATCAATAGCCTCGCCGTCCTAAAAAATCATGGGTTCAGGAGCCGCACTAATGGCCTCTTCTTCGCTGTCGTAAATTGCAAACACAGAGTCCATCATGGTCACCTCAAAAACCAGCTTGGATTCTGGATGAACATTACACAACTTAAAGCTGCCCTTCAGCTTATCGGCATCCCGCATACCAGCGACTAAAGATGTCAGCCCAGAGCTATCGATAAAGTTAACCTGCCCAAGATTAACGATGACATGGGGAGTTGTATTAACAATGCACTCCTGAAGCTTTAGGCGAAACTGCCAAGCTGTCGTGATATCTAGCCGCCCTTGGGGAGAAAAGACAATGACACTGTGGCTGCTTCCAGGGGGGGTAACAATTCTTTGCTCCATAGTAACCGGCCCTCAATATCTAGTAATCAAACGTCTATCGAGCACTCACCTAAAGATGTACCCATGCACACCATAATGCCCCTGAGATTGTGAAAATGAGATGAAATGTCAATACCTTACGACAAATTGCGGATTTGTATTGACTTTCGACACTTGTAAATATGCGTAGATACAACACGCTCAGAAGAACGTGCCAACTAGTATGCACAAATACACGTAATAAATCAGGATATTTACGCACTTATTGCATCTAATTTTTATAGATGCGATCGCACCCGACATATCTATTGATGCAAAAAGGGTAAACGTAGTTCCAGACACTTAAAAAGTGATTCTACATAGTCCAGTTAACCCAGTCCTGGGGTTTTAGGAAAACCTCATATAGCTTGGCTTCAGGCGTACCTGGCTCAGGTGCATAGCTATATTCCCAACGCACCATGGGTGGCAGTGACATCAGAATCGACTCGGTGCGACCATTTGTTTGAAGGCCAAAAATAGTGCCACGGTCGTAGACAAGATTAAATTCTACGTAGCGGCCACGACGATAGAGCTGGAAGTTACGCTGGTGCTCATCGTAAGCCGTGTTGCGTCGCTTTTCGACAATGGGAACGTACGACGGTAAAAATGCATCGCCGCAGTTGACAGCAAACTGGAATAAATCTTCCCAATTACGCTGAATCGGCTCACCGACCGCCTGGCTGTGCTGCGCCGCAGACCCATCAGTCTTGGGACCGCGATACAGCTGACCAGTACCGTCTTGGTAATCAAAAAAGATACCGCCAACACCACGGGTCTCTTGACGATGCTTGAGATAGAAATATTCGTCACACCATAGCTTGAAGGTGTTGTAATACTCAGAATGGCTGCGATCGCAGGCTTCTTTCAGCGTTCGGTGGAACTGCACCACATCCTCTTCAAAAGGATAGTAAGGTGTTAAATCAATACCGCCTCCAAACCACCAAACAGGACCCGCTTCAAAGTAGCGATAGTTTAGATGCACTGTTGGTATATAAGGATTTCGAGGATGCAACACCATGGATGTTCCCGTTGCATAAAACCCATGGCCCTCTGCTTCAGGACGCTGCATCAAAATAGATGGCGGCAGCCGATCACCCCAAACCTCAGAGAAGTTAACACCGCCCTGCTCAAAGACATCGCCCTGCTTCATCACCCGTGAACGACCACCGCCACCATCAGGGCGAGTCCACTGATCTTCCATAAACTGACCGCCACCATCAACCTCAGCCAGCTTCTGACATATACGATCCTGTAGGCCCTTAAAACCTTCGCTTACACGCTCACGTGAGTCACTAGGGGGAGTAACTGGACTGGATACCTTCTGCGTAGAGTCCTGCGTAGAAGCAATAACCATGGCGATCTAGAGCTAAAAAAACAATTTACTTTGACTAAAATTGCTGCTGTTTATCACTGTTAAAGATCTATCCAATGGAGAGACCAGAGAAGCAGACATTAATGATAATGAATCATGATTCAGACTTATTTCAACCAAGTTGACACACAGTGTGACAATCCTTGACAAAAGCTCAAACCTATGTGAGACCTTCGTTTTCAAACCTCTCACCATGTTAGCAAGTAGGTGAAATGTTAACCCAAGGTTAAAATGCCTTTCAATACAACAAAATAATCAAATAGTTATCCCTTTATTAGCCCCGGCCCCCTTGTTGACGGCAGTCTGGTCCGTTAGCAGAGCGCCCCGCCGTTGTTGCCAGGGGATACAGAGCACATAATCGGTAGGGAACACATTTGCCAATGG
>JBHJIV010000202.1:0-15494 GCA_050043105.1 Leptolyngbyaceae cyanobacterium | reverse complement strand
CTTGGGCTGATGTGATCAATCGTGCCAACCTAGGTATGGAAGTAATGCATGAGCGCAACGCTCACAACTTCCCTCTAGACTTGGCTGCTGGTGAAGCTGCTCCTGTTGCTTTGGTTGCTCCTTCCATCAACGCGTAGTCGTCGTGGTTTTGTAACCTAGCTTAAGTCGCAAGGGCCTCTATCTTCAGATAGAGGCCCTTGTTAGTTTAAATAAAAATTTTTTTCTTAATGGTTTGCTACTAAAAAGGGAGGCTATTTAAACCTCCCCTAATGGCTAATTGTGGATAAACTTTTGGCTCAAGCCAACCCAATATCATAAATGGAGGGATAGCCTAAAGTCTCAATCTTTCATGTAGTTAATAGGCAAGAGTTTCTAGCGTTTCCCGTAAATAGCGCCTTACCAGCTGCTCTAGTGGAGTTTTATCTAGCGTGTCGGCAGGCAGTTCTGACTTCCATCTTTGAAACCCAGCGCTACTACAGATAGCACGCTGCAGGCTCAACCAAACGCTTGTGTCTTCAGAGCTAAATAGAGTAGAGGATGTATTAGCCATAGGGGTCACTGTGTAAGCTGATTAGGACATTGCTTTGGCACTTTCATTCTCCACGATAACGCAGTCATCAAAGATGTGTTGTGCCTATTGTCACGGTTTGTATCGGTCTCTGTTTCCCATAAAAAACAGCAGAGGCAAGCTAATTCTTACCTCTGCTGTCTGTGTTTAGGGATAGAGCGACTCTGCTATTTTTGCCAGAGACAATGAATTACGAACGGCCTGCTAGAGTCCGACGCTTAGTCACCATCTTAAAGGCGTTGATGCGATCTCCTTCTTGCCAGTTGCTGAACTTATCAACGCCAATACCGCACTCAAAACCAGCAGCAACGTCTTTCACGTCGTCACGCATACGCTTTAGAGAATCAAGGTTGCCTTCATAAACCTGAGACCCACCTCGCATAACTCGAATCTTGCAGTTACGAGTGACCTTACCAGATAGCACATAGCAGCCTGCTACAGCTCCCTTACGCACTGGGAAGACTGCCCGCACTTCGACTTCACCCAGCTCCTCCTCCACAAGTTCAGGCTCGAGTAGACCTTCCATAGCTCCTTCGATATCTTCGAGAAGCTTATAGATAATGTCATAGTCTCGAATATCAACGCCTAAACGGTCAGATGACTGTTGAGCCCCTGGAGCTAGCGTTGTATTGAAGCCGATGATTACAGCACCACTGGCGGCTGCAAGATCAACATCAGTCTCACTAATCTCACCTGGTGCAGCCATCAATACTCGAATTTGCACCTCATCTTGAGGTAGCTGCTGTAAGGAGGCAAGAATAGCTTCTACGGAACCTTGTACATCCGCTTTTAGCAGAATATTGAGTTCCTTTAGCTCGCCTTCTTGAGCCTGGGCTGACAAGGTGTTGAGCGTAACCCGTCGAGAAGCCATAGCCTGTTGCAGTCTAGACTGTCGCTGTTCAGCTGCTCGGCTATCGGCAACAGAACGGGCTTCTTTCTCAGATTTGAAGACTTCAAACTCATCACCTGCTTGAGGTACATCATTAAGACCGAGTACCTCGACAGCAAAAGATGGCGAGGCCGCCTCAACTCGATTTAACCGGTCATCTAGCATTGCCCTCACTTTACCGAAGACGGAGCCGACAACCATAGAGTCACCAATCTTAAGGGTGCCATTTTGCACCAATAGAGTAGCAACAGGACCTCTTGCCTTGTCCAAATTAGCTTCAATGACAGTTCCCTTAGCCAGACGGTCAGGGTTGGCATGAAGGTCTTCTACCTCAGCCTGTAGCAGGATCATCTCCAGTAACAGATCAAGGTTTTCACCGCTGATGGCACTCACAGGCACCATGATACTGTCGCCACCCCATTCCTCAGGTACTAAGCTGTGCTCCATAAGCTCCTGCTTAACACGGTCAGGACTTGCCGTTTCCTTATCGATCTTGTTAATAGCCGTCACAATCGGCACTTGTGCGGCCTTAGCATGACTGATGGCCTCAATAGTTTGAGGCCGCACGCCATCATCTGCTGCTACTACCAGCACAGCAATGTCAGTTACCCGCGTACCGCGAGCACGCATAGCTGTAAACGCTTCGTGACCGGGGGTATCTAGGAAAACAACCTGACGGGTATCACCATCATGGTCCACATCAACGTGGTAGGCACCAATATGCTGGGTGATTCCACCTGCTTCACCGCTGGCGACCTTGGCTTTACGGATAGCATCAAGCAGTGAGGTTTTACCGTGGTCAACGTGACCCATGATGGTTACCACCGGTGGACGTTGTTTCAGGTTCTCAAGATCAGCCTCATCCAGCATCTCAGTGGTCTTCTTAGCCTCAGACTCAGCTTCAGCTGTTTCTACCTCGATCTCAAATGCTTCGGCCACCATTTTGGCGGTGGGGATGTCCAGCGTCTGGTTAATGTTCGTTGCAATACCCTTGAAGAACAAGAATTTAATAACTTCTGTTTCAGGTTCCTTAATCTCTTGGGCTAGCTCATGAACGGTCAGACCGTTGGTGAGAACAATTAGTTCAGGCTTGTCGTCAACGACCTCAACTTTGCGATCGCGTCTATTATTGCGCGATGAACCACCCCGAGTGGGGATGGAGCGACTCTTCACAGCAGCCGGCTTCACCTGAGTCTGATGAGACTTAGGCTTAGGTGGTCGCATAAGTGAAATGCTAATGGGAGTCGCAGCGCCGCTACCTGACAACCCAGCTTCTATATCGTCAATATCGTCATCGTCATCTAGGCGCTGAGCACGGCGTTTCTTCGTTGCATTCTTATTAGCGCGCTGCCGCATTTCTTCCTCTTCACTCTCACCACGCGGTTTACCACCTCGCTTTGGAGGCCGCGCTGGTGCTGAGGGACGGCGAACATCAGGACGACGAGGCGCTCCAACTAAAACAGGAGCCGCTGCTGCGCCATCACCCGCCTCTTGATCCTCGGAGTCTAGCTCTTCCACAGCGGGACTGCCAGGCTTCGGTCGACGAACCTCAATAACAGGCTTGGGTTTGAGACTGGGCTTCGCCTTTAATATCGTTGGTTTGGCCTTAGCCTCGTCAGCACCAAACTCTGTAGTGACTGCTCCTTCTTCTCCCTCATCGTTTCGCTTCACAATCTTAGGTCTTGAAGACTGTGAACGAGACGGTGGTGATACTAACCTAGGTGGTGTCGCTTGTGATGCAGACTTTCTTGGCGAAGGGCCATCTGACTCAACAGCTCCATCGATGTTTGTACGAGAAATCGGCTTTTGAGCAGCAAGACGTGTAGATGGCTTAGGGCGACCCGGACGACTTGGAGGCTGTCTTAGGCTGTCTGAAGCTTCAACCGGTGGGTTTTCTGAATCTTGAGGACTGGACGGCCTTCTCTCTGAAGGGGAAGAGTCAGATGATTGATGCCTTCGAATTTCCAAGATCTGCTGCTTTCGAACAGGCCGATTGGGCGCTTTAGGCTTTGACAACGTTGGTTTCTGCTTTGGTTTTGGAGTCGGTTTTTGCAGGGAGCGCTTGGGAGCCCCTGCTGCAGCCGCACGTATCCGCTCCGCATCTGATTCAGTAATAGTGCTGCTGTGACTTTTTACGGCAATGTCTAAACGGTCACAGATGGCCAGAATATCTTTATTGTCTAAATCTAACTCCCGAGATAACTCATATATCCTGACTTTGCCATTGTTCATCCAAATATTCCTCGCAAATTTTCAAAAAAGGTGTCACATAGACTTACTGCCCTTATCGAAACGACATGACATTTTACCCTTGGGCATATGGGCAATATCTAATTCTATCGATTGTCGGCACTAATGTGATCATTATGTGCATCGATAAAACTTGATGTTTACACCCATCTTCGTTCAATAACATTCTGATAGGTCCGGCAGTTCCCGGCCGAAAATCAGTACAGGTCTTAGATTTTAGCTTAGCATCAGCCCTAAGAAAATGCCCCAATATCGTGGCTTAAGCAAATTCCATGATTTTGATTATTGAGTCTGCTCTGAAAATATCTTTGACTGTTGAATCTGCTGATGTATTTCATCATATATAGACTCTGGAATAGGGGCCTTGAGTGAACGACCAAGACGATTTTTTTTATGGGCCAAGCTGACACAGTCGAGTTGGGGGCAAAGGTAAGCTGAGCGCCCCATTCCATGACCAAACTGAATAGTGCCTGCTGGGTAAGTGCGGACAATTCTAAGCAGTTGATTGCGATGGGCCACTTTACGACAAGTAACACAGCGTCTATGGTTCGGCTGCACTGACCCTACTCCTCCTCGTAGACCGGTTGTTCGTCATAGCTGCTGGTGTCGTCTAACTCAGCTGCTTCAGAGGCCGCCTTTTGAGCGGCGGCGGCCAAATTAGCAGCCTTAATGGCTTCCATTTGAGCTGCTAGAGCAGCGGCTGCCTCCTCTTCTTGCTGACGTTTTGCTTCAAACTGAGCCCGAACTTTTTCATCTTCAGCATCATAGTCATATTTAGCTGAGTCTTTAATATCGATTTTCCAGCCGGTCAGACGAGCTGCCAGTCTGACATTCTGCCCTTCTTTACCAATGGCCAAGCTCAGCTGATCTTCAGGAACTAACACATGAGCCTGACGATCCTCTGGATTCATTAAGCGAACTTCATCAACCCTTGCTGGACTGAGGGCGTTGGCTATGTAAGTTGCGGGGTCCGGAGACCATCGAATAACGTCGATTTTTTCACCGCGCAGTTCGTTGACAACAACCTGTATTCGAGAACCTCGGGCACCGATACAAGCTCCAGCGGGATCTCCATCTCGTGCTAAAGTGTCAACGGCAATTTAGGTTCTAGGCCCCACTGAACGAGACGGAGGGTTAGCTTCTCGTGCAACGGCAACAATACGTACAACCTCGTCCTCGATCTCGGGCACTTCATTGGAAAACAGTTCTACAACAAGGCTGGCGTCTGCTCGGGAGACTAGAAGCTGCGGGCCACGATGGGAACCTTCTGAGACTTTCTTCAGCGCTACTCGAAATGTGGCATTTGCTCGATAGTTATCATTGGGTAGCTGATCTCGCTTCAGCAGCTCGGCTTCAACATCGGGCTGGCCTACACCACTACTGACTGCCATGATTACAGACTGACGCTCAAATCGCAGGACGCGCGCCTGTAATATGGTGCCTTCTAGGTCCTGAAATTCTTCCTGAATAAGTCGTCGTTGCTGATCGCGCAGCTTTTGAGCTAGTACCTGTTTAGTTTGAATTGCCGCCATTCGCCCAAAGTCTCGCTGTTCGGGCGTAACATCAAGTACCACTTCGTCTCCCACTTGGGCCTCGGGAGCAACTTCAACCACCTCTGCTAATGAGATCTGGTGGTCAGGGTTTTCGACGGCTTCAACAATTGTTTTGCTTGATAGAACCCTAAAGCCTTCTTCTTCTGGATCTAACTCCACTGCAATATTTTCAAAGTAGTCCTCGTCAATTTGACCTCTATCCTTACGACGAGTACGGCGATACCGTTCATATCCTTTTAGAAGAGCTTCTCGCAAAGCTTGTTCTACAGCAGAACGGGGCAGATTGCGCTCACGACTGATGCCTTCAATCATCTCTTGCAGACTGGGTAGGCTGACCATTGACATAGGTTCTCTCCTCCTTAAATGGCGATCGGTATAAAAGTAAGAATGATGCTGATTTAGACCTGATATTTTGACAGAACAAGCTAATAAGCTAAGACTACTGGCCGTCAACAGCTAAAAGATGGCTCGTCACGCTTCAACTTGATTGCTCAGCTGTACGGATTCTACTAATTCAACGGGTAACGCAACGCGACGCCCCCGTTGACTAATGGCTAATTTGGCGTTGGTTCGTTCTAGCAGCGTCCCTACCCATACTTTTTTGCCTTTATGGGGCGTGTGGAGAGTAACTTCAATGGCAAACCCCTTAAAAACAATAAAATCACGGTCAGTTTCTAGCTGATCTGAAACACCCGGACTCGACACTTCAAGCACATAAGCATCAGGTAGTGTATTCGCAGCTTCTAATGCTTCCCCTAGAGCAACACTCATGCGTTCACAGTCATCTAGGCTGGTGTCAGTTTCTTTAGGATTACGGACATCAATACGTAGAACTGGTGGACTGTGGTTGGTTTGAAAAACTGCACTCACCACTTCTAACCCCAAGTCAGTGCCAATGGGGGCGGCTATTTCAAGTACCTGAGGAATGACGGGATGAGCCATGGACACGTACAACCAAAATAAAACCAAAATAAAAAGTGGGCTCAGGGTCCCACTTCTTACACAATCATTCTTGAACTGGGGCAGTAAGTAAGGAATTGAGCAAATTTCAAGACCTCTGAGAGCCACTCATTGAGCGTTTCTCTTTTACTGCGATACACAGTTTAGCGCGTTTTTCTCTGCTTTGATTCAATCCCTGTTGCTTGGAATAGCTCAGCAACGGTGGTGCAGTAGTTGTCTATGCCAAAACTAGCTGGGGTTAGGGGATTTTGATAAGTAAAGTGACGATACTTTAAACAGAAGCGATCCCAATCTTCCATACGGACCTTAAATAGCTTGATAAAGAAGTCAATAAGTCGCTGAGATAAGGGTATTCGGAAATAAATTGATCGACCCAGATAATGGCTGACAGCAGTAACTGCATCATCAACTGTCAACGCTGGGTTGCCTAGCACCAGTTCCCGAGACTCATCTACTTTGGGTTCATGAGCAACAAGATACGTGACAAGTGTGGCGACGTCTTGCGCATGGATGAAGTGGAGTGTGCCATCGGCACTAAAAAAACGGATCAAATCAATCCATCGGGTAACTTCTGATAACCCACTGGAAATATGAGAATAAGGCTTATGCGAGTCGCCGCCAAAAACTAGAGTTGGGAATAGGGTAGTAATTTTAGGATAGATTGCTAAATCCTGCAGCTTTTGATGACACTGATATTTGCTGCGAATATAGTCAAACGATACTTGCCCTGCTTCTTTTAAGGGTCTATTTTGACGATTTAGAATACTGGCTGTTGAAAAGTAAAGCACCTGCCGGATGCGGTCCGGATCTAGGAGATTCATTAGTTTCAGGTTGGCAGTGACATTAATATCGTAGATTGCTGGCGCTCCTCCCCAGGAGGTGGCGATGAGAATAGCTGTGTCGATTGTGCCGAGCAAATCTGCAAACCGCTCTATATTACGAATGTCTCCTTGTAGTACATGAATGTTTGGATAATAAGTGATGTCAAGCTTTAGCTTGTCGGGATTGCGCAACAGCAAGAAAAGCTCATGGTGGGTATTGTTGGCTAAGCTGTCAATCACATAGTGGCCGATACAGCCGCTGGCACCGGTAATAAAGATTCTCTGCGGTAGCGATTTTACAAATTGTGCCAGTTGACTCACGGTTTAATCGGGCGCGATATTTAAGTACCCATACTATTACTTTGAGTAACAGTTATAACAGTTGGTGTGACGCCTTGCTGAGTGCATGATACTGGTCTACGGGGCATGTTTGCTAAGCTATGCAGCGTAGACCAGCAATCGTGATTCTCTCAGGGATCAAGCTCTAAGCTGGAACGGCTAATAACTCTTCAAGTTGTTTAGCTGTTTCAAAGAAGTGGGCGGCATTTTCTTCGGGTGTGCCAGGGAGAATGCCGTGGCCCAGATTTAGAATGTGTCCGCCTCGTCCAGCTTTGCGCACGGTATCGAGAATGCGATCGCGAATAAAGTCTTTTGAGCCAAACAATACACCCGGATCAACGTTGCCCTGTACCTTCATGTTGGGGCCTAAGCGACGACGAGCATCAGCCATGTCAACGGTCCAGTCGACGCTAATAATATCCACACCAGACTCGCCCATGAGTTCTAAAACGCCAGCGCTACCGCTGATGTAAAGGATGAGAGGCGTATCAGGGTGAGTCGCTTTTACTTGGCGTACTATCTGCTGCTGGTAGGGTAGAGCAAAGGTGCGATAGTCTTCGGGGCTGAGCTGACCGGCCCAAGAATCAAACAGCTGTACAATCTGTGCGCCACAGTCAATTTGGTAGCGTACATAGGTGGCAATGCCGTCTGCTAAATGACTTAGCAGCTGGTGCAGCCTCTTGGGTTCAGCGAACGCCATCCCCTTAATGACAGAGTAGTTCTTAGAGCTTTTGCCTTCTACCGCATAGGCTGCCAAGGTCCAAGGCGAGCCAACAAAGCCTAGCACTGTTGATTCATTGCCGACTTCTTGACGTAGAGTGGTCAAAATCTGTCGAATAAAGGGTAAATCTGCTTCAGGATTTAGCGGGCGTAGAGCATCGATTTGGGCTTGAGTGCGGATCGCAGGCTCAATGATGGGGCCTTTGCTTTCGACAATATCGAAGGGAATGCCCATGCCTGGCAGTGGTGTCAAAATGTCTGAGAACATAATGACGCCATCGGGCCGAAATGCTCGCCAGGGCTGTAGTGAAATCTCAATAGCAAGGTCTGGATTTTCAGAGCGTTCGCGGAAAGAAGGATATTTCTCCCGCAGGTCGCGATATATCTTCATGTATCGACCTGCCTGACGCATCATCCAGACCGGTGGTCGATCCAAGATTTCGCCCTTGGCGGCTCTCAAAAGGTAGGGCGTTTGATCGGGTTGTGTCATTGAAATCTCACCACACACTAAAAAGGTTTTTAATTCGCCTTTGTTAGCTTATCATTGCGAATTCCCCGCAATCACTTGAGACGTTTGACTTACGTGGGTTTTGGCCAGTGAACTGATGATTTAGATACGACCGTTGCAGCGTAAACTTAAAGTCAGATAACGAATTGTGGCTCTATGTGTCACTTCATTCAGACCTATCTATGCAGAATGTGAACTTTTTTAAAAAGCAAGGGGGCCGGTGGTTTTCGCAACGAACCACGCACTACTTGAAAGCGGGTGGCTCCAAGGCCGGTAAATCAGATTTAGAAATTACCTACATCGATGCTGGTGCCGATGAGGTGATTCAGCTGTGTGATGAAGCGAATGGGGCGGCAGCTGCAGCGGTTGGCGGTCTGCGCATTGCACAAAAAAGTACGATTGTTGGCGGACAGGCGCGCAATCAATCGACATTGCTGGTTGCGATCGCAACTGATGAATCCAGCGGCAAACTTGTCAGCAAACCGAACGACACATCACCACCTCA
This sequence comes from Leptolyngbyaceae cyanobacterium, assembly GCA_050043105.1. Classification (GTDB taxonomy): domain Bacteria; phylum Cyanobacteriota; class Cyanobacteriia; order Phormidesmidales; family Phormidesmidaceae; genus Leptothoe. The sequence goes on along the minus strand of JBHJIV010000202.1, from coordinate 6,381 downwards.
AATTAGTGAGTACCGTTTGGAAAATGATGTACTAACTATTGTGACTGAGGCCAATGGCCTGCGGGCAGAAGAAAGATGGTGGTTTATTACCGATAAATTACGAATGCGTACAAACGTACTGAGTGATTCTGATGGTCAGACAATGGCCTCTTTTTGCTCAGAGATCCGCTTGGGGGATGTTAATTAACGGGAGTGCTTTTCCTACGCCGAGGCGTTGGGCGAAATGGTTGAATCGGTAAAGACTTGCCCGGATAGCTGGTTGAAGACGATGCCACTGGTTTCTTGCTGGCAGTATGTACCTTAAACGACGGCTTCTTTACCCGCGTCTTGCGTGTAGGTGTAGTGGCTTGATAAACATTTACCAACGTATTCTCTGCCTGTACCGGAAATGCCTCTATAGAGAATCTTTCGTGGGGACTGCGTTGATCAACAGATAGTTCAGAGAGCGTGTCTGCCTGATGCGGTAATTCATCTGCAGATATGGTTGAAAAGCGTTTCTCATCACGCCGTATCTCGCTTATGGGGCTTGTCGGATGTGATGCTGTAGCGGTGGATAAATGTAGCGGCGTGCCAAGCTGAGCTGCAATCACTTGCTCAAAGCCAGACGTAAAGTGGCGCACAGGCTGCCCCCGTCGCTGCCAGATTAAGAGAATATGCTGAACGGAAATAACTTTATATCGCCCCTGGTAAACCGCCTCGATAATGGCATCTCGAATCCAAGCAGCTCGATGTTGGTTCAGCCAACATAGAACCTGGCTCTCGGGGCTATATTGATTTAATTCCAAGCTAAAGGCCTTAATCAGAGTAATGGCCTGCTGTGCTTCTCTTGCTAGTTCTGGTGCCACCATAATGAGTTCTGTCAGCCCGATTTTTTAGCTATTAGTTAATTCATCTTTTGCCTAATACTTTCCTAATACATTCGTAAAACGATATTTACGGCTTTATTGACACTCCATAGCCTTAACTTTAGCGTCGTATATCAATTCCTTGATATTGTCCTTAAGCTTTGTTTAGTTGAGCGTCAGACTAAATGAATCAAAAACAAGCTTGCCCTAGCGCTCCTCTACTAATCCACTGTCTACCTGGCGGATATTGGGCTCATCAAAGGGGCTGCCGGTACCTAGCCAGTTAAAGTCGCTCAGTCTAAAGCCAATGGAACCAGTTTCACGCGTGGGGCTATAGCGCAGCACTAAACCGTAAGTGCGCCGACTATATTCAAAGATGATGTCAGTATTGACCTGCTCTCCAGTGTTGATGTTGATAGAGGTTTGGAAGCCGAGCAAAATCGGGCCAAAAATTTGCTGAATTACTCCAAAGGAAACTACACGACGATCTACATTTCGATCAAATAAAAATGGAGAATTATCGCTCGAAAGAATGTCTTGAGAGTACCCAAGATTAAACCGGGTGTAGTCAAAAAAGTTCTTAGATAGATAACCAACCTGGCCATCTAAACGAACGTCCCCTGAGAGTTCCTCCTGAAAGTCTCCACTTGTGTAATATGAGCCCACACCCAATACATTGACATTGAGGTTTAGAAAAGGGACTAAGGGGACGGGAGTGTAACGTAATCCTTCTGTTTGTGTGGCGGGTAAGGGGGTGCCGCGCCACAGCCTAAAGCTTTTTCTTAGGCGAGCGCTGGCTTGCATACGGCCTAATGTCAGTAGCTCTTCGCTTCCCCGGGGGCCGCCTGTCAGATCGGTGCGATCTGAGTTAGCTGTGACTAACTGTGCGCCAACCTGATATGTCAGAGTTAGCCCTCGGCCGTCCAAATTAATCTGTGGAGACAACAGCACCGCGCCAAGGCTGGAGCGCACATTTTGAAACCCTAGACTGCCATTAAACAACCGATCTCGATAGCTATACTCGGCAGACAGAAGATGATCTCCAATGAGATAGCGATTGCGAATGCTCCCTCGGACATTGTCTTCAATGTTGTCGAAGCTAAAGCCTGTTAGTGTTGCACGAGCCGAGATGTCAGACCTTGGGCCTGTACGAGTGTCAAAATCAGCTTCTAATCCAAACACTTCCGAATCACTCAGCCCTTGGTCGAGGGCGCGTTCTAGAAAATACTGTGGGGTAATACTAAAGCTAGTGGTTTCGTTGCGAACCAGCGGCACCTCACTTTCAACAAAAACACCACCGCGATCGCGAGAGTCACTACCGAGGCTGAGTATAAAAGGATTAACCTGATTTGGATCAACGGCACCACGATTGAGGACATACTGAGACTTCAAAATAGGCAAAGCCAGACCCTGATCAAACACGATTCGTGGATTTTCAGTCGTCAGCAAATCTGCCGTTGGTGACAACGTTACTAGCGTCATCCGATCAGTTCGAAACTCTAATTCAGGTGGAGAGAACGGATCGTTGGTTAAACGTACGTCTTCTGCTACCCAGGTCTCTGCGTCGAAATTAACTCGAGCAGCTTCAAACCTTAGTCGTCTAACGCCACCTCCACCTTCAGGCAGGGAGCCGAGCGCATTTCCGCCTCTAATTCGGGAACTTAGTTCAAAACCACCAGCCCGCGTGACATCGGTTATGTCTTGATCAGGGTTGGCCGGATCAAATACGGTCCGGCTAGTAACCGGTGCTTGGGTGGGAGCCGCAAAGTCATCTTGAAGATCAGGTAAGAATATTTCTCCCCGTGTTTCAAAAATGGTACCTGCTTCTTGGAATAGGTTATATTCTGCCCGTTCTCCTCTGACCTCTTGTTCACCGCGAGTGAGAATCACATTTCCTTCCGCAAGCACATAGCGATTCACTAGATTTATCCACAGTTCATCGGCTAGCAGAAAAGCATTATTGAGCTTAAATACTGCATTTCCCCGAGCGATAACCACCTGCCGGTTGGCGTCATAAATTTGAGTATCGGCGGTGATTTCCAGCTTTGACGGATCTAATGGCACATCTGAGGCATTGGGCTCTTGAGGATTCTCATTTGCTTCATCTGGTGATGCCTCACTATCTGGAGCACTGTCCTGTATGACGTCAGGTATTTGCTCTAGATCTGTCTCATCTACTTCTGGACGCTCTGACTCAATGGCATCTAAATCAATATCATCCGAATCAATATCATCGAGATTGATTGAATCAGTCTCTAGGTTATCTGTATCTAGTGACGGCTCAATAGACTCTATATCGGCGGGTTGAAGCTCTTCAACCGCTTCTGAATCCATTACTTCATCAATAGTTTCTGAATCCAATGCCTCATTGACAGCTTCTGAATCGATTATGCCGTCATCGACCAAATTTTCTGTTTCCTCGACCAGCTGTTCTGGAACCGTATCAGTTTGTGGTGGAAGGTCAGGTAGCTGGGCTAAATTCGGTTTTGAAAAATCCAGAAAACTAGGCTGCGATAGCTGCCCGGTGGGTAACAAGCTTCTAGGAGAAAAAGTAGGTTGTGGAATGCTCCACTGACCAGTGGTGAAGCTACTGGTACTTAAATATCTAGCCTCATTGTGGTGCTTTGCTTTGGGGGCAACTGTGCTAATGGAGACCGTTGATAATGGCCTTAGAAATGGTTCAGGAGGTAAATCGATTGGGGCCATGGAATTACTAAAAACGGCCAATGGTCAGCATAATGCTAACCCTCATGAACACAAGCGGCGAAATGGTTCTACAGCATAGATGAATACTGATTCGCATCAAAAGCTCCTTAGCCGAGGTAGCCAAGGAGCCTGATCAAAATTCATTGGAACTCTTTTCGGACCTAGCGCTTAGCAGGAATTATTCCATATCTTGACGACCAGGGTTCCGCGCAGGGTCACCATTTAGGAAGCCAAAGATAAATAAACCTACAAAAAAGGCGACAGTCAAATATACAACGATCTTTAAGGTAAGCATTGAGAATCTCCAGCACAGACAATTAATTTTATAAAAGCTATTCTATCGCAACATCGAATTCATCGAGTGTCTGTGCTTAGAGTTGAGGTAAGAATATAGCTTGAATCAAGGCATCGCTATCAACAGCAGCTCAATATCAGCAGCAGCAGCTCAGTCCATAGCCATAATGGCTACACCGCTGACCATCACTGCTGCTCCTAAAAATCGCTCTCGGAGACCCGTCTCTCCAAATAGGATGTAGCCAAACACTACGGAAATCAGTGTGCTCATGCGCTTGACTGCGATTACCTGAGCGACTGGAGCCATCGTTAGAGCGACAAATTGCAGGCTAACACCGAGTGCGTTGAAGATGCCTGCTAACACCACAAATGGAGCTTGCGATCGCGCAGCTGACTTGTCAGTTTGCAAGCCGTCAATGACAGACCCGCCCCCCTTTTGCCAGGCCCTTTGCATCACAAACGGCACCATCCCAATTGCAATCATTCCAAATAGCGACATGCCCCAAAAGAGTGACGATGAATTTAGAGTGCCGACCTTATCAAAATTGGACGTGATGCTCCATAAAAATGCCACCCCCAGCATCATGCGACTACCCGGATTGGCCATCAGTGCCTGTAGCGGTGCTAGGGTGAACCCTTCCCTTGGTTTCAGGTTTAGCATGTAGGAACCCACAATCAGAAACAACACACCAAGCGCGTCTAGACCGGTGGGCCATTCGTCGACGATGATGGGAGATGTGACCAGCAAAAACAGCGGCGTTAACGTCACCAGCGGCACCGTTAGAGACAGGTCAGCAATCTTGATGGCTCGTGTGTAGAGCGTAAACGCCAAAATGTTTAAGCCTCCACCTACTAGAAGCGCCAGCCCAAAATCAGGCCCTAGGGTCGGTAAGCCTTCGGTTGCCAGCATCAAAATGGCCATTAATAAGGCTCCCGTACTGGTAAAGCCTAATAAAACTGAATATTCATCTAAAGATTTCAGGGCCTGTTTACCCGTGGCATCTTTAAGGGCTTCGCAAAAGGCGGTGCCACTAGCGAGGGCTAACCAGAGCATAAAAAATTATGGGTTTTGAATTATGAGTTTTGAGTTCGCAGCTATCGTTAGAAGCTTACAAGGCTAGCTAAATGATTAACGTTCGATAGCTAACTCAACACTCATCACTCAGAATTCAAAACTTCTTAAGCTCCGCAGCAGCGATCAATCCCCAGACTGTCTAGCAATAAATCACCAACGGCATTGGCAATAGCAAATTCGCTGTAGAAGCTTTTAGAAAAATCAAACGATTGCATTTCGGTCAAAATTGCCATTACCAAAGGAATCAGTTCATTTTCCCCTTCCATGCGCTGCCGCACAAAAACCTGGGATGCTCGTTTGGCAATATCCTGATTTACATCTTCCGGCAGAAATTCGTTATCTAACCACTGTTGAAGCGATGCTCTCAGCCATTCTCCTTCTTGCTGTGGATTTTGAGGCGGCGGCAGTGTGACGGATTGAATCGGTTCAGACATGGTGAATGCTGCAGCGAGATTTTTATTTTTGGGTTTCTAGATTCTTTTAGGGTAAGTTTTTTTAGGCTACGGTAGGAGAAGGGTTTGAAAATGTAATGGGCGAATTGATATCCCCTCTGTCACAGCTGCTATGGCTTACTCGATTCCCCACATTTTACAGTGCTACGCCCAGGGCTACTTTTTAATGGCCGATAGCGATTACCAGACACTAAATTGGTATTCCAGTCGAAAACGAGCACTGATTCCGTTGGATGAGCGATTTCGTTACCCAAAGTCGCTGCGCCGGGTTATTAACCAAAATAAATTCGAAATTGCGTTTAATCGAGACTTTGACGGTGTAGTTGAGGGGTGCTCAGCCCGCGAGACTACTTGGATCTCGGATGAACTAAAGGCAATTTATCGCATGCTACATCGCGCTGGGTATGCCCACAGTTTTGAGGCGTGGCAAGGGGAACAGCTAGCCGGTGGCGTTTTAGGAATTGTTTTGGGCGGTGCGTTTATCGGTGAGTCGATGTTTTTTACCGTTCCTGATGGCTCAAAGGTGGCCATGGTAAAGCTGGTGGAATGGCTGCGATCGCAAAACTTTTTACTCTTTGATGCCCAGATGATGAATCCTCACTTGGCTCGCTTTGGTGCCTACATCGTCGAAAGCGAAGTCTATGAAGAAATGCTTTATCGGGCCATCCAACTACCGTGTCGATTTTTGCCATCGTCTTCGGAACGCACGAGTGCTTTAAAGCAGCTACATTTACCTCGCGCAAGGCGTGATTAGAGCGGACGCTCTACAAATATCCCCAGATGGCCTATCCCTGGGAGCTAGTAGATAAGAATCAGGGGTGCGATCTCAACTAGAGCACTAACTCCTCGACACTGGCATCTTTGACAAATATAATGGACCCCAAAATTCGGACAGGTAGCTAAGCTCTAAAACCCTCAAAAAATGCTAGGAGTGGTTCATGAGCAAAAAACGAAAACTGTACAGTCCACAGTTCAAGGCAAAGCTGGCCATTGAGGCGATACAGGGACA
>JBHJIV010000201.1:0-48545 GCA_050043105.1 Leptolyngbyaceae cyanobacterium | reverse complement strand
CCTAGAATTAAGCCGTCATAAGGCATATTGCTCTGAACCTCTTGAGGCAAGACACCGCCACGAAGTCTGGTACCAAGGCTAAAGGTCTCAGAGCCGGATGGGATAACGAAAATCTCTTAGAGAGTCTGTGTACTTGAGTATGGATTTGCCATACCGATCAATAGGGATTAGTTTACAAGTTGTTTTAGCAATGGCACTGGCAAAATGGGGGCGATTTTCAAGTATGGCCATTTCCCCCACCAGACTGCCTGCCTCAACGGTCACTAGCTGAGCATTGTTGCGTTTGATAACAATTTGACCTTCTACTAATACATACATTAGGTCAGTCACTTGATCTTGTTCAAAGAGAATTCCTCCCGTTTCAAGGGTGATGAAGTCTGAAGGTTTGTTGAAGAGGCTCAGAGTTTTCATCATGCGGTATCGATGGTTGATTAATGCTGAAGTATTGTAGCGCTTCGTGTGAAGCGTGAACTCTGGATTGCCCCCCTGCCGCTACTGTTGAAGCTACTTCCCTGAGACATTGCAGTGCGATCGCGTCACAATAAGAAGCCCCCATAAACACTCAGTTCAAGGGGGCTTCGGGTTAGATATAAAGGGTTAAGCAATACAGAATTCTGCTTACTTAGATATAGGGTTAGACATAAGAAAGCTATTGAATAGCTCTTTTTCTCTATGTGCCTACTCTAAACCGAGGTGAGGCTACACCACCCCTTTCGCCGGGTAAACCTATCGTCTGTTTATATACCCATCAAGTTTTCTTGGATTGTGCTAGCGATCACAGCTAGAAGAAGTGACTTGTTAGAAGCTAGTCTCTTACCTAATTGGACAAATGCCCCGATACCCACTCCAAAAGACAGTTGTATAGCTTGCAACTCAAGGGGTTTAGAAGACTTAGACCGATTAGGGTGCCACCGCACCATTGGTCAAATTATCCAACGCACCTGAAATCGTTTTAATTGCCTCTACACCGCAGCCATCGAGTCGATGACGCCCGCCTAGATACTGCGGGTCATTGTAAGCTAGCTGGACTTGTCCCTGGTCATCTTCCCAAATCAGTACTTTTTGCGGCAGGTCAATGGCGATAGTCTGCTGACACTGCATCAATGGGGTACCCACTCTAGGGTTGCCAAAAATAACGACTCGAGTCGGTCGCAGCTCTAGGTCAACGCCAGACGCATTTTGCGCATGGTCAACGGTGGCGAATAGGTTTAATCCTCTGGCTTCTAAAATCTGTGTAAACCGAGTTTCTGTTTCCTCAACGCTGTAGGGGCTGGACTTAACAATTAAGCCTGTGGGCGCTGTCGCCTGGGCAACTGCTTTTTGACGAGAAAAATAGACAGTACCGGCCAATAGAGTGAGCCCTAATAAACCAACAGCGGCTGAAATCTTGTGCATAGTGATGAGAGTAAAACCAAAACCACGTTTTTAGCCTATAACTATGGTGTCAGTGTGGCAAAGTGGCCGCAGGTTCTTGCTGTGTAGCGCAGTGAACACTGCCTCCACCAGCGGCAATAGCATCAATATTGATAGCCACAATCTCGCGATCTGGAAACGCCCGCTGTAGCGATTGTTGAGCCACCTGGTCAGCACGCTCATCGCCAAATTCTTGCATAATCACAGCCCCATTACAGACATAGAAACCCACATAGCCCGCCGCAAATTCAGGTGTTTCATAGGTATCTCGAACGGTGCTGGGTGCATCTAGAACAATCATGTCAAAAGAATGTCCTCGAGCGTCCGTTGCACTGTCTAAAATTTCTAGGTTTTGTTTAGTTATTTCATGATCTAAAAAGCTTGGGTCAGGCTCATACCCAGCAAGCACCACACCCGGTCTAGCAAACCTGGCATAAAAATCGACATGGCCGTCAGTGATATCCTGCCCCCTAATCCCAGGTAGCCAGATAATTTTCTCTAACCCCAGAAGCGGCATCAGCTGGTCTTCAAATTGGGCCTTAGAAACACCAGGGTTCCGATTGTCGTTGAGCACAGAGCTTTCAGTCATGATGGCTGTCCCATGACCGTCCAGCTCAATACAGCCGCCCTCCAGCACCAGGTCGGTGTTAACCACCTTTACACCAGCCTGTTGGGACACAAACCCAGCAATAGCCTTATCGTTTTGATAGATTTGTTTCTGACCCCAGCCGTTAAAGTTAAAATCAATGCCCGCTTTTTGCCCTTGTTTAGAAAAAACAAACAGAGGCCCCGTATCCCGTATCCATAAGTCATCTAAGGGCGAAACAATTAGCTCAACAGATGAACCCATTAGATCCTTAGCTAAATCATATTCATCAGCTCTGACTAGTATAGACACTGGCTCATACTGGGCAATGGTTTGAGCAATGGTGACTAAATTACGCCTGACTTCAGGCAGCAGTCGTCGACCCCAAATACGCTCGCTGGCTCCAAACGCCATCCAGGTGCGACCATGGGGCGCGGCTTCATCGGGCATATACCAATACTGTTCGACAGTAGAATTGGCACATCCCATCAATAGTCCCCCAGCAAATAACGAAGTGTGCCGTAGAAATTGTCGTCTGGTTGTCATGATATTTTTCCATAGCATTAGGATTTTCGAACGATTTTTAGCATCTTGTTGCCATTACGCTGAAACTCATAGACAACAGATTGTATGTCACACTGGTAACCCATTGATGTGAGAGCAGTCATAACAAAATCTAAATGGGGTGACGGGTTTAAGTCTAGATTGAGTAAGGGAAAAATACGCACCTCTCGACAAACACGCAGCATTTCACAAATGGCATCTAGGTGAAACGTTTGGTCAAACTGCTCGGAATATAGAAACAAAAAGTGGGAACATAACCCCAAACGATAGGCAGTATCTGGGTAGTTTAGCTGGGGTAACTCACCCACTGCATAGCGACCTGCCGCCCTACCTTGCTCAAAGTCTTGGCAAAATAGTTCAATAGCGGCCTCACGATTTTTGCGCAGACCACCAGGGGAATGGTGGTAGCTCCACACCCAATCATCAAGACTGTTTTCTACCTGATTAATAATGTTGTCAACAACAGCATCAAACCGCTGTTTAATCTGAGCCGCATCAAAGCAATAAAGCGGATCAACTGACCTAATGCGATAGCCAAGCCGGGTGCCTTCTGCATTAAAGCTAGCCGGTCCATCGGCAACACTGAGAATAGGCTGCTGTAGCTCTGTCTCCGTCAGGCCAAACATTTTGACGTATTCATCAAATGACCGACCAAAGGGAACTACGGTGTCTAGTTTGACGGCCATAGATAGTTCTCTCGCTTGCTGTTTTTAAGGTTTACTCGGTACTGTCGTGAGATTGCTAATTGTCCTGCTGGTTTAGCTCTGTGAGTAACGATGGGGGACCGATATCTGTCACTCCATAACCCTGGGGGTAGCTGCGGATTGATTGGTCAGCAAAAAAGTCAGGTAGTGACCGAGGTGGCAGCTTACGCAGCAGACGACTCCGAAGTTTAAGACTGTTTTTGAGTAACTGCGTTAGAAATGCTGGAGCCGGCTGCCAACCCAGGGCATTGAGCAGTGGCTCATCGAGGAGTGCAGGGATAGCCTTATCGGTTAGCGCTCGCACCCCCACCGGAAACCAGCTCAACAACATGACCCGCGTCGCATTGGCCACCCGCTGATTGGCCACCGCATAGGTAAATTTCGCGCGCTCATAGTCCAGGTTATAGGCTTCAAACGCACCATAGGAATCTGGAATATCCGTAATGCCCATGCGCTCACCAACGGCATACCAAAAGTAATACATCGCCTGCTTTTCTAGCTCGCTTAAAGGTCGCCAGCCAAAGCGATCGCACCAGCGCACCGGCTCATAAATAAACGTGGACAGCACATAAAGATAGTCGCTATTCTCAATGGGGAACCGACCATGGATGGCATTCATCCGTTGCAGAAATGCCTGCCCCCGTGGGTGGTTATAGCCCCACTTAAATAGCTCTGAAACAATAATCCCAGTATCGTCATAGCGTTTTTGGGTGTGGTGTTGAAATTCGCCTGTGCGGTTCAGCAGTTTGGCAATGCTCGGTACACAAAATGTGCGCAGCAGAGCAATTTCTAAGGCACGGGTAATATCCCAAGGAAACTCATAGCCTGCTAAAAGATGGCAAATTGCGATCGCATCCCGCTGCGGGTCCATCGTCTCAATTTTTTGAGCAATGTCATATCGGCCCATGCGCTTGCCCTCATTTACCCTGTTAGAATAGCTCGGCTACTCCTCGCCAGGGTATGTTTATGCTGTAGCGATTTTGTTATGAGTCTTCTGACTCGTCAGTGCTGTCTGCATTATTCAATAGTCCCAACAGGTCTGCTACGGTGATCGCGGTCCCTGGCGCTAGCAATACACCATTGCGATAGTGACCCGTTGCTAAAATCACGTTCTCATAGCCCACCAAGGGATAAATGCCTGGGGCTCCCTGGCCTTGGGGTCTTGGCCGCAATCCACTCCACTGTCGTAACACCCGAGCCTGAGCCACCGCCGGACAGTAGCTAATGGCAAGCTGCTGCATTTGCTCGAACTGCTCTGCATCGGGCACTAGCTCAACGTCATCCCCTAACGGTAATTCCACTGCTTCACCTCCTGGTGGAAATTCCACCGTCGCCCCAACCCAGTAGCGGGCTTCACCTAGGGGCACAATGTGTAGATCGTGGCCGTTAACCACCGGTTGAAAGTCGTCATTTCCCAATGGCTGGTCTAGCTCGATTTCCATGGCCTGCCCCAGCACTGGGATCATGGGCAACGGTTCTGTACCGATTTGACTTAATTCTGCTGAGTCGAGCCCGGCGGATATGATTACGCAATCTATATCAAGGGTTTCTTCTGGCAGCTGCAGCTGTGAACAGTAGCCTGAGCGTGTTTTCATGCCTAAAACTGGGCTTTGCCAATGGGTGGTCACACCGCGTTGCTGGGCGGCATCTACCAGAGCCAGGGTTAGCTATTGGGGATGGACTTGACCATCCTGTGGTGAATAAATAGCGGCAGCCACAGTGTGAGCATTAATTTGCGGACAGTACTGTCGCAGCTGGTCGGGCGACCAAATCTCTAGTGGGTATCCCTGGTCTGCACGCTTGGCCTGTAGTGATTGCCAGCGGGGTAACCGTTCTGGGTCAAAACACAGGCTAACTAACCCTTGAACGTAGGGAATAGGTCTACCTAGGGTTGCTTCTAACTCAGGGATTAGGGTTTTATAGCGTTCAATACTGTCACGCCGCAGCCGCCAGTTGCGACCCTTAACTTTATGGCTGATGATGCCCATTAAAACACCCAGAGCTGCTTGGGTAGAGCCCTGGGCTGGATTACCTTGGTCAATGAGATGAATTTCTAAGTGGCTGTGGCAACTCAGCTCATACGCTAAGGTAGCACCGACAATTCCACAACCAACAATAGCAATTCTTGTCATACTAGCTGCTTAGTCTACTGCTAGATCTTCAGTTGGTATCAGGTCAAGAAACGTGCTGAGATCCTTTGCAAATCGGATGTAGGTTTCATTGGTGCGGTTGCCATCAAAGACCTTAACAGCAGCACTCATATCCTCTAAGTCGTCTGAAATTTTATCCGACAGCTTTAATGCTTGGGATTTGTCCTCAGGCAACAGTAGATAGGCTAGACGGTTCATACGGGTTCTGAGTTCCCCGAGAGGACCGTGGATAAAATTGTCGACATTAGCCCAGTTTTTCTCACGGATATAGCCCGCTAACTCTGGCAGACGCTCTTTTGATGTCTGGATACGGCCAGAGTAGGTGGAAATCTGAGCTAGCTGGTCAGCGGAGTAAGTGGGTGGTGCAGCTGCCTGACCGCCAGAACCACAGCTGACAAGCAGGGTTGAGATCGCAACCAGAAATATTCCCATAATCGATCGCGCCAGTGATCGAAACCGTTCCATACCTGCAATACCTCCTAAAAATGCTCCTGATGCTGCGCATATTATTAAAACGCAGCATCAAGCCCAGCTAATTATAGTACGTCACTCATCGCGAAATCACGTTCACACTAGCCTTGCCAAAGACTGCTAATGGATGTCAGAGATGCCCAGCGTCTCGATTTGTTGGATAACTATGCCGGTGAGGTCGGTGACAAGAGTTGCGATCGCGACATGCAAATTTCATCTAACACCATGCATATTGAGCATAGATTGACCGTATACAAGGCAACGACACCACAACCGTCACTATGAGACTACTTGTTCAACTTATCGGCCTGGTCCTAATGCTATTTGGCATTTATTTTCTAGGCAAAAACATTTTCTTTACAACTAACGTCAGCCCTTATTTCTGGCGCGGCATTGCTGCCGATGCTTCAATCTTTTTACTGTGCGCTGGTATTTGTCTCCTAGTCTTTATGCCCCTTGGATTCATGAAGCAGTTAGGTTGGATTTTTGTTGCTGCTGGAATTCTCTGCATTTTCATCAGTAGTCGAGCAATTCTAAATCCCACTAGCCTCTGGCAATTTTTTGTTGCAACAGCATCCATGGCGTTTGGGTACCGGCTCCTGTCTACCGGTCGAATGGCCTAACGTTTGCCGGAGCATCTCGCCAATTATTCACAACACTGTGGAATACTCAAGAATAAATTGTATAAAAGACAATATTTTGTCAATACGCTGATGGATGCATTAAATAACCCCCGATGTTAATAACACCGGGGGCTGTTTTGTTATAGGAAGTTACCCATAGAATGAGAAGAAGCAGTATGTCTGCTCTCTTACCTAAAATGACCTTGGTCTGAGTGCTTTGGCTTCCCCTCTGCCAGCATGTTTATAGAATGCTGATTAGTGTCCATCAGCACGTCAACTTTATCTGAAATGTAGCAAGCATTCTTTACTTTCACCAGAGACTGTGTATTTTCCAAGGGTGAAAGATTATTTCAAACATATGTCATCCGCCAAGGCACTTTAACCATAGGCACTGGCGAGCAACAACCAAGCAAGTCTGCTAGATACTGGAGCAACACCTAAGGGAAATTACTGATGGTTTCTAAGCCAAACTACTCAACAAGCTGAGTGTCGGCAACTCTCAAAGACACGCGATAGTCAAACCTAATATGCATAAATAGATTGTTTAAGACGGAAGGGTGTTCGTCTGAATCTTCTCATCAGCAACCCTTGGCCAGTAACGAACCAAGGGTTTTTATTTGGGCAAAATTACCTGTGTCAGCCGTGGTTAGACAGATGCATGGTGTTATCCATGTAATTGATACGGTATTGATTCTATAGCGATAATGTCAGCCATCGCTCGAATCATGTTGAAGCGTTTAATGCATCGATGCGGGGATTAGCTGCCGCAGTAACCTTTTGTTCCCTAATTCAGGTTTGTTTTTTGGGATCAATTAGCTGCATTGCTTGGTTAAAAAACTGTTGCTTGATAGCATAAGCGACTAAAATTGCGGTTGTTAAGGTGGCAAAAGCCAGCATAAACATTATCAACATTTGATAGAGGGCCGCATTTAGCGGGTCAGCTCCGCCCAAAATTTGACCTGTGATCATACCGGGAAGGGTAACTAACCCCACCACCATCATGGAGTTAACGGTGGGGATAAGACCTGCTTTAATGGCCTCTCGTTGATAGGTTGAGATCGCTTGCCCTGGTGTGGCGCCTAAACTCAGATGTGTCTCAATCTCAGTGCGGTTATTGCGCAGAGCGGCAACCAACCGCTCGCCCGTTAGCGAGGCAGCCGTCAATGCATTCCCCAACACCATCCCTGTTAACGGAATAAGATAGCGCGGTTCATACCACAGCTCAGGGCGAACCACGACCGTCATCGTATAGGCAATGGTCAGAGCCGTACTCGTCAGAATTGCCCCCCAAAGCCAAAATATAAGCTGAGGAATATCTTTACCAATGCGGTTACGGGCGGTCAGAGCCGCGATTGTTGTCATCACTAACACCACCAGGATGACGAGCGCCGGGTTGCGTAGGGTAAAGACAATGGAGATAAAAATGCCTACTGCAAACAGCTGAACAACGGTGCGCAATGTGGCCAGGGCAAGCGTACTTGCAAGACCGAGCTGCTGCCAGAGAGATAGGCCAATGGCAACCGCAATCAGCCCCAGAGCCCAGGCAATGCGGATAAGATCGAGTTCAATAGTGGTTGAGTTCACGGTAGGCCCGTTAATTCTGTTAAATGCTGATTGACCAATACCTTATCCCCTCCTGGGAGGGGCAACGGGGTGTGGGTTAGCTTGTGAAAATCACTCTCGCAGCACATACCCCACGCCGCGCACAGTCTGGATTAAACGCTTTTCGCCTTCAGACTCTAGCTTTAATCGCAAATAGCGAATGTATACCTCAATAATGTTGGAGTCTCCCATAAAGTCATACCCCCAGACATTTTCTAAAATCTGGTCGCGGGTGAGCACCTGGCGAGGATGGGCAATCAAATAGTCCGACAGGTCAAATTCTTTAGCCGTTAGTTCAATACCGCGATCACCGCGAAAGACCTCGCGGGTCTTACGGTTGAGTGTGAGGGTTTCAAACTGCAGAGTTTCAGCTTCTTGAGGGTCGTTGCGGCGTAGGTGGGCGCGTACACGAGCCAACAGTTCTTCAATGCTAAAGGGTTTGACTACATAGTCATCGGCGCCAGCATCTAGTCCGGCAACGCGATCGGCCACATCATCCTTAGCGGTCAGAAAAATAATCGGCATCTGCGCGCCGGTACTGCGCAACCGACGGCAAACTTCCACACCCGCTAGCCCCGGCATCATCCAGTCAAGCAAAATCAGGTCTGGCATCTGATCCCGTGCTGCCATTAGCCCAGATAGGCCATCGTTGGCGACTTCCACACTGTAACCCTCATAAGAGAGTTCCATTTGCACAAACTTAGCAAGTTGGGTCTCGTCTTCAATGACTAAAATTTTGGCAGCAGTCTCTGGCATAGTGGTTGACTCCGGCAATAACCTGGCAGGTGAAGCAAACTAACGCTGTTAGATTAGCGTCGCTAAGAAGGCAGACTAACCGTGAATATACTACCTTCACCTGGCTTGGACTGTACCTTAATTTTTCCACGCATGCCTTCGACTAGGGTTTTGACGATGGATAATCCTAGCCCGGTTCCACCCGTTAACCGCGAACGATCTTCGTCGACTCGATAAAAGGGTTCAAAAATTTGACTGAGGTCAGTCGTGGGAATGCCACGACCGCGATCGCACACTTGAATCGACGCCCATTCATCTTCCTGCTTTACCCTTACGGTCACGACCGTTTTGTCGTCAGAGTACTTGATGGCATTGTCAATTAAGTTAATCAGCACCTGCTTTAGCCGATTGCGGTCGGCCCGAGCATCAATCCCTGAGCGTTGGATATCAACCTTGACGCGATCGCTAGGATAGCCAGACTCAACCGTATTCAGAATCATTTCCTTAAGCAGCACCCGCTCAATGTGAAAACGGATGTGACCGCCATCGGCCCGAGCCAGATCAAGCAGGTCCTGCAGCAACCGAATTGTGCGGTCAGCTTCTGATGCTGCAATTTCTAACCCTTCTCGCAGGGGCTCGGTCAGGGTATTACAGCGACGCAGAGTGCTTTGTAAATAGCCATGGACCAGCGTCAGGGGGGTCCGCAGTTCATGGGACACATCACTAACAAAGCGACGCTGCTGATCCCAGGCGGCAGATAATCGTCCCAGCATCATGTTAAATGCCTGGGCCATATCCCTTACTTCGGTCGGCGCTCGATCCAATGTGAGGTGAGTATCTGCCAGATTGTCAGGCGAGACATTCGCTGCCAGCTGGTTCAGCTTGCACAGCGGCTTGATCGATTGGCGCACATAAATAGCAATCACAATGGCAGATAGCCCAATGACAAAGATACTAGCCAGGGTCAAGTCACGATTGACGGTGGCAAAACTCCGCTGGTTCTGAGTGATGTCATCGATCACAAACAGCTCCCCCACAAGAGTGCCGTTTACTTCTAAAGGACTAATGCAGACGATCATCTCTCGCCCCTGGATATTGACATTGTCAAGGCGACTGTATGAGGGCAGGTCCAACACCTCTGCTGCCAGTCCATTCTTTTTCCACGACCCCATTTCCAGGGTCTCAGACTGGGCCACTATCTCACCGTCTGGAGAGCGAATCCAGATGGCTGTATCAGCCGTTGAGCGATAGTTAATAACCTTTTCTAATGCCATTGTGGACGGCATTGTTTCGTCCATCCAAGCAACATCTTGGCCAAATCGCTCGGCAATTTCGATTGCATTTTCTTTATGGCCCTTTATCAAAATTTGCTGCATTCTAAAGTTGCTCCAGGCGGTCATACCACCAAAACCAAGAATGGAGGCCAGCACCATGCCAGCGGTAAGACGAAATTGAATACAGCCTGGATCAAATTTCATTAGAACAACGCACAGAGTGTAACAGCACAGATCGAAACTTTTTTATCTGTAATGACTCTATCCGGGCAAGCTGAGATAATCCTGATAAATCACCCAGACATACATAATAGAAATAGCGGAATAATTGGCTAATTTAGTGTTGCTAATCCCTAAAACGCCTTTAGCCATAGGCGGCGGTGACGTGGCAGATACTCTGGACAGATTTATCCCCTAAATCAGAGATCGCTTTTTGTACTCTATGGCACCAATGACGCTAAAGATAGCCCATGCGGACAGATCTTGATACTGTTCACGGGTGGCGCTCAGGCATCGTCCACAGTCTGGCATTGTCGGTAAAGCCAAGTCATCAGCTGAGCAGTGGCATATCGGATACTTACCATAGGGAAATCATGACATTATCTGCCCCAGTCACCAAGAAGGGTTGGGGCAGGTCAATTACATTGTCACTGCGTCCGGTTCTCCTCGGCGGGGCCATCGGTGGCTAAACAGCAATCGATAGGAGTCGCGTCTAGTAAGTTATCAAGCTGCACCATGGGGTGAGTCAATAATCCTTGCCACTGCTCCGTCCATGTCTCTGTTTCAGGAAAGGTTAAACGCCATGTGAGCAGCACATGAACAGTGTCGTACCAAAGACCATTAGCGGCTAACAACGAGGGCTTCTCAATGTCTGTGGCGTTTGCTAGAGCGATTTGTAATTCATCGCTAGCACGACGAACAATCACCCCGTCCGATAGTTTAGTGCCCCGTTGGGGTACTCGGAGCGTACTAAACTGCTCACACTCAAGACTCACCTGCCAGCGATAAGAACGGTCAACGTCTAACGCTGGCGCTGTATCTGGCAGCGTATAGAGACTAATACCGGGTCCGGAGACCTGATCAAAGAGTGTCTGATAAACAATCTCACCAGAACTCTCATCTTTAAGCTCAAATGTGAGGTCAGTGGCCGGTTCACTCACATAAATGGCAAAGGTGGGGCGGGCGTCTAAGGTTTCTCCCCAGTTGGTTTGACTGGGTTGTACTGCAGTCAGGTCGCCGCACAGCCCGGCCCGGCTGAGGGCATTGCGCGTTTGAGACGGTGCCCCTCGGTTGGGTGGATTGTAATTAACGGCAGCAGGCTCTAGGACCGACTGACCCATGGCTGGGGTCTATAGACTGAGGGTCGTTATCGGAGCTGCAAACAGGCTGAGCCAACGAGCTAAATAGAGGTGTTTCGCCATGGGTAGAGTCTTTGCTGTGTAAGTTTTAACTACGGTGGGTTAAGTATTTTTCCGGAGTTGTTTGACATAACGTTAATGCGATCGCACCCCCGCTGGCCCCCACTAACCCCAGAGTTGCCGAGACTAAAGGCACCCACATACCTAGGGCAAACAACCCCCAGCTAGCGCCATAAAGCACCCAGACAGCGCCGCCTAAGCTAAGCAACCAAACAGTCCACCCACGCCGTTTGAGGGTTAAGCCTGCGCCCACCAGAGGCCACAGGGCAATCCACAGACCATCCCCCCAGCCGGGCCAAGGCTGCAGCACAGACTGGTCATCCAGCGCTGCAGACACAACATAGCTAAAGATCTGGGCGTGAATATCAATACCCGACAGTGTTTCTTGAGGCCATTGTCCGGCTCCAACGGGTGTCAAAAAATATTCTGTTGGGTTAGAAGTGGGCGCGCTCATACCGATGAATACAGCGCGGGTGGCTAAATTTTCTAATGGAATCTCTTCTGAGAGTAGTTTACTTAAAGAGATGCGCTCAGCAATATCAGTTTTAGCAGAATACCTTAAAAGTGTTTGAAAGCCACGGCTGTCGATAGTTTGATAGCCACCGCTGCGATCTTCTAGCGGGGTAAAGAGCGCCGCCCCCAGCCGTAGCCGATCGCGGTCTAAATTTTCTGGCTCAATGCCCTCAGCATCCAGGTAGTGTAGCGCTGTGAGCATGGCCAGCGACATCCGACTAGTGCAGGGGCTAGTGGTATCTGGTTGAGCAAACAACAGCTGTCGTCTTAAAATGCCGTCCGGATCAGACACCACGTTACCAAAGCCCACCCGATTCTCTGGTATTTCAGCAGGCGGACCGATGCCAGAATTGTTGTCGTCACCGGCCTGACCAAAACTGCAAACGGCCACCAGACTGTCCTGTTGCTGAAACTGCTGCCCCAATGGTCCCGAGTCAGGTGTTACTCGATTGCGGGCAATGTCTAGCCCAATCACTCGCGGTTGATCGACCAACAGTCGCTCAACCGCCTTGGCCAACACATCATCGGGGATGGGATACCCATAGGTATTAACGTCAGCTTCTGTTATCTCCACAATCAGTAACCGAGATTTGTCAACAGTTTGAGCAGGCTGCTGACGCATAAGCCGGTCGTAGGCCAGCAGCTCTGAGCGTTGCAAAATTCCTGTCCACCGCAGCAGACCCACCGTAGCGGTAACCATCGCACCAAGGATGAACACTGTTTTAACCGGCAGCCCACCGACTTGGGGACCTGGCGATCTAGTTGTTGGCTGGGTGACCAGCTGTTGCCAGCGTTTAGGCACTGTAGGGTCGACCTGAAAAACAATTGGCAACCAGCTAGCGCAGGGGAACCGATCTTCTAGTCCCTGTAGCCGTTCTCTGGCCTGGCGAGCGGCTAGATACAGTGACTCACCGGCAACAAAGGCATCTAAAAAGTGTTTTAAGAATGTTTGGGCCACCCGGTCGGGTACGGGTTCACGCATCAAAATCATTTGCGGTAGCCCCAGCGGGGCCAGTGCGGCCGCCAATCCTAAGCCGTCGCAGGCGTTAAAAATAGCCAGCTGTAACCCTTGTTTGATCGCCTGTCTTAGCCCATACTTCAGCTCATCTAAGGTGAGACTTTCGTCAGGATTAATATAAATGGTGCCGGCCCCAGCTTCAGTGCGGCCATGGCCTGCAAAAAAGAGTAAGTCCCAGGGTTGTTCCCATAGCTGATCCGTTATCTGATGTCGCTGGGGCTCCACTAGAAAGGTGACATCAGCACCTGGAATCGCGGCCAATAGCTGACGGTCGGCGGCCACATCAATGCCGCTGCTGTTACCCAAAATCGCCAAAATTTTGACCGCTGAGTGGTGGATGGTGGGCGTTTCTGACCGTTTAATCGTCGGCGTACCCAGGGCAATCTCGACACGGGGGTAACGGTCTGCTAAATCCCACAAATGCCAGGGCAGGTGCTGTAGGTCAGTGCTAGTGGTTCGAATCACCAAACGCACCGTATCATCTGGGTTTAATTCTTCTCTTAGGGGGCGATCAATGGGAGCAAATGAAGGGGACTGCAGCCAGGTTTTGAACTGCTGGCCCAGATTTTTAGCCTCCTGCTGACAGGCATCAACCGTGTGTAAAGACCCCACATAGGTGAGTTCTACGGGCTGAATGCGAGAGGGAATATCAAGGAGACGGTAGCTATCCTGCCATTTTTGTAGCTGTTGCAGCAGCGGCGGACTGGCTGGCAGCGACCCAATCGCCTCGATATCTGGACGGGCACCCTCTTCACCAATTTCTAAAAGAACGTGAAATCCAGTGGCGACAAGATCACCCTCAAGTTTTAGGGTTACCAGTTTTTCGGTCATTAGTCTGGGAGAAGGGATTGGTTGAAATATGGCTAGGTTTAATTTGTAGAGGTGTTCCATGGAACACCTCTACAAATTAAATGACAAAGGTCTCGGTAAAGCTAGCGTTTTGGAGGGTGAGTCTAAGACTAAACTGTTCGCCAGGGTTGCCGGTAAATCTGAGCTGAATCGCTTCTGTCGCTCGGGCTTCGGCCTGCATGACGTCTTGGTTTTCGGTGTCTAAAACGCTGAGCTGTAGCTGGGGGGGGAGATAAGTTTGTGCTTGAGTACGGTAAATCTGCACCTGAATCTCTATTGCAGACTCAGAAAGAGGCACAATCGCCAGGGCCAGGGTGATATCCTGGTCATTTAGGCTAATGCGTTTACAGCGACCAACGGTCCCTTCAGGGAATGAGGCTGTTGTTTGGTTTCTAAAGGCTAAACTGGCTGGGTTAATTAGACTGTCTAATGTTTGCCAACTCTCATCGGCCAGATTTTGTAGCCACTGGCTTAGCTGGGTAATTTGTGTGCTGACCTGTTGGCTCACGGTCGGGGTGAGCAGCTGTGGTAAGTCTTCAATGGGCTGCAGCTCTGTTAACAAAACTTGGTCGGCGGCTTCGGTGACAAATCCTAGCAGGGTAGCCGAGCGTAACCTGTTGTCAAGTTGGACAGCGACATAGGCAATGCGATCGCACTGCACCTCCGGCCCAATACTAAATCCATTCTCATCGGGCAGCACCGGACAACATTCTAGCTGTCCGTAGTCTTTGATGGCTAAGCCTGCTGTTTCGAGCAACAGCTGCTGGACTGGGTCAAGACCGTCGCTAGCCGCTAAATCGACGTCATATCCCATACATTCTAAGTGAAACCGGGTGGCATATATGGCCAACGTATTTAGATACACCTGCTTCCCTTTTTGCGGATTTGGCTGATGTTTGCGAAATTGTTCAGCTTGATGGTGAGGCTCTAAAGAGAGAGAAACTGTAATATCCGAAAGTGCAGGAGAGGGGTTCATGGTGGGTATCCCAAGGAGAGTGGGCAGACAAATAGCCTCTGGAGTTGGCTGCGAGCGTGTCTAGAGCAGTTCTTGAAAATTCTCTGAAAACTTGTCGCAGCAGCGTTGAAAGAAACTGCTAAGGGTGGGGATTTTGATATCAAACTGGGCCGAAATCTCTTCCCAACTTTGGTCGGCAAACCGGGCTAACGCAATGGCCTGAAAGCTGGCGTCGGGACGTTTACGAATGTGGGTAGATTTAAATAAATTGTCGCGATCGGCGGCAATATACTCACGTACCTCCTTGGCCAGCGAAGACTGGGGCTCTGGTTGAGACAGCCGCTCTAGATCGTTGAGATCCGGCAGTTGCTGGGTGTTGCGATCGCTAAACTGACGACGGCATTCAATCACCATCCGATCTAGACGAAAGTTGACCCAGTTCATAAACTTTTGGGTCTGGCCCCGGTTGGGGTCATAGGTGTCGATCTTCTGGCAAACGTACACCAGGGTGCGGTTGACGGCCTCTTCGTATAGCAGGGTGTAAAACGACGGGGCAAATTTAGCCCGGTGGGGGTGGGCTAGACGCCCACAGGCACGGATGGCTTCGACCAGCTGCAGCAGGGCATGTTGTCTGAGGCTGCTGGGGTTGGGCTGACGTTGAGCTTCTAGGGCCAGTCCTTTGAGCAAGGGGTCAGTCAAAGCCGTGTGGGGAGCCTGGGTCCGCAGCTGATAACCCCTGATGGTATCGGTTTGGAGCAGCCCTTTATCTAAGTAATCTTGCAGTAGCTGGGTGAGCTGCTGCCGGATGCGATCGCAAATTTCTTTATAGATACCGGCTAGCGGCTCACCGCGAGGAGGACGCCCTACTTTTCGAGATCGCATCATCATATCCACCAGCTCACCGAAGACGCTGTCATCCTTCTGCGGCTGTCCTTGGAGAGCCAGGATAAGTTTTTCAAACTGCGATTCCATAGGCGTGGTGAAAATGCAATACGACTATCCATATAAACCCTCTCAAGATTATCGGCCCGTTTCCTTGATAACTCATACGATTCGATGGGTTTTTATGCATAAAGTTATAAAAGATCTCTAGAAGCCTTGAGATGCTTTCTGTTCAAAGATTAGAAATGGATCAAGCTGCAAGGGCTTGTTAAAAATCAAGCTATGAGCTAATTATGACTGTTTTCCTTAATAGGAAATTCGATAACTTTTCCGTTTAGAATTTTGTCGCCGCGCGCAAAATTCTAAACCACCTCTCCAAAGGCCCAAAGAGGCTGTTAGGGATACCCCTGATGTTTTTCCGTCGGGTTCTAGGGTGGCGGTCCGCCCTAGCCAGGGGGTGTGAGGAACTCGGTGGGACCCCACGCAACTGATTTTGCCTCAAATCAATACCTGAAAATCATTGTGAATATTGGTCAGTTAGCAATCAGGGCTGCTCAGGGCTTTCCTCCTTTTCGGAAATATGTAAGCTATCTATCTAGGCCTATTGGGGTTTACCCTCCTACTCGTGGGGGCCTAAACTCCCTTTTCGGAAGTAATCAAGTTGTCCCAACTAGGCATATTGGGGGTTCCCCGAAAGTAGGGTGTCGATCAACCTAAAGATATTGGTGTGGTATGAGTTACGGCGAGGTTAGGGGAAAAGTTACGCTCTTTAAACCATGAAATTGTTTCTTAACAACTCCTTAGCCGAAACCAGCGTCAAATCCCAAAAAACTTTTAGCGTTTGCATAAAAGTTCATTTTTTCCCATGAGTAGCTACTGAAAGGACAAAAAACAACCTAACTTCCTTTCTAGTTCACCTACTCCAACAGATTCTTTGCACCAAAGCGTCTCCAGGCAGTCATGCCGCATAGCTTTTCCCAGCATTGTCTCCTGTGGATGATGCCTCTACCATCGGAGTCTCACTCATGGCCTACGGATTTGATATTAGCTCAATGGCTAACAGCGCCACCGATAACAACACTATTGATGGTCTGCTTGCCAACAGACGCTGGGCTAAAAATGTTACCTATGCGATTGCCAAGACGCCGTCTCCTATTCTTTTCCTATTCTTTCTGCAATGTGTCGGTGGATGGCATTGTTAATGCTGCTGGCACTCACTATATCCATGACCTCATTGGTCCGAGGGGTGAATTCCACAAGTTTTAATCTGACTAGTCAGTTTACCTACATATAGACTTGTGCACCACCCATAAGCGTTGACTGTGTAGCCGATCGGTTTTCCGATCGGCTTTTTTTTGGGCTTGGTTGGGATCTAGGAACTAACATTTTTGGGGATTTACCTGATTGAAATGCGTCGAAAGTTTCTATCCCTGTGGGCTCTGTAGCTTAAGTAAAGTATCCAAATTACGTTGACTATTCAGATTTAAGATAATTACCGCTGACTTTTCAGGAAAAATTCAGCGGCCTATATACATCAATAAGTTTAAGTTTATAAGGACTAAAATTAGGTATACTCAAATCAAGATTTATCATTCCCATGAGCGCCGCCTATATGGTCTGGGATTGCGTTTACGCATTGGTAAGAGCGCTCAATATACAGAGGAAATCACCCTAGTCTTATGACTAGGGTGATTGTTTATGCAGGTATTCGTTCAGATTTTCTAGTGATAGCCGCAAAAGGCTTGGTGCTAGTTCGCTTCAGTAATTATCAATAATTCACTCAGTCAGGAGTTACTATTACTTCCAGCAACACCATGTCTTTCGTAATGCAAGCCGCAATTCTATTAGCATTATTGAGTCTGGCTCTGTGCTCTGTC
Source organism: Leptolyngbyaceae cyanobacterium (assembly GCA_050043105.1). Lineage (GTDB taxonomy): Bacteria > Cyanobacteriota > Cyanobacteriia > Phormidesmidales > Phormidesmidaceae > Leptothoe. Next base: position 30,911 of record JBHJIV010000201.1, on the reverse strand, counting down.
ACGCCATCACTTTGAGAGCCAATAAGGATGTAATTCTTTCCTTCTTGAATTATGCCTCTGATGGGCCCATGTGTATGTGTAATGCTAGTTCTTTCTGGGTAAGTATTGATAGGTCCGCTGCAGTCACGAGTGTTTGCATAATGTGCATAGTCTGAAAAGGTGTACGTGATTTTGTATCGGACACCAGGGGATTGCCCGCCTACGATTTGAACTTTTGCATTACTAGAATGTTCTACTAGAGGAAGCGCAGAAGCACCACCTGCTATTGCAACAGCCGCCCCAGCAGCCAAACCAATGAAAAGCACCTTACGACGAGTGATTTTAGCCATAAATTACTCCTAAAGATGAACCCATGTGTACTATTTCACGGACAGTATACAGACGGTCTATCTAATGGCTAAGGAAGCACAACGCCACAATTCTCCATAGTGAGCCTTTAGCAAGGTTTAGGGCGGTTTACTGGCTATTGAGGCTTTCTGGGGTAGCTAAAGGATCAATTTAGATTTGCTACCCGCACAAACCACCCATGACAGTCTTGGGAGTAGAGATCGCCTAGCCACTGCGCTGAGCAGTCGGTATCGACAGTCATTAGCGCATTACTTTTGCAAATATCCCGGCTGTCTGAATGCTTGTGGCCTCAAATTGAGCGGCTACGCCAGTGGTTGAGAATTGAACAATATGAAACTCCGTAAAGCCAGGGCTAAGGCTAACTGGCATTGGTCCGCCAAGGGATACCGGAGCGATGTCTGATGTGACTTGCTCAAAAGTCACATCACCTCGCTCAGCCGTTTGCGGAAAATTTATACCTAACCCAATCGCCCCTCGTTCAGCAGCACCGGCATAAACAGCTAGGTCTATGACATCTGCTAGCCCAGTGACGACTTGAACGCTTTGCGAAGGGTCATTGTTAAAGATTCGCGGTGATGTTGAGTCATACGTATGGTTTTGTTGGCCTGTAAACACCAGCCGCAAGAGAGCAGGCACCCGGTTGTTATAGTTCCAAAGCCAGCGGTTAACCGGACCATCTCTTAACACCCCATCGTAGTAAACCGTGCCCAGGTATCTGCGGGTGGTATCGTTTGACCTGACCAGCACACCATCTAGGCGGCTGAGAGGGGTTTCTCTACCGACAGCGACCCACTCAGTAATCTCCAGCTCCACCGCTTCGGTTACGGAGTTGTAATACGCAAAGACGTCATAGTTGTCGTTCGGTGTTTGTCCGAGGAAGTTGACGGATAGCGTTGGAAACTTGTACGCTCGCCAAGCGCCATCGAAAAATAATGAAATCAGCCGCCCAGTGTACGGAACGAAATAAAGCACCGTCCCCGTCGGCGGCTCGCTCGGAATTGGATCGGTTTGACTCAACGAAAGCCGCCCATTTTGAAAGTCAAACGGGATTGCACCGCGTAAGATATCGACTTCTCGCTTAAGCCAAGCGAACCGATTGGCAATTTCTAAAAATTGCTTATTGGGGACATTGACCAAATTGACACCTAGGGCAACATCAGTGGTCTCAACGCGAGTAATTTCAGGTGAATAGCTAGTGGTTTCTGGAATGGCAACCATGGCGGCGTATTGGCAATATTTGCAGCCAGCATTCCTTAAGCAATATTTCGGTCCCCGTCATAGGTTTGCGCCCCGTCATAGACCCAGAGATTGTCGTATTGCAACAGATTGCTCAGCAGTGAAATGTCACCGATGCGCAGATCGAGTAGTTTAGAGCGGGCGTTTTTCCATTCATTAATCAGGGCCACAATCAACATGATCAGTTCGCTACTGACCGCGCTCTGTTCCGGGTCAAGTGTGACAACAAATTCACCCAACTGAGCACCGCTGTAGGTTCTGGTCCCGTCGTAGACCCAGGCCCCATCGTAAAAGGTGCCGGGGTTCTCCAAGATAGTGGCATTGGGATAGCCCACCAAGGCCATCACTCGCTTGATTGCAAATGGAGTGCCGGCTGTTTGATGAAGTCTAATTGATTCTTGGATCAGGTCTCGCCGTTCGGCTTCCGCGTCTGCTAACAACCAACCGCGCAACCCCAAAACGTTGAATTGATCGGCCAAATTGTACAGCGCAGATACGTCAACGTTCGCGATGTCGTAAATGTTGAGCAGGTTAAGATCTAACGCCTGAAGGCGTCGCAACACGGCTTCATAAGCTTCATTACGCTCATCTTTGATACTCGGTTGCAGAATGTTATCCATCACTGCTCCCCACCACTGTGATGGTTGTTGAGGTCACAGTAGACCACTCATTTGGACTGACCTCGATAGTGTTGGCAGGAGAGTTCAGCGCCACACTATAAACGCCTTCAATCCCTTGAAGAACGTTGATAATCTGAGATCTCACAATATCTCGTCCTAGCCCAGCGGCCCGCTCTGTCGTATAGTCATTAATCGCTGCCGACAAAGCCGTTTCCACCACGGACTGCTCAGCCCCTTCAAACAGGGTGATTGAGGCATCCACCGAATAATTAACTTCTACTGGGGCGCTGACATTGACGATATCGGTCAGCGGGCGGATGGTGTCTAAATTGAGTGCTGCGGTTACGGCATCCAAGATTAATGAGCTGGGCAGCCCGTTGTTAGTCAGCGGATAGACATCCACGGTTACCGGGTCCGCGCCGCCTCGGTCTTCTGGTCCCAGGATGGCCGCATCAATGATAGAGACATCCGCCGATAACGCATGAAATTTATAGGCTCCTTTGCTGCCAGCGACTGAGAACCGATTAGGGGCCAGCTTAATGCGAATTCTAAACGCTTCGTCGGTCTCGGTATTAGCCCCGCCAGCGCTGGCAGTCGTGTTGGTGACTGCGGTCACACCAGCGGGTACTTCAACCAGTTGAGTAATCGTGCCAACCGCGAATCCGTTGCCGCTGGTGCCCATTGAGTTAGCAGAGGCTGTTACCGTGGTGCTCGTTTGACCGCTGGCAATCGTGGCATCTGTATCTGTTTTAAACAGGACTGAGCTGCCCGGCTGCCTGGCTGAAGACCCTGCTGGAATAATGAGATCTCCCTGTGTCGTGCCCCGAGAGAACTGCAGGGTAACGGTGGCCGAGGAAGCCGCTAGTCGCTCTACGGCTAACAATGCCCCCAGCTGATCCAGGTTTATCCCGACTGCGTAGTTGACCAGGTTTTGCTCACCGGCATACTGAATGCCAATACGCACTAACAACTCTCGATACGTCGCGATATTCAGTAACAGTCGCTCCAGCTGTCCAGGAAAGAGTTGTTTCCCTAGCGCTGACTCGAATGCGGCGGTTACTTCAGGTTCAATGACCGTTGGGTTACGCTCAATAAAATCAGGTCGTGCCAGCGTCATAGGATAATCTCAGTTTCTTCAAGTTCTACGGTGCTCTCAGGGATTGACCATTGCACTCTCAGCAGCAGGCTAGCGATGCCATCAGCGTAAGGCTCAACCGTCACCCCATCGACCGCAATGCGGGGTTCCCAACGCTCTAGTGATTCGAGCACTTCTCTGACTAAGTAGGGTCTAGCTGTCGGGATGGGATGATCAATGTAGTCCAGCAGCACGGATGCGAATAACGGTCGGTGCGGATCGCTTCCTCGGGCAGTTCTGAGAATGATACTAACCGTTTGGCTTAATTCTTCTGCATTCTCTACCGCTCCCTGCCCGCCAAGCTTAAACGACCACCACAGGGCATCGACACCAGCGGCCAATAAGGTAGGGACGGTTTCAGCGGTGCGATCTTGCCACCAAGATTCAACAGCGGCTAAGTCTTGAGAAATCATTCAACTCATCATCACTACGCCGATGATTCCTATTCAGCCAATGCCAGCTTTATTTGCTGAGACAAGTCTGGCTGCAACATCGCCTCAGTCAACACCTGAAGTAGCAGCGCTTTCAGCATTTGATTCTGTTCTCGCAACGATGGCTTTTTAGGGGCGGGCTCTGGCTCTGGCGCGACTTCAATAACGGTCAGCTCTCCCGCCAGAAACGGGTAAGTTTGTTCAGAATCGGGCAGCTTGGCATAGACGACAGCCCCATTGTTCTCAATTTTGGCGACCTCGACAACAGCGCCTTTGTGTGTGCCTGAATCAACAACAGCGCTACTGCCCTCAGTCCACTGAGCCCGTTGCTGAACTCGCCTGACAGCTTGCTGTACCTCTGACACAGTTGGTTGCCCAGCTGCGGACGATTCCACCGCGTCAGCCCAGGCGTCTATCCGTTGTTGCGGCTCGACCCGGCTCAACTCCCGCACTTGACTGTCGTTGGTTGGCAAGATGCCAATTCGAGAGGATGCATCTAGTTCATGCCAGATGCTGGCCCCTTGGCAAATCTGATCCACTCTGCGGCGTGTGTACCCCCAGCGCTCTTGGCAGTAGGCATCAAAGTCTGAGTAACCATGCTTGTATAGCCGTTGGTCTCGAATCAGTCGAAATGCGTCACCGGCTTCTACAAAAAAGGATTGAGCCGCTTGGTTGATTCGGTTTTCTTGAATAGCGAGCGTGGTCATACAGTTCTTAGTTGATTGAGCCCATCATTGATTAATTGAGTGACTTCGCTCGTTGTTAATTCATGGCGAACAGCAATAAGACTGTCTGAAAGCTGGCCCCAGAACTTCTCTACGATGCAGGCCCTCTGTTGCTCTGGCAAAAGCTGTAACCCGCAGACGATCTCGTCCTCAATAGAGTCAGTATTCTCTACACCCTCAACAGCTATCTCTAAGGCCTCGTCATCATCCAGACTGACTAGCTTATGATTGCTGGTGGCTTGCTCGATCTCTCTCCACTTTTCAGCCGTGAAGCCCATGCTGAGGGCCACATCCAGAGTAGCAACCTCTCTGCCCTGCTCTAGTAAATCTTTCTGAGCCTTGCGTACACTATCCGCTTGCTCTCTCCATCGCCGTGGCACCTTGACGGTTGTCTCATGGTCTCGGCAGAAGTGCATGATCTCACCACGGATGAAGGGCACGGCAAACGAACTGAAGGCAGCGCCCTTGCTGGGGTCATATTTCTCTATAGCCTTGATGAGCCCCATACTAGCCAACTGTTCTAAATCGGCTACATCTAAGTCTCTGCGCCCTTTCTCTCGATGCGCAACACTGAGCGCTAACCGATGGTTGATCGTCACAATTCGGTTTCTAAGTTCTATGGTTGGATGGGCCGCATAGGCCGATAACAATTCAGCGTTTCGCTGTGCGATCGCATCTTTGTCTAGCTGAGATTCTCTGACCCAATGCCTGCTCAATTTTGTTAGTACTTGTTAGTGACGAACGGAACGAAGCTGGAACGCCCCAAGCATAGCAACCTTGGTCATTTAGTGGCCACAAATGAGTAGATTTTGAATAGGAATTGCTATAAAAGCGATACAAAAAGATAGGTGACTCCAACAATTCCTGTAATTAGCTCCAGAGAATCGCTGTTTTGTCATAGCTATGCTGAGTCTGGCAATAAGGCGAAAGCGGCTAAGGCTGCGGGTTACGGTGGCAATCCTAGTGCAGCGGCTAACAGGCTATTAAAACGATCCGAAATTAACGAGTACATTCAGCAATTAATCGATGAACGCGAAAGTTTGCGGCGCATTACAGCCACAGGCGTAATTATTGAGCTGGCCAAAACCGCATTCTTCGACTTCGCTGAAATGGTGGACTGCCTTAAAGGTAATGGCAGTCTAGACAAGGAAAAATGGTCAACCGATGCTCGTAGTGCCGTGTCATCAATCAAGGTTACCAAGACTTATCGCGACGTGATTGACGAAGGATGCGAGATTGATGTCACCACTGAGATTAAAACTTGGGACCGACTGAGAGCGCTTAAGATGCTGGGTGACCATGTTGGGGCGTTTACAGATCTGAATGTAGCGATCGCGGTGCTCAGAACCTACGGCATCAACTTGGCCAAAATCGACGGTGAATGGCAGGTGCTAAAGGATGGTAGCGCTTAGCACCCGACAGAGCATTAATCACGTTGAACTGAAGACCAAGAATAAGCCCAAAGCAGCTGGCAGCAAGGACTTTGACGGTAGTCAGTACAAGAAAGACCCGGTTGGCTTTATCCAAGATAAGTTGGGCGTAACGCTGACACCAGAACAGATTGAAATTGCTGAATCTGTCTGCGATCGCCGCGAAACCAATGTACAAGCTGCTCATGGGGTAGGCAAAACATTTTTGGCCGCTCAGCTGGTGCTTTGGTGGGTGCTGTCGGTCGGTGGAGAGGCGATCACGACAGCACCCACGGCACGGCAGGTCGAAACGCTGCTTTGGAAAGAGATCCGCAAAGTTGTTAAATCGAGGCAACTGCCAGGGCTTGAGGCGCTTAACCTGACTGATTACAAGATTACAGAGCACGCTAAAGCTTGGGGCTTTACGGCAAATGACCGCAACTCAAACGCCTTTCAGGGAGTTCATGCCCAAGATTTGCTAGTCGTCGAAGATGAAGCCTGTGGTATCTCTCAAGAGATTGATGATGGTGCCGTCAGCTGCGTCACTGGTTCTGAGAACCGCATCGTCCGGATTGGTAACCCTATCACCCCAAACAACCCGTTTCAGGATGCGTGTGCTCGTAATCACATCCGGCTGCCTGTTTGGACTCACCCAAATGTGGCTTGGGCCTATGAGCGCGATGAAGACGGTATCCACCGGCTAAAGCCTGAGGTTGCTGAAGCGATTATCGATCCGGTGACCGGTGAGATATTGCCGCAATCTCAATGGCCTGAGTGGTGCCCTCGCGATGTTATCCCAGGCGCGATATCGGTCTACTACATCGAAGAAACGGCCAGGCCCAGGGGGGAAGGTAGCTCATTCTGGCAAAGCCGTATTGAAGGGCTATTTCCTGAAGACTCAGCTCAGTCTGTCATCCCTCGTAGCTACTTCATAGCAGCACGGCAACGCTATGACCAAGCCCCTAAAGACTGGGATGAGATCTCGGACCTTCACAGCTCACGATTTGGTCTGGGCGTTGGGGGCGGTGGCGACCCTCATGCCTTAGCCAGGTGGTGTGGACCGGTGCTGTATTCAATCGCTAAGATGCCGACCCGTGGTGACATGCTGGATGCTAATCGAGCGGCGGGTATGTCGTCCCGCCAAATGAAGGCATACCCAGGCAGCGGTATCACCATTGACCGGGGGTTTGGTAGTGGCGTGATTGGCATTCTCAAAGAACAGGAGTTAAATGCTCATGGCGTTCACTGGGGTCAGGCGGCTCGCGACAACAAAACTTACCTGAATGCTAAAGCTGAGGATTTTTGGCTACTGAGAGAGGCACTGAGAAAAGGGGAGGTTGCGAGCGCGCCCTTGGGTGACCTGGAAGATGAACTGATGGATGATTTAGCGGGCACCTACTTCGAGGAGACCAGCGCTGGCAAAATCAAGATTGAGAAAAAAGAACTGACCCGTGAGCGACTGAAGCGCAGTCCAGACTGTGGGGACGCAACAGTATTTGGATTTAGACAACTGCCGAAGCCACCCAAAAAACATAGAGTTCGTACTGCATCCAACTGGTAAGGAATGCTCAGAGCGCACCCATAACAGCGCTGATTTTTATGGCAGAAATTTTTAACCAAGAGTATGCAGGCACTGTTAATCGTGTTTTTGCTCTTGATGAGCCTGGCCCCGGCAATGGCTGTCATCAGTATTGTGTAGAGATAGAGTCCGCTGGTCGCCTGTTTCGTACTGAAACGAATTTTCAAAAAGGCCCAGTTAAAGAAGTTGGCTTAAACGGCATTCAGAACGAACATTTGTTAGCCATGGTGATTCATAGGCTGCAAGGTTTTGAGTCTGGCCCATACGCTTGCCGCGAAAATGCATTAGCTTTAACCAAGCTTCAGGAAGCTATGCACTGTCTAGAGGCTAGAACAAAAGACCGATCTAAACGAGGGGTTGAGGGCACCAACACCAAGTAAATGGCAGATCGCAAAAAGCCTGGTGACTACCGCTATTACCGAGAGGCTAGAGAAAACATTGCCTACTATAACGGCCACGACCTATTTAGGGTGGCGTGGATCGGGCCGACTGTCCCAGAAAGCAGCGAAAATGCTGATAAAAAACTGGCTGAGCTTAAGCGTGTTTTTCAGGCTCATAATGTCCTGCGCGAGCTTACCGATAACTGGCGAAATGGCCTGATATCACAGCCGTTTCAATGGCACCTTAAAGACTCTCAGGGCGAGCGGGTAGAAGCGTCAGAAGCCGAAAAAGTTTTGCAGCGCTGGATTGACCATGTAGAACAGCAGGCTATCTATCAAGACCCTTGCAAGACTGACTTTGAGCTGAGTGATCCATGGGCTGAATTCGTAACCCAGGTTGGGGTAGCGGGCGAAGGGTCACTCAGACTGTGGCAACCGGCAAAATTTGCCGAGATGGATGACCCGGTTCAGCGCATTCACCTACATGTGCCGCGTATCGGCGCGGTGGTAGTGGAGCGAGATAACGACGGGTTTATTGACTCCGTAAAGTACAACTATGGCATTGAGCTAGAAACTCAGACCATGGACCCCAGCGGTGTTGTCTCTGTTGATACCAGCAGCCGAGAAGATCCATTTGTTATTGAAACTGGTGGCCGCTGGTTAATACAGCAAATCCGTATGCCCTCACTGTTCACGGATTCAGCTAAGCGTAAGCAGGGCAGCATCTGTCACGCCCTAACGATGAAGCTACGCAATCAAGAGTTAGGTGGCTTCAAAGAACGCACATTCCTCAATGCCGAGTTTCCAACAGATGACGATGGTGAACCGATAGAAATCACTCGTGGTCCTGGCATCGACCAATACGCTTACGGCATCCCTCAGGGCGACGACAATAGCCCTCAGTACACCACCCCGACCATGGTCGAATCTGATCCGGTCAGCGTAGATACATTCATCGACTCAATCAATACTGACCTGCAGCTGCTGTATCGAGAGTTCCGGCAAGGTCATTTGCTAGCTGATGCAGACGGGGGCTTATCAGGTGAGTCGCGCATTCAGATGCGGCAAAACTTTGAGCTTTATCTCAAAGCTTGGAAACGTCCGATTGAAAGCGCGATCGCAAACATCCTCAACATTGTTTTGCGGTTGCTTAACTACACCGAACTAGAGGCGGTAGTACAGCTCAATATCACCACCGGCAAACTCAGCAGTGATGAGCGTCAGGCGGTGATTAATGAGTTTGGGGCTGCGCTGTTAAGCAAAGCGACAGCATTGGCTCAGCTGGACTCTGTTGACGATGTGGACGCAGAGCTGGCGCTCATCAAAGAAGAGGCTGAAGAAGCGATGCAGAGCAGACCTGAGCCGTTGCCGAGGAATCCCATAGAAGAGACCGACGACGACGAAGATAGCGAGGACGAACCGGATGACGACAGCCAGCCAGAGTGATGATCAACAGCGGCCACCTAGTGCGCCTGAGCTTGACGCTGAAGCTATCAAGCCATGGGGCAACCGCAATTTTGTCGTCCCTGGCTGCAGTACCGAAATAACAGCCACGCAGGGCAAGAAAACTATTGAAGATCTGTTGTCACTGGTGTTTGCGATCGCATCGAGCAACCCCGGTATTCAGGTCGATTTTTGGATAGGTATCCCCGACCCTTATGCTGACTCATAATCAGGACAAGTCTTCTCTTGTGGTCCATGCGGATGAATTGCGCAGACCAAAGCATTGCCGCCATGAGTCTGGCCACAGTAATTTGTGCAGCCGTTACAGGTCGCATTAGTAGCGGTTCGTCGAAGTCCTTCTGAGTCCAGCGCTTGATAATGACTTTCTAAGCTGGGTGGCATCCACGGCCTTACAACAAACCTTAATAAAGGATCATGGCTTAACAGCATCCCAGTCGGGGAAGGAGGGATATGCTGAATGCGCGTTTCAATTCTGCCCTCTGAAGCCAATCTACAAAAGTCTGCCAGTGTGATGTTCAGCTCAACGCAGCAGCTGTAGATAGATTGTTCAATTGTGTTGTAGCTAAAAGGCAGGTTACCTAGCACAGCAATGCAACGCGACAAAAGGGCCTGTTGGTTGTTATAGTCCTCAACGGCAGATTGCAAATAACTCGTAATGCGTTGCCGCACTTCGGCATCAGGAATGCCATTAGCAGTTACTTGAATTCTCACATTAAGGTCACCTAACTCTTCGCTCATCTTAGGAATCCTGCTATGACGCCTCAATGATAGCCTTTGTCCACTCGTGACGCCCTGCAAATTGCTGACCGCTATGACCGCGCTGTTGAAGACCTAGAACGTGATGCGATCGCTCGTCTCAACACGGCACTAGATAGCGTTTACACAGCCCTTGAAAAACAACTGAGCCAGTCTTACTCAGGGCTACAGACCCAGGGCGGCTTAGTGGCTTCTCAGCGTAGGGCAATCATTTTTGATGAGCTGGGTGAACTGCTGCAGCTAAAACGACCAGGGCAGGCAGAACGCTACGAGAAAATCTATAACGACCTGATGCAGTCGGCTAGCGATAGCGGCTCCACAATGGCCGATGAGCTGGTAGCCGCTATCGACTCTCAATGGCCGATTGCTCAGTTCGCCCGTATTCCTATCGAAGCGGTTGCCCTGCAAGCTAGAGATGGGACCAGGCGGCTGTGCAGACATTCTGAAGAGTTTGCCGGTCGTGCCTCTGCCATCGTAGAACAAGGCTTGATCCAGGGGTGGGGTGTACGTCGGGTTGCCGACAACATGCGCCGTGAGTTGGGTATAACCAAGGGTAAGGCTGAGAGTATCGCTCGAACAGAGGTAAGCAGTGCGCTGAACGATGCAGCTGAGCAGCGCTACAAAGATAATGGGCTTGACTACTTTCAAATTATCGTAACGCCCTCAGAAGGTCTTTGTCCGTTCTGCGCTGCACGTAACGGCAAGGTTTATAAAGTCGGCAAGATGCGTGTTCCAATTCACGTACGTTGCCGCTGCATGAAAATTCCGTGGTCAAAGTCCTGGCAAGAAAAGGGCCTGACTGACGATGCGTTTATTAAGGGCTATCGCGATCGCAACCTGGCTGCACTTAGAGCTGATGGCCAGAAGCCGAACAACGGGCCGACTTACTGGGAAAAGAAAGCGGGACTGAGCAGAGCACCCAGGGCTGTATGGACACCTGGCAGCAGACCACGGAAGCGTAAGGCTAAAACACCGGAACCTAGTCCAGTACCAGCCTCTACGGGCACATTCCCAGATAATTCAGACGAGCTAACCGTAGTGCGCCAGCTGGGTGGCTCAACAGGGGCTGAACTGGTTCAAGATGCCAATGGCAATCAGTTTGTTCGTAAGCGAGGTTCATCGCCTGAGCATCTGAGAGAAGAGTTTGCCGCCGATCAAGCCTATCAAGCCTTGGGCATTGCTGTGCCAGAAGCACGGCTCTATGAAACTAATGCAGGCCCGGTTAAGCTGTCTCGATTCATCGAAGGCAGGCCATTATCTGAACTGACGGGGAGATCCAGAGAGGTTGCGATCTCGGCTATCCAGAAAGATTTTGCTGCTGATGCTCTTCTTGGCAACTGGGATGTGATCGGGCTTGCACAAGACAACATTCTGGTGGACGCAACAGGAAAAGTGTGGCGCATCGATAACGGGGGCGCTCTTAGGTACCGTGCTCAGGGACAGCTTAAGGCCAATGCCTGGAACGGCTACCCTCAAGAAATATGGACTCTAAGAGATCCTGGACGCAATGAACAAACTGCTTCTGTTTTTGGTGGGTTAAAGTTCAAAGATGTTGCGTTCCAGTTAAACGATGTTTATAAGCAACGAGATACTCTCTTAGCAGCCCTACCAAGTGAACTGCATGAAGTCATAAATCAGCGTCTCGGAGAGTTTAGGAATGTAGCCCACACGGTTGGTGTTATGGGGCAGGACAAATTCAAGATGTCCTACTTAGACACTTTTACCAGGCATGGTATTGGCATTCGCGCTGCTGGCATCTCTGATCGCATGCCTAGCATATTGGCTCAAACCAGAAAAGGCAGTGTCACAGTGGTGGACGAAAATGGAAAGCAGTTTGACGATTTGCGGGGCCAAAATTCAATTGTCAATGACCTGGCTGAGTATATTGAATCCGTTGGCGGCAACTACAGTATGGTTAGCCATTGGATGAAAAAGCAGGCAGGTGATTCATGGAATCCAACGCCACAGGCTGTCAAGTGGTACTACAGTAGTCGACGCAGTGGGGATGCCAGCAATGACTACTGGTGGCGTAATGGTCGGGACGAGGCTAAGACAAAGCTAAATCAATGGCTTAGTCGCATAGGCTCAGATGTTGAAACGCTAGACACGACGTTTGCGGCCTATCACGCATTCAATCTAGAACTGATGCGTAACATTGATTTCACCAACAATGATCGTGAATCTGAATCCATCAGACTGGTTCGCACCGAAAACAAAAATGTCATGCAGATGAACAAACTTAAGCAGGGTGATCGAAATGTAACGATGAAGCGCGGACCTGTCGAATCAACCTCAGTATTCAGAAGAATTGAGGTTTTTGGAACTGAGATCACGATTCAAAAGGTTCCGCATCACCGAATTTTGGGAACTTATTTTCAAGCGCGTCACCCTGGGGGGTCTTCAGGCGCATTTCTTGGTGATGGAGAGAATGAGTTTGTAGCTATGCTGGAAGGTGTCCCATTTGACTATGAAAAGACGGATACATTTACCGGCACAGGCAACGGCCCAACCCCACCAAAAGGCAAAACAAGCAAAAAGAAGTCAACTCAAAGTATTGAAGATCTTGTTGAGGATGCCTTGGGAGAGGACGATCCATTTGGAGACGTAGGCGACCTTGAAGAATTATTAAATTAGCTGCTACCAGCTCGTCAAACGTTCCAGCAAAAATATGTTCCTTAAAGCGCAGCCAAGGCTGAAAAATATTCTCCTGCTGAGTAAAGCCAAGCATTACTCTGTTTTCATCGTCAATACGAATGGTTATTGGTGGCACGAGACCTTCCCAATCCTCGCCCAATAGAACCATTTTGTTTTCCAGGAAAATGGGCTTGAACGCATTTGGAAATATCACCCGCTCACCATCAATCAAGGCATCCATTTGCGGGTAACCCTGGTTGTAGTAATACCGGATGTCAGTTATTTCCATGGCCACATATTCACCACTGGGAATGATTTTCAGGACGTCTCTATTTTAGCATCGTGGATTATAAGGCAGCACTGGCGGCTGTAAAAGCTCTGGACGGTGGCACTGAGCTGGCTCAGGTCATCGAAACTCATGTCTCTGGCCTTGACCAAAAAAACTTTACTCTCATCGGCGAGAAGCGCACCGAAACCGCTAAGCGTCAGACGATGCAGTCTGCCTTAGAAGGAATTGGCAAGTCTCTTGGTATTGAGGGTGATGTAGAAGCGGTGATCTCTTCTGCACAAGGCAAAGTTCAAACTTTGGCTAGCGATCGCGATGCGGCGGTTAAAGCCAAGGATGACTTAGAGAAACGTGCTACTGACGCTGAGGGCAAAGTTACCCAGTTCGAGCGACAGACTAAATTCACAGAAGCCGCTACAAAATCGGGTGCTAATGCGGCTGTTCTGGAACGGCTGCTTGGTGATAAAGCCGATGAGATTGAGATCGCTGACGACGGCACCGTCAAAGTAGGCGACAAGCCGCTAAAGGAATATATCGAAGCCGATGACGGGCTAAAACCGTTCATGACGTCGCTGTTTCCTGATGGCACGACCGATGAAAAAAGCGGTGGCAAGGGTGGCAAGAAAACAGACCTCCCTGGTGGCCCTCCTAGTGATGGGGCGGGCGACAAGGGAACCAATCCATTAACTCAACATTTTGCCCGTCATCGTGGCGGTGCAAAAGCTCTGACAACCAAAAGTAATTAACTGATCAATCATGCCTGGACAAACCTGGGACAGTTTTGATATGAAACGGCCTGCATGGGTCGTGGATGAGCTATCGGCTCACAGTCTAGTGCCTGCCGGTACCCAGGCTGATATCAGTCAATTCAACTACTCAGACGCTCAACTCTTAACCTTGGCCGCTGGCGTTGTAGCCGCTGGCGCGGGTGTCACGCTAACTCTGATTGAAGCCCTGAAATACGACATTCTTGCCGGGCAAATTTTAAACTTTGGGCAGGGTGAATTGTTCACTCTAGAACAACGGGCAAAGCGTGGTGACACGACCTTAGTTGGTACATTAGCTGATGCGGTAGAAGGTGGCGAAACCTACACCTATCCTGGCTCTACTGGTCGCACTGTGGTGCGTTCTGGTGAATTTGTTGGCCGCACCTATGCAGAACGGACAGCTGGTGCAGGCTTTGGCATTCCGGACGCCGCTAATGATGATGAGCTGTACCTAGTGGCCTTTCAAAACGAATATGCCGAGCAAGATGCGGGCATTACCTTGTTACGCCATGAGCGCGCGATCTACGAGAACAAACTACCCGGTTGGGATGGGTATAACGCTACGACTCAAGCCAAGATTCGCGAATTGTATCAATGCATCACTTACCCGGCGTAAGTGACCAAAAACAACGCTGAGTAAGTGAGGAGAACAATCAATGCCTAAAACGTTTTACGAGTTATACGAAGAGCTGCAAGAAGAGCGCTACTTTGAGCGATTATCGCTTGATCCATTAGCTCAGTTTGGCTCTGAGCAACAGCCTTTTTTAGGTTCTCGACTGATGCCCGAGCGCATCGTTGAAGAAAACGCCTATGAAGAAACTCAGGTTCGCTATCGCACCAAACCCGCACTAGATAACAACCGATATAGCCCGACTCAGAAACAGGACAAATCTGCGCTGATCGGTTCCTTTCGTGTAGACCTGGGTCATACCGATACCCGAAAGGATTTCACCGGCAAAGAATACGACGACTTGCGCAAACTGCTGATGCGTGGTGGCGACATGACGGCTATGGCCAATGTCATTAACTGGACTGATAAAGAGTTGGTGATGCCCCACACCATTAAAAACGAAATCCAGCGATGGCAGGCGTGGTTATTGGCGACCGTTACTCGGGAAACTGCCAACGGTGAAATGGAGCCGGTCAACTACTATCGTCCAGATGAGCACATTGTTACTATCCCTGGTGGCACTCAAGCATCTCCTCAGGGTTGGCATCTAGGCACCTACGACCCGTTCGATGACATTGAGGCAGGCAAAGAGAAACTCCAAGGTCTTGGCTATCCGCTGGTGGGGATGTATGCAATGCCTTCCTTGGGTCGTGTGCTGCGGACCAATGACCGGGTGATTGCTCGATCTGGTCGTAATCTACCCAATGACAACGCCCCCCGACGTCGAGTCACCGAAACCATCCTTAGCAACACACTAGAGGATGAAGACTACACCGGCATTACGCAATACAACGGAGGCTATGAGTCCGAAACCGGCTTTAAGCGGTTCATGGATGTTGAGGATGGCTACGACTACTTGCTAATGGTCGGAGGCACCCAGCGGCAGTATGACATGGCCTCTGACTACACGGGTGCTACCTCTGACCCTGCTAACTTCACTGATAGCTCGATTGTTCTCGACAACACCTTGGGGTATTACGCGGTTGGCCGTAATACTGGCAAAGACTCTAGCGGTCGCACCATTCATACCTGGATGAAGGAGCAAAAGCCCGTTGGCATGGCGGGTGAGAGCTATCAAACTGGTCTGCCGGTAATCACTGACCCTCAGGCTTACTATGTCATTCGTGTTGCACGACCCACCCCATAACCATGGCTTTTGTTAGCGTCCCCCCTCTAAAGACTAGATACGGCTGGCATGGAGCGAGTTATCCTGCTGGCGCTACATCCATACCTGAAAGCCTTGCGATCGCACTCGGACTGAGTTCTAAAACTGAGAAATCGATTTCTCAAAATGCAGCCTTAACGCTGATCAACGAAGCTACTGAAGTCGATAAGATTGAAGTACTTCCAGGGATTGGGTCAGCCTCAGCTAGTCGTATCTTTGCTGCGAGACCAGCTCAAGGATTTGAGACCTTAGAAGCGGTGGCGTTGGTGGATGATTTACCCTTGTCCATTGACTGGAATGCTGTCGAAGCATGGAGCCCTGATGAATGACCTATCTAGTCCAGCCCGACGCCCTTGCTAGGGCTAAAGAGCGTTCAGGGGCAACAGACGCTGACGATGAGTACCTCAATGAACTCCTAACGCTAAGTGCGGGTGTTGATGCTGAGCAGGTGACGCATTATCGCCCGTTTTACTGTGCCGCTAAGTGGATAGAGCAAAACCGACCCGCTCAGACGCTGAGTGAAGCAGCTGGCGGCACAAAGTTTACTGGCCTACAAAAGCCCATTGATTCTCTCCTAGCCCTGCAACGCGCCTATGACCAGGCACAGGATCTAGACGTACCGGATGGATTTGAGGCGCTCCCAAGTGATTGCGATCGCTGCGATCAAACAGGGCCAACATCACTGAATCGCTATCGTCCCCGGTCTGTCACAACAACCATTGCACCATGACCAGTCCGTTTGCCCCGTACAGCAATCTAACGGTGGTGTTCCAGATGTCAACGGGGCTACAGACAACGAACAAAACAGGCAACCCAGCGTTAGAGGTATCTCCGCTCGTCTGCATGGCTCATGTGTCGCGTGAAAGTTTGCAAAGGCAACAACGTCAGACACCTTTAGGGGCTGGGGCTGAACTATCTGAAATTCGTCTAGAAGGGCTTTGGATTGCGCCATTACAAGCACCCCAGGGTATTGCCCCTGAGCAAGCGGGCGAAGCGTATATGTGGCGCGTTGATTCTGGCTTTACCTTGCCTCAGGATGGATTTGCCACCTTGAACGAATACGAGATTTTTGTAGAAGGCAACCGAGATCGCATCACCGCTGAAGGTCGATTCATCATTGCTGCTTCACCGCCTAACCCGTTTGGAGTAGCTGAGATTTTGGGTGATCAGTTTCAGGGGTACTTGATCACCAAGACACTCTGGGCAGATGAGTTGTAATGGATATACGCAAAAGCTTAACTTTCAAAAAATTTCCATTCAACCTCTGGAATGCTTTCTGCGTAAAGCCTGTAGGCGACGACTTTTTTGTGAAAGTGTTTTTAAGCTTTGTAAGCCATGGTCAAAATCACGATTTCAGGAAATGCCAAAGATTCACTAACGGCTCTTGTTAAGAAGGCCGCTAGTATCGAAAAGCCAATCCGTGAGGCCACACTGTTCATGGAGCGTGAAACCAAGCTGAACTTTGCCCGTGAGACTGACCCAGATGGCAAGCCCTGGTCAGCGCTGTCCGCCAACACGCTGAGGACCAAGCGCACCAATGCAATCCTTAGAGAGACCAGTACCCTGGCAAACTCTGTGGCGGGTGAATCCAATGGCAATATTGGACGGGTGCGTGTTGGCACTGATTATGGAATCTTTCACCAGACAGGCACCAGTCGCATGCCACAACGTAAGATTATTGGTATCTCTGAATCACGCCACATCCCAAAAATTGAAAAGATTTTTGAGGACCATTTTGCATGAGTTGGAAGCAAGAGACAGAAAGCGGACTAAAGCAAAGCGTTATCAACTACTCGCGTCAATATGTGAATGCGCCCCTGTCAAAAGGCATATATGACGACATCTTGACGTTTGCTAATAGTTGGATTCGTGGGGAGATAGCAAAAAGCAAAATCACAGGAGGAGAGTGCAGGCAGGGCGATTCTCAAGAAATCATGAAAGGCAACCTTTCGTTCAGCGTGGAGCTTTCAAAAAATGAAGAAAAGCACAAATTCGAAATCATGATCAAGCCTGGAGACTTCGCATGACTACGCTCGGCACTATTGCACATTCCATAATTGACCGTCTTACTCCATTGCAAGCGGTTGGGTTGATAGTGCGTAGGCAACCCAACCGGTTAAAAACTCAGGGCGTTATCACACGCAACGGAGTGCTCACGTTGTCGCTAGAGTCAATAACAGGCAACGATGCAGGCAGAGATCTGATCGGCATCAAGCAAGAGGCTATTCAGGTGTGGTTGCTGAGCGGGAAACTCCGTAACGTGCGCGAGCAGGATGGGCTAGAAAATCTTTATGACTGGTTAATGGGCCAGCTATTTGGCTGGATTCCGGCTGGTGCATCTGGCCCTATTGCGCTCGGCACATTTACACCACAGCAACCGATGGAAGATTATTGGCCGGTTGAACTCCGAATTAACGTTCCGAGCATTTTGATTGGCGAAGCATGTGACGGGCTGTTGATTGATGAAGTGCCTGAGGCTGATGGGGCTAACTTTCTTGAAGGGATATTTGAGGTAGTTGAGGTACGCGATCGCTGGGATGTCAATGTTGATTATGTCGACGCCAGCACTATTCCGCCAGTGATGGGCGGCGGGGTGATTTAGCAAAAGGTACAAAGTGGTACCTAAATTTGTGGTATCTGCCCAGGGTTTTTAGTTAGAGTCATACGCAGAAATCTTCTTAGTTGCTTATTCGTAAATCTGGAATAACATTGCCCGGTGTTGTCGCACACGGGCAATGTTATTGAGCTATAGGAACGAAGTGAATCCCTGTTAAGGAGTGATTGTGAAATACTTTTTAGACTGTGAGTTCATTGAAGATGGTTACACTATCGACCTAATCAGCATTGGTTTAGTAGCTGAAGATGAGCGCGAATATTATGCTCTGCATTATGGCTGTGATTATAAAAAGGCCAACGATTGGGTAAAACAAAATGTGCTCCCAGCTTTACCCCCTGAGCCGTTGCCACAGATGCATGCAACAACTAAGGAATTCCGGGACTCAATACCCTACAAACAAGGTTGGAGAAATAAAGATCTTATCGCTGAAGAAATCCTGGAATTCATTGGCGACGACCCTCATCCAGAGTTTTGGGGTGAATGGTGTTCGTATGACTGGGGGACTTTGTGCCAGCTTTACGGAACCATGATGGACCTTCCTAAGGGTTGGCCTATGCGCTGTCGAGACGTAGTGCAATATCTTGAAGATGACTTAGGGTTATCTCAACAAAGCTGGCCAGTATCTTTAGAAACTGACGGGAATCACAATGCACTAATGGGCGCTCGAACTGTCAAGGCTCGATGGGAGTGGTGCAACCAGCAAAGTTAGAAACAGATGTAAGTAGATAGGAACTATGGCCCTAGCTACCAATAGGTGCCCATGGTCACAGCATTCCGTCACGGCGTTGTCACCCAATTTACAGATAATATCCCCCGCCCGGTCACCGTTGTTCCGAGCGATGTTGTGGCGATTGTGGGCAGTGCGCCTATCTATCGTTTGGATGCCGACAATCAACTGATCAACCGAGCGCAGCGGTCTGAATCTCCTGTTGATGATGCCGTCAAAGCAGGCCCTAAACGTGATGGGTTTACGATTCCGTATGCTCTTGATGCCATCCGCGACAACAACGGTGGGACCGTCGAGATTATCAATGTCTTTGATCCAGCCACGCATAAAACAACAGCGGACGCGATTGAGTTTACCTTTAGCTCTGATGACACCATCCAGCTAAAGCGGGTCACGGGCAGTGCTCCAAGCCAAACACCGACTGCGGTTAATGCGGAAGGTCTGACCGGAACATTTACGGTGACTGACCAGGGCGCAACCACCACTTACGATCTGACCACTGACTACACCTATGACGCCATCAACGGCATCATTACTCGTGTTGAAAGTGGTGCAATTACAGTCGGTGAAACCGTAGAGGTGACTTACGATTATGCCGATCCATCTCTGGTGACACCAGCTGACGTGATTGGAGGTGTAACCGGTGGGGGCTCTACATTTGCAGGTCTGTCCGTACTCGACACCATTTACAACCTACGCGGTTACAAGCCCAAAATCATCATTTGCCCTGGCTTTAGTGATGATGATGGGATAGCCGCTGAGATGATTGCGAAGGCCGTTTCCCTGGGTGCCTATTGTTTACTGGATGCCCCGTTTGGCGCAACACGAGATGATGCGATCGCAGGCCGTAGCGGTACAGCCCCAGTCGTGAACTTTGACACCTCTCAACGGCAGGTGATTCTCTGTTACCCCCATGTGCTGGATTCAGCGGGAGACCCTCAGCCGCTAAGCCAGTATGCAGCCGGTGTCATTGCCCGTACCGATAAAGAGCGGGGGTATTGGTGGTCACCGTCCAACAAGGAGATTTTGGGCATCACGGGCATTGAGTTAGACCTGACGGCAGATCCGGTGTCTCCTGATGGCACAGATGTCAATGCGCTGAATGCAGCGGGCATTGTTACCGTGGCTCAGTGGTTTGGCTCTGTTTATCGGCTATGGGGCAACCGGTCAGCGCTATTCCCATCAGACACTAGCCCTCTGAATTTTATTGCGGTGGGTCGTACTTTCGATATCTTCTCTGAATCATTGGCGCGGGCCTCTGTTCCGTTTGTCGATAGGCCCATTAACAACGCCCTGATTGATGCGGTCGTGGATACGGGCAATGGCTTTATCCGCGAACAAGTTGTCATTGGTGCGCTACTCGATGAGTCTGAAGTCTATTACGATCCAGCAAAAAACCCAGTGACAGCACTAGCCGCAGGCCAGATTACCTTCAGTGTTGTCATCATGCCGCCTACGCCTGCGGAGTTAATCATCTTCGATACCACACTCGATATCAATCTGCTTGGAGAACTTGGAGGTTCGACTAACTAATGCCAACACTCTACAAGTTTCAACAGGCAGCAGTCTGGCTCGATGGAACTTCACTAATCGGCCATGTGAATGAGTTTGAGCTTCCAGAACTAACCTGGGAATCTGCCGACCATGAGACGCTAGGTCTACTAGGCACCTCTCAATTTCCCACCAGAGTAGAAGCGATGGAGGCAACGCTAACCTGGGCCGATTACTCGCCTGACTTAGCCGCTGCGGCTGCCAATCCCTATCAAGGGGTTAACTTGCAGGTTCGGGGGGCATTTGGAGTCTATAACGGCCCCAACAAGATCCGTGATGCATTGGGCCGAGTCACGATGCAAGGCCGATTTATGGGCAATAGTTTAGGGTCGTTCTCGCCGGGTGAGTTTGAGCGAGAGTCAACTTTAATGATTGATTATGTCAAAGAAGAATTCGACGGCACCACCTATCTAGAATTCTCAGTCAATCCGCCCATTCTTCGCTACGGCGGTGGTCAAAATCTGTTTGCTGCAATTCGCAATATTTTAGGAGTTTAGTATGTCAGCTGAGAATCAAGTTGTTCTGCCCAGTGGCGCGATCGCACTACGTCAGCCGCTCAAGGGAAAAGATTACTTCCAGTTTCAAGGGCTTGCGGCTAAAGCTGTTGGTAAGAATGCGTCTCCTACGGCAATGAGCGATGCGAATCAATGGCTGATGCTGCGGGCTTATGCAATCAAGCCAGGCGAAGGTAGAGACGAGCTTACTCTAACTCTAGATTTTCTTGAAGAAATGTCGTTCATGGATGTGTCGGTCCTCAACAACGACATGACAGAGCATTTTTTGCAACCAGCCCCACCAGCCAACAACTCATCGCCGCCAGCAAAATAACGGGTTGGGGCCTGAGCGATTGGTATGAACTGCCACTCGATGATCTGAAGTACTGGGTCGCAGAAGCTGAAACATTTCAAACCGACCTGAACAAGGAACAGGAACGACGGCAGAAAGAAGCGGAGCGTAAAGCAAAGAAAAAATGAGCATAGCTGCGCTGACCATTGTGGTGGAGGCCATAGATAACGCCTCAAAGACTTTCAAAGGCATTGCCAAACAGGTTGAAAACCTTGAATCGGTCGCTGATGCAGCTAGCAAGGCTGGCGAGACCCTTCAGGGAGTTGGCAGGGGGCTAACAGCCAGTGTCACAGCTCCTATTGCTGCTGGATTAGGTCTAGCCGCAAAGACCGCTATCGACTTTGAAGCTAGCGTTGCTGGGGCCGCTAAAACAATTGGGACCACGGGCGCTGAAACCCAAGAACTGAGCAACGACATTTTGAAGCTTAGCCGACATCTGCCCATGGCAGCGAGTGGGCTGGCAGATATCGCGGCGTTTGGCGGTCAGCTAGGCATCGCTCGTCAAGATATTGCTGGGTTTGTTGAACTGGCTGGGACAATGGGCACAGCTTTTGATATGTCTGCCGATGCGGCTGGTGAAGCTGTAGCAAAGCTGAACAACGTTTATTCATTGAACCTTCAGCAAGCTGAATCCACTGGCGACGTAATTAACGCGATTTCTAATACTTCCGCTGCTAGCGCTGCACAAATTATTACTGCAATGAACCAAGCCGGTGGATCGCTACGGCAATTTGGCTTTACAGCTGCTCAGTCAGCGGCGTTAACTGGGTCTGGTATTGCGTTTGGCCGAGCGCCAGAATCAGTGGCGACAGCCTTGGCAGGTATGTTGCCATTAATGCAAACGGCAACCAGACAAGCGCCTAAATTTCAAGAAGGATTGGAGCGGGCTGGGCTATCGGCGACTCAACTTGAAAATGCGATCGCTCAAGATGCTATGGGCGGTTTGACAATGTTCATTGATACATTAGGAGAGCTAGATGGAAGGACGCAAGCTAGCGTAATCACTGACATGTTTGGCGCTGGGTCTGACTCTCAACTTATTGCCCAATTAGCAGCCGACAGCAGTGGCTTGGCCCAAAACTTAGAACTAATCGGTGACTCCGCTAATTACGCTGGCTCAATGCAGGCTGAGTTTGAAGCGCAGGCTGGGACCACGGCTAATCAACTTCAGCTGGCTAGGAATGCGGCTATGGAAGCAAGCATCAGCCTAGGTAATGCGCTTACGCCAGCAATTACTGATGTATTGAATGCAATTACACCTTTAATACAAAAGTTCGCTGAGTTCGCCCAAAACAATCCTGGTATTACTCAAATAGGCGTTGCGATCGCGGGTGTAGCTGCCGCCGTTGGCCCTGTTTTGATAGCCGTTGGAGCGGTTGTTAGTGCCCTAGGAGCCGTGCTACCAGTCATCGGCGGGAAGGCTGCAGCATTTGCTAGTGTTGCAGCCGGACCAATTTTGATCGGCTTGGCTGCGATCTCAGGATTCGCTGCCCTCATTGCGATGAATTGGCAAAAAGTCACGCCAGCTATACAACGGGTCTGGGCATCTGTTCAGAACCTTATAGCTGCCTTTGCTCCATTAGCCCCAGCTATTCAACTCGCGGGCTCGGCATTTATCAAGGTGGCGTCAGTCGCCGCAAATGCCCTAGGTCGCGTGATTGTCGGCGTGATAAACGTGTCTTCTAAAGTCGTAGCCGCATTTATCAATATGCAGGCTCGGATACTGTCTACCTTGGCTAACATCGCCAGCCAAGCCTTCAGCGCTGGGCGACGCATCGTGGAAATGATTGCTCAAGGTATCTTGTCTGGTATTAGCGCTGCCGTAAATGCAGGCAAGGCTGTAGCTAGAGCCGTCATGTCAGTCTTGCCCCAGAGCCCGGTGGATGTTGGGCCGCTGCGAGCTTTGAACAATCCCGCTACGAGCCCTGGTGCCAAGATTGTCGATATGTTAGCTGCAGGTATGCGATCGCAGTCAGGCATGTTGCAATCCACCATGGGCGGCATGATGAGCCCAGCCGAGTCACCGGCTGGCATGTTTGCGACTCCCAGGCCAGCTACGACTAATGGCCCGATCACCATCAACGCACCGCTAAACGTAACAGCTAATGGTGGCGATCCTGAAAGCATCAAGGCCGCTTTGCGAGAGCACAGAGACGAGATTTTTCAAATGATTAGCGAGTATTCCCAGCAGGGCGCAAGGCTGAATTATGGCTAGGTCGGGCTACTACCAAAGTATGAAAAGCAGTCCAACCTTCTGATATTGACCGCTTTTCTGTGAAACCTATGGTTGGTAACAGCGCAAATACTATGAAAAAAATTATTCAAGGATGTGGACTAGCGGCGGTTCTGGGCTTTGCTGGATGTGTCGGCTTGGTCCTGATAGGCAGCAATCTTGAGGACACACCCACTACAACTACTTCACCTACAGAAGCACCTGCCGACGTTGCAGCCCCATCTAACGGTGAGACCATAGCCAAAGGCGAATACGGTGAAGTTCAGGGGCGCGCGATCGCAGTAACTGGAATTAGAGCAGCTGAAGGAATTGCACTCGACAATCAATTCTTAGACCCCGTTCCCGGTCCTATATTTTGGGTGGATGCAAAGTTCAAAAATACCAGCAATGAGAGCGGCAACTTCCAATTTTCGCAAATGGAGCTTATCGATAGCCAGGGCCGTAAATATAGTGAGGTAACAGATCTTACCTACATGACTTATCGCAGTGAAACTGGCTTACCAAATCGAGCGGATGACTACTTCCCAGGCGAAGAAAAGATTGAGGCGATCGCGTTTCGGGTGGCACCTGACGCGCTACCTACACATATTGAGTGGAAAGGGCTGAAGCTCCAGGTCGAGTAACATTTTATAATTGAGCCTAATTTTCTTGCTCTTTCTCCAACACTGCAGTCAGTACCACTGCCAAAATCAGCACCAGAGCGAATCCAAACGACAGCAGAATGGCATCACGGGACTCTGCCGCCGCATCAGACAATCTCTTGATATTCAGCGGTAGTGAGTCTCTCAGGGGTTTCCATGACAAAGCAGTAAAGCCCTTGGGCTGGGATGCATCTCCATTCGTCCAAGGGCAGGCATAGAGTACCCCAAGGAATCCTTGATGCAACAATACCTGGCAATCAATGGTCTGGGCACTTCTTGGTGATATACAACTACAACTCGACGAAGCCCCAATCCGGTTTGAGGCTTCCGAACGTACACGCTACACCCGCATCCCCCGAATCGAACAAAAGCCTACGCTGCAGTGGACCGGGGATGAATTACGTACTCTACGGTTAGAGTTCCGGTTTAATGCATCCTGGGGCAATCCTGAGGAGCAGTTTAGACGGCTGCAGGAAGCACGGCAAAACCGAGAGCCCATGGATTTGATTGTCGGCGGCGGCGAGTTCAGGGGCTATTACCTGATTGAGGAGATCCAAGCCCAGGTGAGGCAGACCGACGGGGAAGGCAATCTACTCTGGCTGAGTGTTCCTGTAACTTTGACGGAAACAACCGATAGGCCAGAGCCAGAGGTAGTCGCTAGAGAGCCGTTTCTGAGGCGGACAGCATGACGACAACATTTACTGAGTATCGGGTTACACCTGGCCAGCGCTGGGATTCAATCGCCTACGCAACGTTAAATGACCCTTATGGGTACCAAGTGATCATTGAGAACAACCCAATCTATCGAGATGTGATTGTGTTCAACAGCGCGATCTCATTACGCATTCCTGTGCTAGAAGAGACTGCCCAGGTCGATCCTCAGTTGTTGCCACCCTGGAGACGCTAGGATGCCCAGACAGCCGAGCCTAAGAGTTACCTATGAAGGTATCGAAATCACCCAAGACATTCGTGAATTTATCATTGATGCCTCCTTTACCGACAACTTAGAAGGGAAGGCAGATGACCTACGCATTGCTATCGAAAACCGAGATCTCAGATGGCTAGATACATGGCTACCTGGTGAGGGCGATCGCATTTCCTTCCAGCTGGGCTATGCACCAGAAGACCTAACCCCAAGCATTGAGTTTGAGGTAGACGAACCCGAATGGACCGGCACACCAGATACGCTCAGATTAGGGGGTGTCTCAGTGCCGGTGACCGCTTCACTCAGGGAAGTTCGTAGTGTTGCGTATGAAGGGGTTACCCTGCAAGAGATTGCTCAGCAAGTCGCTAGCAGGCATGGGCTCCAGCTAATTGGAGAAGTCCCCAACATCCGGTTCAAACGAGTATCTCAGAAGGAACAGACAGACCTATCGTTCCTGAGAAAATTGGCCGCTGATTATGGAGTGGTGTTTAAAGTCGAGTCGGCCTCGCGATTAGTCTTTTTTCGGGTGGAATCGTTGGAGTTGACTGCTCCGGTACTTGCGATCGCGCGTTCTCCTAGCTCAGAAGCGGATACTGCCGCAGAAAACACTCAATCCGAAAAGTTGCTTTATCCGAGTGATTACCGGCTAAAACGTAAGGCCGCAGGGACTTACAAAGCCGCATCAATCCGGTATCAAGATGCAGAGTCAGGCGATTTTATTGAGTACGTGGTTGACGCGGATGGGAATGAGGTTCCTCAGCCCGAGGAAGGAGAGGAAGGCACCATCGGCAGTGAGTCAACCTTGCGCATCCGTGATCGGGTTGAGAATGTAGAGCAGGCTAGAATACGAGCGATTGAGGCACTGAAGCGAGCCAACCGAGCACGGGTTACCCTGTCAATCACTTTAGAGGGTGAAACCCTGTTAGCGGCTGGCACAACATTCACGTTGGTAGGCTGGAAACGGCTAGACGGAAAGTATCTGTTAGAGAAAGTTGTACATCGATTAAGCCGTTCTCAAGGATACCGCTGCAGCATTGAGGCGTACAAGGTAGAGTCATGACCACAGCTGACCGTTTATCACTTCATTTTGTCAAAGTCAGCGAGGTGGACAACGCTCAATGTCGCGCCCGAGTGCAGCTGCAAGAATTAGGGATGCAATCTTACTGGCTACCCGTGCTGCAGTATCGGGCAGGAACAAATACGGCTTACTGGATGCCTACCGTGGGGGAATCGGTCGCCGCCTTACTGGATGAACAGGGGGAGTCTGGTGTGATTCTGGGTGGCATCTATACCGGTGCTAATGGGCCACCCGCAAATGAAGCCAATCTGTTTGCGATCGCGACTGGCAAAGTCACTATCAATGCCGATGTAGAGATTACAGGCGACATCACGATAGACGGTGTGACTACGATGAACTCATCTGGCAACAACATTAATGGTAATGATATCTCTGTGATTGGTGGCACCGACAGTGCAGGGCACACAAATGTGAGCAGCGGTCAGTAGGGAACGTTCAACATGTTTGGACTCCACCTGTGCTATGGCACCTCCTGTTATCAGTGGGTTTCTCCCATTACTGACAAAGACTAATTTTGCAACGTCTGCCATTTTTACAAATGTCACGTCCCCCACTCTTTCGGTTGTTGGGGAGCAGTTACGGGCGGATGCCAATGCAGGTGGAGGCGTTCCCTACAGCTATGTAGAGATCCCAGTTGAAGCCGGTCCATTAGATTTAAGTGCGGCTGTTATTGAGTGCTTGGTAAGCCAAAACTGGGGAGCCGGTCGGGGGTTCTCCATTGGATTGTCATCAGGCCCGAACGCCAATGAGAATTGGAAGGTGTGGAGATGCCCAGGCGCACTTACAAACCGCCGAGCGCAATACTTCATAGACCCCAGCTCGACAGACTTCTACAGGTCTGGGGGCATCTTCGATCCATCGGATGTGCAGCGCTTCAGGTACCAATGGGATGGCAACCAGAGTGAGCGGAATGTCATTTTTACCGATGAGCCGATTTGGATTCCCAAGAATCCTGGCCTAGTCGCGGTTGGTGGAGAAGTGGCAGATCCTATTACAGCTGAGGTCTTTGGGAATTTCTTGTCGTTGCTCACAGCTGACGGAGGTTATCACAGTAACACCATCGAAGCGACATCTAGACAAGGGTTTGGCAATTATCAAGCTCTGCCGGTGGGCTGCTCGATTGGGGACGGGGCCAGCCCGCAAGTAACAAGCTTTGATTCAGCGGTTTTCAGAACACCGGACACCACAGATGTGTCTGGGGGGACATCACAGCCTACTGTCGCGATCTCAAGTACTTCACGTAGGGTAAACACTTCATCCGCTGAACCGTTTAGCGCGTTTCAGGTCATCGGATTGAGTGCAGGTGATAGTTTTCAAGATGTCTCCCCAGTAAGCAACGACTACACCAACTTTTTTGTTAGAAGCCTGGGAGTCATTAATTTGGGCCAAGGAGATTACCAGGGGCGAATCTCTCAAGCATTGGGCTCAGTTGCAGGAGGGCGAAACGTAGCGCTTAATTTCAACGGGTCAACGGCTCAGTTCACATACGCTTGGAACGGGACAGCCAATCTCTCAGGGTCTGTTTTTGATAGCCCATTGAGCCAGTACGCCATTGACATAGAGGGCGCGAACTTCGTAGATGGGGCAACGTTTAATGCAAGTGATATTACATTCACTCAAAACCCATCTGTTAGGAAGTTTAGACTCAATGCAGCGGGGAAAACACTTAATCTTGCCGTGGGTACTAGCGGCATTACGGCAGCAGATGTAGAGATAGTTGCCGGAACACTCAACATCCAAACGCCTCAAGCAACCTTACAGCTGGTTGGCATACCCAATGTTGCCACCGCCATTGTTTATGTGAAGAATTTATCAACAGATCAAGTTACATTTCCGACTGTGACCGCTGGCGAGGCTAGTATCTCAGTTGATACCGCTGCTCAGTATGAGATTAGGGCAAAAGCGCCAGGATATTTAGCGAGTCCATTCTTTACAGTTTCAGGCACACTGACACAGTTTGAATTTAGCTTAGAAAATCAACGTGCTCTGTATGAGAGCGGTATCAATAGAGCCGCTCAGATAGGCTTTGATTATGTCACTCGTGAGATTACAGTTGGCGATGCAGACGATGTCATCTTTGCTGATTTCATTAGAACATTAGAAGCTTATCTCTCAACGGAAGACGGGATCGTGCTTCCGGGGCACCCTAGCCCGGTTAGCGTCAGTTTAGGCAGTGGTGTTCGCAATTACTTGTTTTTCCCGCCAATCTCCGGTCAGCTGAATCCTGTCAGGATCAAACCTAATCCTCTGAATACCACGGACCCTACTTTCACGGATTTTGTCATCATTCTTCAGCAGGCGGCTGCCCCGCTTTTCGATATCTTCGATTTTGTATCGGCAGGGGGGCGGATCATTCGCTTTCAAACGGATTCAGTTGTGGCTAATGTCTGTGGTGGTGGTCCTGGTGGTGGAGCTACCGCAGCAGAAATCTATACCTATTTCACGGCAGGTACTCGGCCTGTCCCGTTTAAGGCCACGGGATTCTCTACTCATTCGGCTGCTGATATCTGGGCCGTAGCGACTCGAACTCTAACGGCCATTGACAAAACGGGTTACTCACTTTCACCAGTCGAGAGAGCAGCACTAGCCGTAGAAATAGAGGCTGCACTACTGAATGACGGGGACGGACAAGCGTTAATTGATGCGATTGTGACGCTAATAAACACTAATCTTGACCTACCTCTATTAGAGCTAGCTGCGATCGCAAGCCAAGTACGGTCGGAATTAGCCCCCGAACTTGCTCGAATGGATGTAAACATCTCATCTAGATTAGCTGCAGCCTCCTATACGCCCCCTCTAGATACGACCAGCACCCAAGTTGCTGTTAGCAGTGCTCTAACAGCCTATGACCCGCCAACCAGGGGAGAGCTAACGGCAGACAAGAATGAGATTCTAACGACAATCACTCCAGCAAATATTTATACCCATTTCATAACTAACGGACTGAGCACGCATTCAGCAGCTGATGTGTGGTCTATTCCCAGTCGAACATTAACGGCTATCGACAAAACGGGTTATTCCCTGTCACCGGCTGAACGCTCCACTCTCACAACACAAATTGAAGCCGCCTTGCTTAACGATGGAGACGGGCAAGCTCTCATTGATGCCATCGTGACACTCATAAACACCAATCTCGATCTACCTCTGTTGGAGCTAGCCGCGATCGCAAACCAAGTTAGAGCAGAACTTTCACCCGAATTGACCCGCATCCAGGGCATACCTCTAAACCCATTGCTGGATACTGATTATGTACCCCCACTAAATGCCTTAGCCACCCAAGCAGCGGTTAATGCTGCTCTGGTAGCCTACGATCCACCGACAAGAGCAGAATTAACAGCGGATAAAAATGAGATTCTTACAACAATAACTCCAGCGAGTTTTTACACCCATTTTGTCACGAATGGCTTAAGCACTCATTCAGCTGCGGACGTATGGGCAATAACGACCCGCACTCTCACTGCCATTGATAAAACAGGGTACTCTCTATCCGCTGCTGAACGGTCTGCACTGACTGTCCAGATAGAGGCTGCACTACTGAATGATGGGGATGGACAGGCGCTGATTGATGCCATTGTTCTCTTAATTAACACCAACCTGGATCTCCCGCCATTGGAACTGGCTGCGATCGCAAACCAAGTACGGTTGGTGTTAGCGCCCGAACTCGCCTTGATCGATGCGCCGATTAGCGGGGCTCTAACCTCGTTCGCTGGACTTCCACCAGTTACAGTCGGTGGGTATGCCCTGGGTCAATCCCCATCAGAGCAGGTTGATTTATCTACACTTGCCCTAGAAACGACAGCCCAAGCGTGCCTTGGTGCAGCCACAGCGCTCGCTGACGGGCGATACATCGAAGAGTACACAACGGCTACAGGGACTCAATACAACGCCGATGGCAGTGTCCGAACAGTCTTTGACATCTACCAAGAAAATGGAATAACCAGGGCAACAGAGCCTGCTAATGCTGCAGAACGGAGGCCACGCCCATGATGAGGCCAAGATTTATTTATGGGCAGCGCCCTGCATTTAGACCGTCATTAGGCGTACTAGAAATTCTGTTCACGGTTGTTTGTCCGCCGTTGTTGACCGCTATTATTTTGCAGCCTGCTCTGTTCGCCAGTGTGCTAGAGCCTGAGCTAGTAGCGGACTGTGTGTTGCCTAAGTTGTCGATAGCAAACACTCTGCCAGTGCTGACGGCTACTGATACATTACCTAACCTAGTTGCGGAGGTTTGCCGGTGACAGCAGGATTAAATGGAATCACAATCTCAAACGCCGCTCCGTTGAAAATACGGCTTACATTTACTCGCCGCAAAGACGATACCGACGCAAGTGGAGCCCCGATCAACTACACAAATGCCAGTTACTCAGTCGCCTTTCGAAAACAGGAGTCTACTGATACGCCCCTGCTGACTCTGACGATTGGTAATGGGCTGACCGTTGTCACTAACGGACCAGGGGAGCAAGTTTTTGACATGCTGTTGACTGTGGCCAATATTGACACGCTCTTGGCTGGTAACACAACGAATTCTGTTAATTATATTTTCTCTATTCAACCCGTGGGCGGCTCTGTTGCCACCAAACCCAAAGGAATGGGCTACGACGGGACTCTAAATGTCTGCGACGACTCATAAGGATAGCTCTAATCGAAAACCCATCGCCCGTTAACAATGGAAGAATTTGGATTACAGC
>JBHJIV010000200.1:0-19890 GCA_050043105.1 Leptolyngbyaceae cyanobacterium | reverse complement strand
GGCGGCTTTGGCGTCTGCTTGGGCCTGTTCGGCCTGCTCTTGTTGTTCCTGGGCCTCCGCTTGTGCGTAGTTGGCCCTAGCCTGGTTAACTCTGTCTGCAAAACTGAGTCATCTAGCACTGCCAGCACCTGACCCGTCGCTACCTGGTCCCCCTCACGCACCCGGACCTCACGAATTTGTAACCCGCCGACTTGAGGGGAAATTTGGAGTAGATCAAACGCTTGTACGGTGCCCGTCGCCCTTAAAGATTGTTGAATGGCAGCGGATTGCACCTGCTGTACCGTCACACTGGTCGCTGTTGTGTCAGCGGGTTCAGAACTGGCTGGTGTGGGTTCAGAGCTTGGCCGCGACAGCAGTCTTCCACCCACTAACGAAATTCCTACACCCAGCAGGAGCCCGATAGCGATACCCCGCATACCTGCCAGGGGAGACCGTTTGGTAGCGTCCATGACTGCACCATTAACGTACTCATCGCCCGGAGGGGTATCAAGTTGAGGCTCGTCTTGAAAATTTCGATATGTCACAACCTAGTAGTCACCAAAACAACGACAGGAAAACCCCTGCACGGGCAATCTTAAAAAAATATAAACCTCTCGATATTATGGCCCATTGGCGGATGACTGTGGCTAAACCGAGTGACAGTTTTGTTGGGTACTCTTATGTCTATAAAGTTGAAAATAGTGCAGATATCATTTGCAATCTAAGCCAGGTTTCCGAGCAAGGTGCGTACCGCAGATGAGTGACTGCCAGCTCGAGAAGACTCTGTGACATGAGGGTAAAACGGCTGTGGATATCTAAGCTTAAGTTTTCGTTCAGAAACCCGTACACAACCTGCGCTATTCGCCCTTCCGTTACAGTACTTTTGGCTATACAACGGTATACCTACGGTGTGCTAGCGATAGCTCAGCCTTAAGCGCCATGCACTATTTCCAATCAAAGTAGCCTTTACTATGTTCAACGCCACCGAGATTCTGATCGCTGATTTTGTTGAAAAACTACGTCTTGGCTATCGACGCACCTATGGCGGGCTGCACCATGACTACGAGGAAATTATTGCTTGGGCCGGTAGCATGGCGCTTGAAAATATCGCCAATAGCGACGCGCTTTACCATAACGTCGAGCACACTATATTAGTGGCGTTAGTCGGCCAGGAAATTTTAAGGGGCAAGCATACCCGTGAGGGAGGGGTGACTGCTGAGGATTGGCTACATTTTATTATCTCTCTGGTTTGTCATGACATTGGCTATGTGAAGGGGGTTTGTCGTGGGGACCGGGAGAATGAAAACCTTTACGCCACCGGTCAAGGAGACATGGTAGAACTAGCCCCCGGTGCTACAGATGCCGCTCTGACCCCCTTTCATGTCGATCGCGGCAAGCTGTTTGTAGAAGAGCGCTTTGGCAATAACGAACGGATTGATGCCAAACAGATTCTGGCCAACATTGAGCTAACTCGTTTTCCAGTGCCTAGCAAAGAGGATCATCAAGATACGGTCCATTATCCCGGTTTAATCCGAGCTGCCGATCTGATTGGGCAGCTTA
The DNA here is from genome assembly GCA_050043105.1 of Leptolyngbyaceae cyanobacterium. Taxonomy (GTDB): domain Bacteria; phylum Cyanobacteriota; class Cyanobacteriia; order Phormidesmidales; family Phormidesmidaceae; genus Leptothoe. The sequence goes on along the minus strand of JBHJIV010000200.1, from coordinate 18,351 downwards.
GCGACCCCCGTTATCTCAAAAAAATTAGCGCTCTCTATTATGAGTTTGAAGAAACAGGTCAAAACAAAGAGCTGAACTACAATACCCCCCACGATCTACGCAGCAACTATCCCAAGTTTTATTGGGGTGTGGTGCATCGCTATATTCACGACAGTCTGCGTTATTTAGCCCTGACTCAAGAAGGTAAGCAAATTATTGCTAACTTGTATTCCAATGTCTTTATGGTGCAGTACGAGCCGGATTTGTTGCCTTGCTAGGGTGTTATAAAGAGTAGACCGCTGCGTCTGCTGTGGACTATTCCACAGATGCGGCTGTTGTGTTGTACGGTGCGATGGATTCTAAGCAGTTGCCAGTTGTTGGGTGGCGCGAATGGATATCTTTACCAGAATTAGGTATTCCTAGTATTAAGGTAAAGGTGGATACGGGAGCCCGTTCATCCGCTATCCATGCGATTGATATCAAGCAATTTGAACTCAACGGAGTTAAACGGGTACGGTTTCAAATCGCCCCTATCCAATCAGACGATCAGAGATTGGTCATGGTGGAGACAGACCTGCTGGAAGAACGAGGCATTACAGATTCTGGTGGCCATCAGCAGATTAGACCCGTAATTGTTACGTCTGTATGTTTAGGCAGTTTGCACTGGCCCATTGAGCTAACGCTGACCAACAGAGATGAAATGGGATTTCGCATGTTGCTCGGACGGCAGGCAATGCGTGAACGGTTTTTGGTAAATCCCAGTCAGTCTTTTTTGCAAAGTCTAGACCTGGCCAAGGAACAGGGGTTTGATTTGTCCGAAAGCGATGACCAATCTTGATAGTCTTAGTGAAGACATCTCAGTGTCTGTTCGCTCCCCTATTCCCGCATAGCCCGTTATGAAAGTTGCTGTTCTATCTCGCGATGGCTCTCTCTATTCCACGCGTCGATTGCTAGAAGCTGGGAATAAGCGAGGGCATAGCATGATGCTGATTGACCATATGCGCTGCTATATGGATATTACGGCCCAAAGCCCAAAGCTAATTTACCAGGGTAAGCCCCTCGAAGACATCGATGCTGTTATTCCCCGCATTGGCGCTAGTAAGACGTTTTATGGTACGGCTGTTGTTCGTCAGTTGCAAATGATGGGAGTATTTACAGCCAATGGAGCTGAAGCTATTTCTCGGTCCCGAGACAAGCTGCGATGTTTACAGCTGCTGTCTAAAGAGGGTGTGGGACTGCCGGTAACTGGGTTTGCTCATTCTACAAAAGATATCGAGGGAGTTATCGAGCTGGTGGGGGGTGCGCCTCTGGTGATTAAGTTACTGGAGGGAACCCAGGGAATTGGTGTAGTGTTGGCGGAAACGTATCAGGCTGCTAAGTCGGTAATTGAGGCATTTCGAGGATTAGATGCCAACATTCTGGTACAGGAATTTATTAAAGAGGCAAAGGGGGCCGATCTCCGCTGTTTTGTAGTTGACAATCGTGTGGTTGCTGCCATGAAGCGGCAGGGGGCACCGGGAGAATTTCGTTCCAACATTCATAGGGGGGGAGCGGTTAGTTAGATTAAGCTGACGCCCGAAGAGCGTAGTACGGCGATTCGAGCAGCCAAGGCGATGGGGTTAAAAATTGCCGGAGTGGACTTGCTGAGATCTAGCCATGGGCCGGTGGTAATGGAGGTTAATTCATCACCTGGCTTAGAGGGGATTGAACGGGCCACGGATGTTGATGTTGCTGACAAAATCATTGAATTTCTTGAACGTCAGATCACATTTCTAGATCAGCAACGATAGCATTTCCCCTTTCCAGGGGCTCGATTAAGATTTACCATCAGATACGAAACAATTGGCAACATTAAGGGGGTAGCCATGCCTAAGGCAACTTGGAACGGAACTGTGCTAGCTGAGAGTGCTAGCTGTGAGGTGGTTGAGGGAAATCAATACTTCCCCCCTGACTCTCTAAATATGGAGTACTTTAAGCCCAGCGACAAAACCACATCCTGTGGTTGGAAAGGAGTGGCCAACTATTACACTCTAGACGTGGAGGGTCAGCAAAATAAGGATGCTGCCTGGTACTATGCTGAGCCCAAAGAAGCCGCCAACAACATTAAGGGCTATGTTGCGTTTTGGCGTGGTGTTGCAATAGAGGGTTAATTCTGTGTGGCATGCTGTTAGCGGCCTTGGTGCAGACTTGCTGCGCCAGGGTGCTTGGGGTTTGGTTTCCGTATTTGCGGTGGAAATGGTGCGAGACACTTATCATGTGGCTAGCCATCTTTGGCAACCGTTGGTAAAGCTGCACAACTGGCACCACAAAGCGTATCGAAAAGACTTTTCGGTTGTCAGTCCTGAGCTTTATCAAAAGGCTCAGCTCTATAATGATGTGCCTGAGTCGTTGGTGATGATGGCAGTTATGGCAGCGGTGGCTGCTGTAACTCCCCTGTGGGGATTTTGGTTAGGCTTTGTTTATGCAACGGGCTTTTTGGGAGCGGCGTTGTTGCGATCGCAAGGTTTACTGCACGCCACCGACCTGACCCATGAGCCGGGTCCACTCACAACGCCGCCAGGATTGTGGTTTGTCAATCGAACCTATCACTGGCGACATCACTTTGATGAGACCACCGCCTATTATGCGGGCTATTTCACCATATCGGACAAGATTATGGGAACGGCACTATCGCTAAAGGGAAAAACGATTGCTGTCACTGGGGCGTCTGGTACTCTGGGTCGCGCTTTGATTAAGCAGCTGGCTGCCCAGGGAGCTAGACCCATTGCCCTGAGCCGTTCAGCCGATGCTGCAATTGAGGGAGCAACTAAGGTGATTCCCTGGCGTGCGGGTCAAGAGACCGAGCTGAGGGACGTCTTAAGTCGAGTCAATATTTTGATAATTAACCATGGAATTAATGTCCATGGCGACAGAACAGCGGATGCGATCGCAAAGTCCCTTGAGGTCAATGCCCTATCGGCGTGGCGGTTGATGGAAGTATTTTTAGACACCGTAGACAATCGTCTGGGGCCTGCCACCAAAGAACTGTGGATTAACACCTCAGAAGCCGAAGTCAACCCCGCCTTTAGCCCTCTGTATGAAACCTCCAAACGGCTGTTAGGAGACCTCATTACCCTGCGACGTCAGGACTCACCCTGCGTCATTCGTAAGCTGGTGCTGGGACCGTTTAAGAGTAACTTAAACCCAGTCGGTGTCATGTCGGCTGAGTGGATAGCGGGTGTGATAGTTGCATTGGCGAAACGGGATATTCGCAACATTATTGTGACGATAAACCCACTTACCTATTTGTTGTTTCCCATCAAAGAAACAATGCAGTCGATCTATTTTAAGCTGTTCTCTAAACGCAGTTAAGAATGCTATGAAGTTGTTAAGAAACAATTTCATGATTTAAAGAGCATAACTTTTCCCATAACCTCGCCGTAACTCATACCATACCGATATCTTTAAGTTAATCGACACCCTACTTTCGGGGGGTGTGGGGGATTTTAGGTCCCCACGAACAGGGGGGTTTCAGGGAGGAAAGCCCTGAGCAGCCTTTATCGCTATTGGCTAACATTTATAATTAATTTCAGGTATCGATTGGATGCAAAACCAGTTGCGTGGAGTCCCGCCGAGTTCCCCACACCCCCATGGCTAGGGCGTTCCGCCGCTCTAGAACCCGACGGAAAAACATCAGCGGTACCCCTAACAGCGGCTTTGGGCATTTGGCCGCGTGGTTTAGAATTTTGCGCGCGGCGACAAAATTCTAAAAGGAAAAGTTATCTAATTTTCTATTTAGGGAAAATAGCCATCCTCAAACTGTGAACTTAATTTTTAACAAGCCCTGTGCTTTAAAAAACACTGAACCCAACAGAGAGCTAAATTTCCATCGAACAAACGACGGTGGACCCAGCAAACTACGTGAAACCTAGAGGTAGGGTATAAAAACACCTAGCCTGTGGTAAAGCAATAAAAACGTCATAAGCAGATATGGGGCCTAAACATTAAGGAATAACGCCCCTTTAGTATTTACTAAGTGTCCACAAAAATGATGTAGCAATAGACACGTTTTGCTTATCCGCGTTAGCAAACGTTACCTTTCTTCTGCGGTTACATAGCGAATAACAGACATCATCCAAGTTTTTAATATCGAAAGCTGACTTTCCAAGCTGATTTCTTGAAATGGACAGGTGGATTCTCCTGTTTGTTTAAATCTACGGTTGTACTGGTCAATTTCAGCCAGTGAGGCGTTTGCGAGATCCGGGCAGACGGCTAGCGGCATTTCTGAAACCCCGACAAACTGAGGCTGAAAGTGATGAGAAATAAACGACAGAGAGCTACCGGGAGACACCTGGATATCAGCAATAGTCAACGTAAAGAAACCGGGAGATAACGCTGTTTGGGATAGCCCAGTGGGATCATGGGACAGCAGTGGGATGTAGTCTGATACTGCTGTGGAGACAGACGTTACCACCTGCTCAACACAGCCTGGATTAGCACCGTCGCCGATGTAAAAAAATAAGCCCGGTGAAATTAACCCGGCTGAGTGTAGAGAAAAATAAGCGTCAACTCGATGAAATCCTTGTATCCATCTACGAATCGCGATGCATTCAGGGTATAGGTCCGCTGTGAAACTCCCTTCTAAATCGCGGCAGTGGTTTAGGTTAAGCAGATCGCGCAGTGTAACAGCTGTGGGTAATTTACTGGCGTTTTGATTTAAAAAGTCTGGATCTGCAACGGGTACAACTCTTAGTCTTATATGCGAAACTGGCTGCTTTAGCAGACTTTGAAGCACCGACATGGCGGCCAGCGGTCCTACCACTTCATCGGCGTGAAACCCAGCCACAATAACAACTGTCGGCACATCAGTCTGCTCACCTACAGTAATGCCATAGAGTGTTCGCCCCTCAGCAGAGATGCCAATCTCTTCAACACAAGCACCCAGAGCTTTTGTTTCTAAGATCACACTGTCAAGCCGCGTGAGGTCGTTCCATTCCATCACAGCAATGTTGGTTCTTTTGCCAATTATAGCGATGCGGCAGATATCTGATTTTGAAATATAGCTTTACGCGTTTGTTGAAACCTTACGGTAGCTTAGGGAGATTCGTTTAAGCCTCTAAACACGGTTAGACGATTCGCCTGAGCATTCTAATAAAAACAGAAGGAGAGTTCTCTATCTATTAATTCTGTTGAGTATAAATACTCATTGAATTTCTTTTTTAGGTATAAATGCTCAACAGCCTAACTTTCCTTTGTAAATACCTGTTGACACAGATAAGGGAAAGCTAGGCTGTTGAACAGAACTTGCTATCTGGAACTTGATCTAACGTTGACATGTTAAAAGCGCTACAAATCGGGTTTAAGCGGCTTCAGAATAGTGCTCCATGCGCTTTTCTGGAGCCTGACGACGAACAACTGACACAAACAGAACCTCACGGCCCTGTCGTTCAATCTCTTTGATGTGACGCAGCTGTTCTTTGAGTGCTTCATGTTCGGATTCAAAGGGGCCAAAATAATATCCGCAGCTAGGAGATGCGGCCATTATTTCTAACCACCAGGACTTGTTAAGCATGCCAAATACCTGATTTATAAGCTTATCCATAATTGAGATGGGTCCAGTGAAATAGATGTAGGTGCGGGTCGTAAAAGACCGCATAGATTTTCTTATACTGCGCCCGCTGTTATTTGCCTGTCGGCATTGATACTTTATGGGGTCAAAAAGTCACAGGATCTTAATTTAGGTAAACTAATGATAATCCTGCAGGGTTTTCAATACTCAATGTAGTTTGCATTGTTTATTTTCTCGACAAACTATCAGGAGTGCTGCTGAGGCAATCCTTGCTCAGTTGTCAAGCTGCGAGACAGCCGCGTCCGTGTCTTTTATCCAGCTCATTAGCCAAGAGACATCCTTGACGATGATTCATAGACACTAGAGCTATCTTCAAACGACTTAAACTCTAGTGGATTGCCGCTAAAATCTAACACAAACATCGTGGATTGCTGGGCCGGTTTCCCTGGGAAGCGTGTTTGGGGTTTAACAATAAAATCGATGTCAGCCGCCTCTAATTTTTGCTGCACATATTTGAACTGGGCTTTACTTAGAAGACAGCCAAAGTGAGGAATAGGCACTGATATACCATCGACATCACCGCAGTAATCCATGGTTGTATTAACCTTACCCACGTGGGCAGATAGCTGATGTCCAAAAAAGTCAAAGTCTACCCAACTATCGGTTGAGCGTCCTTCTCGACAGCCTAAAATCTCTCCATAAAATCTCTTTGTGCTGTCAAGATCTTTCACCTTGAATGCATAATGGAAACTGTTATTCATAATAAATGTCCCTGCTGCTGGCGGTCACTTATTATACATGTTTATACCCATACATCATTTTGTGCCGTTTTCTCTCCCCCAGACTCTCCTGTATTGACGACGCCACGGGGTTCAATCAGTAACCTATGACACTCTTTTTCAGCGCAGGGTTTGTGTTCCACCCCCTTGGGAACAACAAACATTTCCCCTGCAGATAATTCCACTACACCATCTCGAAATTCGATCTGCATTTGACCATCAACAACAATAAATACCTCATCCGTATCCTTGTGATCGTGCCAGACAAAGTCACCCTGCACTTTTACTAGTTTGAACTGGTAGTCGTTCATTTCTGCAATCACTTTAGGCGACCAGTGGTCGCTAAATTTTGTTAGTTTTTCTTGAAAGTTGAGGGCTGAGTAGGTCATTGGGGTTGATGTTGATCGTACAAAGCGATATTACTGTGGCTCAGACGGGTCGCTGCCTAGCTCAAGTACATCAAAACTGGCCTCAATTCGCAACTAACTGTTGTTTGCAAAACAAAGCCCCTCAATCCGCATTGGAAAGAAGGGCTCATGACTGAGCGCTCATGACTAAGGGGCGCACAGTTAAAGTTAGCCTCTAGTGCTAGAGAGCCTTTTCAATCGCCTCTTTTAGTTCAGGTGCTTCTGGAGCAGTCTGGGGCTCAAAGCGAGCGACGACTTCACCATCACGACCTACGACGAACTTACCAAAGTTCCAGGCAATATCTTCACCTTCACCTATTAGAAACTGATATAGAGGACTGCGGCTAGCGCCATTGACATCCTGCTTTTCGAGCAGAGTAAACTCTACATCGTACTTAGTCTTAGTAAAGTCCTTGATTTCATCAGCGGTGCCAGGTTCTTGAGCGCCAAACTGATTGCAGGGAACGCCTACAACTACCAGACCTTTGGAACCATAGGCTTTGTCTAGCTCTACTAAACTGCTGTACTGAGGTGTTAAACCGCAGGCGCTGGCAACGTTAACAAACAGAACGACCTTATTGTCGATAACGTCTGAAGACAGAGGGGTACCGTCCAGAGTCGTTAGATTATTGGGTACAGGCATGATGGATTAACGTTTTTGACAACGTCTTCCATTATCAACCATTGTTGCTCCAAGGTGTACCCATCTGACCATTGATTTCAGATCTATGCAGTCTGGAGCAGACAACCTCTGTGATTTAAGCACTACTGGATGGCAACACAATTTGATCTGTGCAATCATCAACGGTCATGCTTAAATCTTGTTGTTGAGGACAGGGTTCAGACAACAGAAGAGTCACTGATGGCCAGCCCAGTAAAACAGCGATTAGTGTGGACCACAGGTGTGTATTCATTATGGAGTGAGCGTTTAAATGACTCCTAACTCTAGATTGACCGGCAAAAACTACCATCAGAGTAAATGCGGAGCTACGGCTCCCTTTTTTAGCAGCATCAACAACAAATCATTGATTTTGTTCTATTGTTTCCAATGATACATTCTGAACTAGCGATAGTGGCAATGTCTCTTGACTGAGATACTGAGCATATCCGGCCTGCAAAAACTGACTATAGTCTGATTGTCCAACAATGTGGGTTTGCATAAACGCCAGACCTAGAACTTTAAGATAGTCTCGGGCCAGGCTTGGATCAGGCCCGGATAATGGATCTGACAGGGTTTCAGAGATAGCGTAGTTGTGGCTACCGCCCTGCATTAGTACCAGATATTTATTAGAGGTTGTTAGCCAGGTAAAGGGCTGAATCTGTTCCACTAGAGTGGGTGCAATTGGGTCATCGCTGCCGCCTACCATAAGTACCGTCGTTTGTAGCTGACTGAGACCCTGTTGCCCATAGACTAAGCTGGCAAATGGGTTAAACACAATTACGGCATCTATCCGTTCATCTTGGAGTGCTGATTGAAACTGACTCTGTAGTGCTAGACATTGAACAGGGATAGACAGATTAACCGAGTCGGCTAGCTCCGCCGAACAGCGTGTTTGTAGCTGCTCGATATTTAGCGGAGCACCGGCTAATGCCAGGGCCGTGTAGCCACCAAATGAATGACCCATTACCCCCACCTTGTCGAGGTCAAATCGGTTAGCGAGCGCTCCTTGGGTTTGACGCTCAAGATGGTCTAACAGATAGGAAATATCCTGGGGTCGGTCAACAAACTCATTGGGGGCCATGGCGGCTGAGACGTTGCCTGCTAATAGATCGTCTACCTGTTGTCGGTTGCTGCCGGGGTGCTCAATGGCCGCAACCGCAATACCATAGCTGGCTAAATGCTCGGCGATATCGGCAAAGTTGATGCGGCTGGCCCCAAAACCGTGGGAAATAATGACCAAGGGAGCTGGGTCACTGGTTTGGGGTAGGTGCAAATCGACCAGTAACGTGCGAGAACCGGTAGGGCGGTTATTCTGTAGCTCTAGTGTTTGGGTTTGCCAAGCTAGTGGCCCAGGCTGGGTTAAATCGGGGAGTTGGCTAAAGTCAATGGCCTCTGTAGTACGAATTTCGGTCTCTGTTTGGGTTTGTAGAGTTGCGATCGCAGTTTCAGTTTGATCCACCAGGTCCACGACAGTATCCACCACATTCAAAATCTCTACCGAATTAATTCGTAGAGTGGGTGTTGGAAACCGACGCATTACGTTTAACAACGTTAGCCCCTCCTCATCTGTTGCTGCTAAGATCAATGCCCCCCGCAGTCCGCGTGCACCATTCTGTCGGGCATCAGTTTGAATAACCTGACCCATCCGCTGCAGCCAGATCTCTCCTAGGGGTTCATAAAGTACCCGCGAGAGAGTGCCAGCCGACACGTCAAGAGGAGCGGTCAGAACCTCGCGAAAGCTTGCCTGGTCCTGTTCACTCAGAAAATCAAGATAAAACGCCAGTTCGTCATCAATTTGATTCTCATAGGCATAGGCTTCTAATGAAGCCACCGCCACCGATAGCTCTATCAGACCATACGATACGGTGACATTATTTGCGGCAAACGTCGGTGTACCCAACGCAAGCGGTGCAACACCGCCTAGGAACACAGCAATGCTCCGAAACCAGTAAGCAGCTTTCATAGCTATCAACACAAATAAAGACTTTAGTTCAAACGCTGTTTAGCTACAGTCAAAACAGCCGTTGCTGATTTACAGGGGATAACCCAAAGCAGTTGCTATTGGGTAGTCCCTTCCAACTAAAACCATCCTGAGGCCCAACAGTGGCTCAGACCATGGAGTCTTGTCCATACAGTATCTCCTAAAAATCTGGGTTTTTCCTATCCCCTCAGCCAGTTTAGCCCAAACGGTAACGACGTTTCCTGACCTTTGTCACTATCTTTCGTAAACTCTGCTGGGTTTTGATCGTAACGATTACGTACCGGAATGGCCGGTCCTTGGGCGTTGCCCACTAGGGCCGCTGTCGTCTCAATCGCCGTGCGCAGTTGCTTGCCCGCATAAATGGACATATCACGGGGCACATTAACCCGGTCGCGCAGATAGCGCAGACCGCTGTCACTGCCCTTAGGGGGCTCACAGAGTTTACCCGTCATTAAATTAGTCAGAGCACAGCGTAGGGCTTCATCAAAAATCTCATCGTCTGTAGGGTTCACATGAACAATATTGTCGCGATGTTTCAACACTCGGTGTAATGCTTCTACGCGAGAGGTCTCTGGTTCGGCATACCCGACATCCGGCAGACCAAACCAGGGACCTTGATCCACTTGCTGTTGATTTGCCCTAGCCTGAGGTTCGCCATTCTCCCAGCAGCCCCCCATCTGCGGCGGCAGATCGTGTACATGGGTGTGAAAATCACTCTGGGTACCCCGATAGGTAGGGCGCGTTTCCATGGCATCAAACCAGGCCGCAAAGCCAGGACTCTCTTCTCGCATAGAATAGCCCTTGTAATAAAATAGACTGGCGTTCATGCGCTCCACGTAGGGAGTAAATACCAGGTCTACTACACTAAACTCTTCTAGAAAATAGGGTCCGGGTGTGGCGGCAAGCGCTGCTTCTATCTTGGCGACCACCGTCACAAACTGCTCGCGATTAAACTGCTCCTGACGAGCTGAGCGCACCGGCTGACATAGCCAGCTACACCAGGCACGAAAAAGCAGCCGTTCTAACTGTCGCAGGGGCATCGCCTTGGCGTCTTGCATGCTGACCGTTAGCGGTCCAAACGCCCGCTCCAGGGCAATTAGAATATCGTCGCTTTCTGTAATGAGCTGACCGTCTAACTCTACCGCCGGCAGCATGCCTGAAGGTACCTTTCTCTTATACCAAGCTTCTTTGGTGCCATAACAGAACATCGTCACCTTTTCGATGCGATAGGGAATCTGCTTTTCCTCTAGCCACAGCCAAACTTTTTGGCAATAGGGGCACCAGGCATGGTTATCGCGAAACAGGGTTATCCGTACATCAGCTTCAGTTTTACCAAACAGCCGCAGCCGTGCCTGGGCATTGGTGGGGCCATTAACCCGGTCGGTTTGAATCGTATCGAGGGCTTCTAACTCAGGCCAGGTAAGGGAGGCAGTGGTCATGGTTTAAGCAAGCAGGTTTAGAGTGGACTCACTACCAGCTTAAACGGATTTTCCAAACCCTAACCACCACCAAAAACCGGTTGCTTGTGATAGTTAGGAATGCGGAATATCGGTAATAAAAACCCTGACTTGGTATTAGCCAGGGTGACTTTTGCGAAGTAAAGCCCCTGAAAATTTGTACGTATATCAGCTTTGACTGATGTATTTTTGCGGAGGTTGCTGATGTTGAACTTGTTAAGCGGTTTAGCTTAGGAGCTATCAGAGATCTTGCTTAGTTGACTAAAGCCTACTTTATAGCGCTAATGCGAGGTGAATTAGAGGTGTTGGCTAGGGCCCTAGGGACGCCTGTTGAGGATTTGGTTAGACGAGCATCAAAGTCATAATGCTTCCAAAAACTTCTCAAACTCTTTTTGGGCAATTTGCGTAGCCTCAAACAGTTCATAATCTTCTTTCATGCATGGCTTCCCCTGCGGCCCCCACACCAGCGCCGACCAAGGTTTATGGCTACCATCCGGGTCTTTACTGTGGACTTCGTGCTGAACATCAATGTCTAGGGCGATTAAGGTACCTCTTTGCTGAGGAGATAACTCACTTTTATACGACACGTCCCGGAAAATATAGTTGTTGCCAGGATTATGCAACATAAGCATGAGCCTGTAGCCAGCGACTCTATCGCTATGTGGCGGGACAGCAACCCCTTCCATTAAGCGAAGGTTAGGCCAGCCTTCGATACCGTAGCTATGGGTGTAGCCTCTTTTCAGTGGATGGTAGACAAGATCGGTCATGTCTCGAACCTTGGCTAGGGCGTCGGTAGGGAGACTGAAAGTATTGGGGTGGGTAACAGCGATCATCAACAGGGGAAACTTTGAACCTTATTTATATAGCCAAAGGTTTATACTTTTTCACTCTCGACCATAGCAAGATTTGCTTGAATTTCACACAGCGTGGCTTGGCGTAATTTTTCTACTGATATAGCTGATGTTGTAGTCGTTCAACTCGGGATACAAGATGAAGTAAGGCTTTGATAGTGCCATGCCAGAGCCTGATAAGGTATCTAGCGTTAGCTGCAGGCAGCTCCGCCCTAACTCTTTCCTTCGTTGTAAGCTCGTATAGCTTTTATAGCTCGCCTAAATTCTCCACAGCCTTGTGGAATATTTGGAGATAAATTGTATAAAATCCAACATCTAGCTGATGATATTTAAATACCCTAAATACATAGGAGAAAGTTTATTTGCTCTTCACCAACCTGAACAGTCATCTAGATTGCCGCTACATAAAGGTAATTGGAAAGGACGCATGACAGCTGCCTCCTTTTTTGTCGCTCTAGTTGGTATCGACCAAGCGTCCCTCAACAGAGGGTTAGCCAGCCGGAAAAGGTGAGACTTTCTAAACTCCATCAAAATTATTTTTTCATATTCACCAGTTCAGTTCTGATCCTAACAACCCTTTTTGGCTGCGGACCGTCGCCTGAGAATCTTGCAGCCCTGGACTATACCCCCCTGGCTGGAAATGATGGCATTTTTGATGGAAAGCGGGTCATTTCCTCTGAATGGGTGAACCATTCTCTGCAGAACTATACCAACAACCATCTGTTGGATGGCCCCAGGAAGGCCGCAACGTCAATAGGACAGGATATGGGTATCAGTGGTGGGCTATCCCAGTCGAGCATCACTATAATGCAGCCTTGGGCCATGGTGGACAGGTTATCGCAGTTTTGGATGAGTTTGATATGGTGATTGTTGTGACCGGTGATCCATTCTTTTTAGAACATAATGCTCATGCTTGGCAGTATGAAAAACAACTCATAAACTTGGTTGCTGATTTCATCGCAGCCTTGCCAAGTGAGTAATGGGCAAGGACGATATATCAGGCAGGCAAGTTTACAACTGACTGGGGTTTACTTTTCTTGATGCCTGGTCAATTTGTGCCCATGATAGGATAGTTGGCCAGACTTGGACTAAGTACTGGATGAGGTGAGTAAACAATGACGATTGCTGTTTCGCAAGCCAAGCCTCAAGTTGCCCGTAAGGTTGTCAGTGGGCTACTTGCTGTCAAGCCCCTCTGGAATTTAGCCAAGTGGCAGGCTCGCACAATGATGATCAACCGAGCAGAGCGCTTGGGTATTCCCTGGCGTGAGACAGTTCAGCGATTTGAGAGTCATGATTGGCAGGTTGATTGGGAACGTATTCAAAATGCTGAATTAACCTATCCAGCTAACTACAAGGCCTCGTTTCATGGATATGATGAAGGCCACCTATGCTGGCAGGCGGCCTTTGAGTTTGAAGTGGCTTCTAATGCGGTGCACTCTAAGCTGTTTCCTGAGGCGGGGACTCAGAGTGATGCCAAACTGCGCCAGAGCTATCATGATGTGCTTAAGGCTAAACTGCCTTATCAGCCCCAGTCCATTTTGGATTTACATTGCACGGTTGGGCTGAGTACTTTTGCATTGAGGTCACTCTATCCGCAAGCTCAGGTGACAGGCTTAGATTTTTCGCCCTATTACCTGTCTGTGGCTTATTACCAGGCCCAGCAGCGTCAAGAGAATTCGATTCATTGGGTTCATGCTCTACCAGAGGCAACTGGGTTAGCCGCTCAGTCTTTTGATCTGGTGTCAGCGTTTCTGTTGTTTCATGAGATGCCCCAGGAGACCATTCGTAAGATATTCAAAGAAGCACGGCGATTGGTAAAACCGGGTGGATATTTTACGTTTATGGATATGAATCCTGACTCAGCCGCTTACACAACAATGCCACCTTATGTCATGACGCTACTCAAAAGTACAGAGCCATTTATGGAGCAGTATTTTGCCTTAGATATGGAGGATGCGCTCCTATCGGCGGGGTTTGACCAGGTAACGGAGACAACGAATAGCACTCGCCATCGTACCGTAATTGCCCAAGTCAGGATTTAACCTTAAAGACGTTTGCCCATGAGTCTCAAACCTAATTGAAACTCATGGGCATGGATGAAAATGCAACAGAGTTTTTTATCATTAAGGCAAGAACGTTTTTGCTAGTCGATACGGATATAGCGGTTTCTACGTGCTGTTGATATTTCTGAAGGGAAAGAGGAAATCAGGTGTATAAGTTTGCAAACAGGTGGGTTGCTGAGGTGGTACACAAAGTGCTGCTGTATTCCTTAATAGTATAAGAGCATATTTACTTCAATCTTCCTATGAAAACTCTGTTGCTTGGTACGCTCACGGCTTTGTTAGCCCTAACGTCTAAAGGTGCGATCGCACAAGACTTATTTAACCCCACAGCTGCAGGATGTGCGGCGATTATCGATCCGGCAATGCAAAGAGATTGTCAGGAAGCCTATCAGCTCCGGCAGTTTTTTCAAGGAGAGATAGCAGATATTCGCACAATTTATCAGCTGGCAGAACTCGTACAGTCAGCTACGGTATGGATTTCCCCAGGCTATGGAGAGACCTCAACATTTGAGCCACCGGCTCGGGTTATTGTGCTGCAACAGTTTATTCTGGCTGACACTGGGGAGCCATGGATCCATGTGCGCTTTGTCTCGGGCAATTATGGGTTTATCCAAACCAGCGTAGTCGAATGAGCCGTCCCGACAATGCCACCGTCATTGGTTTGGCACTACCCATGCTGATTATTGCCGCCATCGCACAGGTTTTGGACGGGTTTCAAAAGGCTGTCTACAGATCATTGCAGGGGCTGCAGGACAATTTCAGATAATGATGGTGCTCAATTTGTTAGGCTATTGGGGAGTGGGTCTGTCTGTTGGCTATGTACTGAGCTTCCGGTTTGGTATGGACAGTACCGGGCTCTGGATGGGCCAGGCGGTTGCGATCGCAGTTGTAGCAGGACTGTTTATGTGGCGACTGCGTCAGCTGATTATGCAGCGAAAAGGTGCTGTATAAGTAGGGAAGCCGCTATCTAAACAAGTGCGATAATGGCCGTATTTATCAGATAATCAATTTCTTCGTCGAGGGCTTTAAGGAGATGAGTCGTATCACAATTCAAGAGTTGTCTTCTTATAAGACTCAAGGGGAACGGTTTGCGATGCTGACGGCCTACGACTACTTGACCGCGACTATTTTTGATAGCGCTGGTATTCCACTAATTTTGGTCGGAGATACACTGGGCATCTTTGTTCAAGGACATGATACAACACTCCCAGTAACGATGGATGCCATGGTTTATCACTGTGAAATTGTCGCTCGTGCCGCGCAGCACGCCCTTGTTATTGGCGATCTCCCCTTTGGTTCATACAGCACACTGGAGGAGGGTGTCCGAAACGCTGGCAGACTGATAAAAGCCGGTGTTCAGGCCGTGAAATTGGAAGGCCCACATAATGAATTAATTAAACATTTAACTCAAAGTGGTATTCCAGTCATGGGGCACTTGGGCCTGACTCCACAGTCTTATCATCAATTGGGTGGCAATAAAGTGCAGGCGAGGACAACGGCTGCCGTTGACATGTTAGTTCAAGATGCTTTGGCACTAGAGAATGCTGGAATATTTGCCCTTCTTTTAGAGGCCATTCCAACTGCGGCAGCTGATGAAGTGACAACCGCCCTTAAGATTCCCACAATTGGTATTGGCGCGGGACCTAATTGTGATGGTCAGGTACTGGTCTCAACTGAAATGCTGGGGCTATATGAGGGGCAATCGCCTAGATTTGTTAAACAATATGCGCAGCTTCATCGGCATATGACTACAGCGGCAGAGCGTTTTGCCGAAGAGGTTCGTAATGGAGCCTATCCTAGTTCTGAACATTCCTATAATTGGGCACTGAAAAATGATACTGCCTAAGTAACTGCTGGCGTAAACTAGAACTTACAGAACAACATGCCCCATATAAAATTACCATCTTGTTTCTCAGACTCTATCTGTTATAACAAAAAGGTAGATATAAAAAATGTTGAGGGCACTGTTATTAGGAAAAAAAGGAGATAAGAACGGTAAAGAATTTAGTAAAGAGATAATGACAGCCTGCAAAACCAGACTTTTTTGATGTTTGAAAGGGAGTAACTATGGATTTAAGTTATTGGCATCAGAAGTGGGAAACCAACAATATCGCTTTCCACAAAAGTGAGGCAAATTCTATATTGGTCAACTGCTTTAGCAAGCTTTCTCTAGGCAACGATAGCCGGGTGTTTGTGCCGCTGTGTGGTAAAACCCTAGATATTGCCTGGCTGCTGTCTAATGGCTATCGTGTGGCGGGTGCTGAATTGGTTGAAACGGCGATTCAGCAACTGTTTATGGAGCTTGGAGTGGAGCCAGCTATATCGAGAATTGGCGATGTCAAGCACTACAGCGCCCATAACATCGACATCTTTGTGGGCAATATCTTTGGTGTCTCTAGCGAAATGCTTGGCCCCCCCATTGACGCAGTTTATGACAGAGCGGCGTTAGTGGCCCTACCAGAAACAGTACGTCAGCAATATACGACACATCTGACGGAGATTACGGACAAAGCACCCCAGCTACTGGTTACCTATGAATATGATCAAGCCTTGATGGCTGGCCCTCCGTTTTCAATTAGCCATAAAGAGGTCAATCAGCACTATAAAGACACCTATGGTTTAACGCTGCTATCAAGCACGGATGTGCCAGGCGGATTAAAAGGAAAATGTGAGGCAACAGAAAATGTTTGGCTTTTGCAAACTGAAGCGTCCTTTTCTGATCGTTAGATAGTTTCAGGCTAGAGTGACAACTGTCATCAAGGGTCTGAAACAAGTAATGTAGTAACTGGAACAGAGAAGCTTGTTTATGATACGTCTACGAAACTATATCCTGGAGGATTGGGATGCGATCGCAACAATTCACGACCGTGCACGGTTGGATGAACTCAGGGTATCGGTGGGTGTCGACGCATTTTTATCCTTAGCGGCAACGGCGGATAATGAAGGACTCTTTGATGGTGAAGTTTGGGTCGCTTGTAAGGATAACGCCATTGTTGGATTTGTCGCGTTTGATGATGATGAGGTGACCTGGCTCTATGTATCCCCCGACTATTATCGACAGGGCATTGGTCGACTCTTGCTACAACAGGCAATTCGTCGATGCGGTAAAACCGTGGGTACATCGGTGCTGAGTGGTAACGATGCTGCCTTAACCCTTTACCTGAGTGAGGGATTTAAGATTATAGAGACAAAGACAGGGAAACTCAGCGGGAACGAGTCGTTTTCTGCCACTGGCCATATTCTGGAACTAGATAAACAGCTGTTGACAATCTAGCCGTGATGGAAATAATGATTAGGGCCGCTAATAAGACTGATGAGGGTGCGATCTCACAGTGTGTTCACACGGCTTTTGAACCCTATATCTCTCGCTTAGGAAAACCACCCGGTCCAATGCTGGACGATTATGCACAGGTCATCGACCAGGATCAGGTTTTTGTTATAACCCTTGACGGTGTCATTGCTGGACTGACTGTCTTAAAAAAAGCGCAAGAGACTCTATTGTTGGAGACTCTTGCCGTCCATCCTATTTACCAGGGGCAGGGGTTAGGGAAAACGTTGCTGAACTATGTTGAAACGCTAGCCGCGAAAGAGGGCTATGAAACCCTTCAGCTATATACCCATGAAAAAATGACTGAAAATATAGTCATGTACCAGAGATGTGGCTATGTTGAAATTAAGCGCTGCACAGAGAAGGGCTATCAGCGAGTGTACATGGAAAAACCGGTAAAGCACCTTAGTGATAGAGTGATCGTCTAACAACGTCCATATTGGAAGCTGGACTGATATGCCAGGTATTGGACTACTCAATGAAAAGCCACTCCATGCATCGTTAAAGACTTGGTATGCCCAACCGGGCGATCGCTTTGAGGTGGCCGTTGACGGGTTTGTAATTGATATTGTTCGAGATAGTTTACTACTGGAAATTCAGACCGCCAATTTCTCAGCTATCAAGTCGAAACTGACTAATCTGGCACACTCACACCAGATACGCCTAATCTATCCCATCGCCCAAGAAAAATGGATTATCAAGTTAGATGAGACTGGCGCTCATAACAGTCGTCGTAAGTCACCCAAACGAGGACGGGTAGAAGACCTATTTCGAGAAATGGTTAGTCTTCCCCAGTTAATTTCAAGCCCCAATTTCTCACTGGAAGTATTAATGATTAAAGAAGAAGAAATCAGACGGTTTGAGGCCAAGCGACGATGGCGTAGACGAGGATGGTGCACTGAAGAACGTCGATTGCTGGACGTTGTAGACCACAGGGTGTTTAATGCCCCGGCAGATTGGCTAACCTTTCTACCAGAGGGTTTGGAATCATTTACGACAAAAGATCTCGCGGAAGCAAGAGAGATTAGAAGAGAGTTAGCACAGAAAATAGCCTATTTTCTACGAAAGGCTAACTTAATCCAACTGATAGGCAAACAGGGACGGTCAAATTTGTATACCGTTGTGGGTAGTTAACAAGTTGTTACTATCGACGCGAGCTGCTGACAGGTGCGTCCTTTCCTGCACTTGCCTGTTGCCAGTTCCCCCATCGCCATCGCCAGAATAAAGCGGAACTCAGCACCAGGGTAAAGAGAATTGCGGCACCCCATCCACCCAATACGCCTAATCCTATCTGGGG
>JBHJIV010000199.1:0-10564 GCA_050043105.1 Leptolyngbyaceae cyanobacterium | reverse complement strand
CCCCTGAGTGCAGTATGCGTCGCCTGTAAATGTCGGAGAGGACGGATTGAGATAGGACTTTGGATCTAGCCACAGTCGGTAAGGGACTCCTGCAAGCGCAATTACTTCACCGGTTTCTGTGGCTTCAACAACGTACCAATCTGCAGGGCCGTCATGACCACTGGGCTGAAAGCGAATAATCTCTTTGCTTAGCCGATCTGAGTCTTCGTAGCGATAGATGTCCTCATAGAAAGCAGACAGTGGTTCAGTGTTGAGGGGAGGGGTGTCAGGAGCAGGGCTATGTTGGATTGCGATCGCACTCGTAATCATCGAGCCCTCTACATCCACCTCTTTGACGATGGTGGAAGGAAACCACTTGAGCGTACCATCGCCCGCGCGGGCCGCCTCATCCAGCATATCTACCAAGATGTTGTGGGCATCAGCTGGTAAAAAACAAACTGCACTGACCCAGCAGTCTCCAGGGTTTTGACGCCCATAGAGGTCTAAAACCCTCTGCCGCAGTTCCTTATATCCTTCAGCATAAAACAGGGTCTGACGCTGCATTCTAGCCTCATCTAAGGCTGTTGTTCCCTGAGAAGTTAGCTGCCCTCCAACCCAATCTGTCATCTCAGTTAGGCAAACTGTGCGCCCTGCATGCAAACTTTCATAGGCGGTAGCGACACCGGCCAACCCACCACCCACTACCAAAACATCGCAGGTCTCCGTTTGATCAATACGACCAGGTGCTGCAGCTAGCGGATTAGCCATCACTAAAGAGAGACCGATAGCCGGCAACACAATTTGACTGAGGGGGTTACAAACCAAGCGGGTCAAAATTCTCATCTATGACTTTCCTCCTCCAACATCACAAGGTTAAGCGTCGGCTACAGAGCATACTTACCAGTTGATAGGCAACTACAGCTAAGAGCAACACAATTTACACTAGCTACCACAGTAAACAATTAAATCAATTTCAACATCGCCGTAACCAGCTAGAGCTGTGACACCTACAGTCGTTCGACCAGGCAGCCTGGTTTGATTAAAGTACGAGGCATAAACCCGATTAACAATCTCGTAGTAGCGAAAATCGGTTACAAAAATGCGCACCATCACAACATTTTCAAAGCAAGTGCTCGCATGGGTGAGCACCCGTTTAAGGTTTTCCATGACCCGGTGTGTTTGTGCTTCAATATCTAGCTTCAAGACCTCTCCAGTCTCAGCGTCCTCAGCCAGCTGTCCTGTGACAAACAAAAAGTCTCCCGCTCTCACGGCATGGGAGTAGGGTGCAACGGGTGGTAGCGCATCAGGTAGGGTAATAAATTCAAGCATTGTCAGCTCGGCAAAATAGGTGCTGCTCTATTTGTCCATTGAAAAAACAATCTGACCCATAAACACTCCGATTCATTAAAGAATTGGCATCCCTGTAGCGATCGCCGCTGTTATGAACTACATGCGCAAATATGTCACTGATTCCGACATTAACGTCATCAAGAATAAAGCAATATCTGGCACCATTTGAGAACTAGCACGACTGTATTAGGGGTTCAGAACATTAGATATGTGACATAGCTGAACCTCGAGCTGGCTTTAGCCATGGGAAGCCGTTAAATCGTGACGGCTCTAGACCAGGTCATTCCCTAAATTAGCAATCAAAAATATGTTTCTAAACGCTAACTTTTTAGAACATTTGAGTCAAAGATAGCTGCTAGCCTTAGCCAGTATTTTCCAAAAAATTCGTCCCTAAAATCGCTTTGAAAACTGATCATTCAAGCAATATATATGGTACATTTGTATTAATAGATAGATCATTTGTTCTATTCGTTCCTCGTCCCTTCTGCAATATGAACGATTTAGATATGGAACTTCAGACAATTAGACAGAAGCTACAAACTCTAAAAGCCTCTCCCCCGGAGACTGTAACGGCCCCGTGGAATCCATCTCGTCTGACGGCACCTTCCCCTAATTTAGCGCAGGTTACGACGGCCATCGAAACGCTGCGACAGCGTTCGGGGCAAACACTGTCCCCTCCAGTAACCAGCTCTAGTTTGCAGCAATTTGATGCAGCGCTGAGAACCATTGAGCAGCTAGCTCAGCAGCAACAGCAGGCCCTGCAGCGATTACAGTCTCTGGGTGTCGGCCTTGTGCAGCAAATACAGCCGGGTACATCACCTGATGTGGACGATATCGCTCGCTTCTTAACAGACTGTCAGACCATCGAAGTTCCCACTGTCCACCGTGATATCGATGGGTATTTGGGGTTGGGCTATCATCTGATTGATTTTCAACAGGCTGAGCATGATGCTACGTCAAATGCAGACGCTTTAAGGGTGCGATCTCAGCTGTTTAAGCATTCCTTAACTCAACAGCCCCAGATGTCTGGGTCCAGCAAGGTTCCTTATATCAATAAAGTGTCAAATGGCATCTTGGGCGATGTGAAGCATTTTGGTCGGCTAGCTTACCGCTCTATTGAGGAATGGATACGCCCTTATGTTCACGCAAATCAGCGCTCCCGCAGCTCGACATTCACACTGGCTGATGGTGCAATTTGGTGTATCGGTGCTGCCGTTGCTCGTCTAACGCTCAAGCAAGTTTTTCAGATTTATCCAGCTCTTTGGCCCCCGGTTGCCTTTGTTGTTATTGCCAGCATTGTCCTCAGTCTCTATCAAGCGATCTTTAGCCCTCGCCCTAATCCTGTATTAGGGTATCGCACCCTCATGATCATCTTAGGATTGTTGCTTGGCGGTCGGTTTGCATAGCACATCGACAGATATCAGAGCTTCTATACATCTTTCCTAAATACTATTGCATCGCTACGTGTACTTGTTTATCTACAGAATGTTTTTTACTCAGCAGAGGTCTTATCATGATTTATCCGACCCAGTCTCAGCATCAGCCTCGCTCTCAAAATTTAGGTACAAAACCATTAATTGCAGCAAGTTTAGTTATGGTTTTTGCTGCACTATTAATGGATTTTAACGGGCTCAAGACTTTTTTCTCACTGACTAATACAGTGAGTCAACAGGCTCATTGCAACAATGTCGTTAGCGATGACTCTAAGCTCTCTCGTGATCAGCTAGCACAGCTACTTACGATTCCCGAGCGCGATACTAAATCTCGAGTACGTCAAGTTGTCAGCGAACCCTATTGTCAACTGCCTACACTCAAAGTCAGATCTGGAGTCGAGGCCGAGCGCGAGGCATATCCTCTGGCATTCGATCCCGGTACCACCCTTGTAATTCTCTACGAAAATGATGAGTATGCAGGCTATCGTTTCAGTTTTGAGTAGGCATCGGCCCAATCTATGGCTTTTGTTGCTTGGCGTCTTTTTAAGCAGCTGTCAGTCTCGAGCGCTGCCACCTCAACGGGTCATCAATATCCAACAACAGTGGGAGTTAGAGCCCGGAGATTTGATTGCAGATCATCTCGTTGTCGGCAGTTTAGGCGATATCTCAATTCAGCTGAAACGTCAGCCGTTGCGATCTCCTTTCCCAGGCAAAGTTGAGCCTAGCACGTTTGACCAGTGTGTAATTTACTCAACGCCTGAGGTGCCCGCTTATCTATTTCGCTTCTGCGGTTTGCAACGCCCTAGATTTGGTTCAGTCAAAGCTGGCCAAGTTATTGGCAGAGGGAGCCATGTACAGTTCGCCACCCTACGACGCCAGCCTGACGGTACCTGGATTATTGTTGAACCCTCCACAGGAGTCCTAGAGAGAGCTATTTCACAAAATCGTAGTGTCAATAACAAAATAAACGAACCGTCTGAGCAAGAGCAGCCCCCAGCACCAGAGGCATCCCATAAAAATTAGCTCAGTTAATTAAGCCATATCATTAATAACTTTTCCTAGCCTGTGTTTCCGTCTTTGGAGTTGAGATCGTAATGCCACGCTTCAAACTGCACCATCTCTTTGCATTTTCTCTTCTAGTCACTGCACTGTGGCACCGCCCTGCTAAGGCCGTTGGGGTCAGCTTTGATCTGGCTACCAACAGTGACTCTATTACTGCAGCCGATGGTGAGAATTCTGCCAGGGCGACTCTTCCAGATACCCTTCAGACAACAGAGTCATCCTCGGCTACAGATCAGTTTGAACCATTACCAATTCCTGAGGCCGCAAGTCAGCCACCTGTAAAAATCACACAATCAAGCACTGGACTTCCTAGAAATGTCATAGCCTCTGCCCGAGTCTTAGCTCCTCCTCCAGCAGCAGCAGTGCCTCAATCTCGGATACTTACACCATCTACTCCTGCACCGCCGCAAGAATCCATTGCTCTAAGATTTACTCCAGCTCAGGTAGCGTCTCCATCAAAGGCCACTCAAGTTTCGAAGGCGGAGACTAAAGCCGATCAATCAGACTTGCCTACTTGGATTTATGAGGGTGGTTCCGACTCTTTAGTGGCTCGAGTTATTGGTCGTGCAGAAGGTACACGAACCGCTAGCGGTACTCATACAAGAGCGTACTATGGCCATACAGATCCAGGTAACGGTGTATGGAACATGGGAACATTCTCTTATCAGCACGGTGCTAGTTCCCCTGATGAAGCTGATAACAAACAACTTCAAAGGCTAAAGCAACAAGGCAACAAGCTGGCAAAACAAGCCGAGCACGCCGACTTAAGTATGACCTTAGGCGAAGTTCTCAATGGATTAGATCTGGCTAATCAGTCTCCTAGAGCAGCTCTTGAACGAGGTGGTTACGTGGATCGTCTAGCTGAAGCTAGGGAACAAGGTATGAAAAATGGCGAGGCTATCGTCTGGGCCAGGACATATTCTTATCTAAACCCTGACACTCAGCGTTGGAATGCTCCGGGTCTTGGCAACACGTTACCCAGCATTCGACGAGATCAGCATCGTCGACATGATGCTGTTGCTCATGCCTTTAGCTACTACCAGTCCCAGAGAGAAAAAACTGGCAAACCATCAGCAGGAACTCTCGAAACATCAGCTTTCGAAATAGCTCAACACTCAGCAGAACCTTTAGCCCAAGCGAAGTATCAAGAGGAGACATCAATTCAACAATCTCAGGCAATGCCTGTAGAGTTTAATGTCGCAGATTCCTCACGTCCTGCAGCAGAGAGTGATGATAGAGTACTTCTCATTCCGTCATTCTCAGAGCCTGAGGAATCTCAGTCTTTACCAGACAGTTTAGTCTCCCAAGGCAGTTCACAAGTAGAGGTTAATTCAGCAACACCTCAGCCTCACGGGTAGGCTGTTTGAAGATGAAAATAGACAACAACAAAAAAAGCAAGCTAGAGTGAAACTGGTGTCGGCTGGCTGTGGAAAGATTATGCAACCTCCATCCTCTCCAATTTCATCCCTTTCAGACGCAATTGAGCGTTGTCAATCACTAGGTATGCGATTAAGCCGCCAGCGGCGCTATATTCTAGAACTACTCTGGGATGTACAAGAGCATCTTTCGGCCCGTGAAATTTATGATGAGCTTAATCGACGTGAAAAGAAGATTGGGCACACGTCAGTCTACCAAAATTTAGAGGCGCTCTTTGAGCAAGGCATTATTGAATGCGTTGAACGTTCTGACGGCAGGCTGTATGGTCATTTGAATAGCTCCCACAGCCATGTCAACTGCATCGATACACAGAAGATTATTGACATCAATATTGAATTGCCCAGCGCAGTCATTCAAGAAGTCGAAAGACGCACTGGGCTTAAAATTACTGATTATCGTATTGATTTTTTTGGAACTACTGATCAGATTTAACTGGGTTAGCTAACACAAGCGTTGACTATTGAATTTTTAAGTCCCTAATCGCTGAATACATCGCGACTAAACAAAACGAGTACCGTTCCAAATACAATTGCAGCTAGTGTTATGTCCATATCTAATCTTAAGTAACTTGTGGGCCACTACCAGATTGCCCCGTTTGGAAGCCGAGTGCGAGTTATTCAGTAAATTTTTCTTGAAGTTTTACTTCTGTGCTTAACTACGAATTTGCACAGGCATCACCAAATAGGTCATTTGTAGTCCACTGACGGGAGTCAAAATAGCTGGGCTAGTTGATGAATTACTCTGTAGCTGCACTTCAGCACTAGGCAGTGCGCGTAACCCTTCTAGCAAGTACCTGACATTAAAGGCAATGTCGAGGTCGTCGCCAGTCACTTGAGCAGACATTTCCTCACGACCGCTGCCAACTTCTTGGGCTTCTACCGAAAGTGCCAATATCTGCTTTGAACTGCCAATTGAAAGCTTAACGATATTATTGCGCTGGTCGGCTAGTACGCCAATCCGTTCTAGGGCCGCCATCAACTGTTTACGATCTACCGTCAGCTGCCGTTCAAACTGTTTGGGAATAAGCAGCCGATAGTTGGGATACTGTCCTTCTAAAAGACGTGTAGTAATGCGTTGATTTCCCAGTTCAAAGACGACCTGAGTCGGGTCAAATCTGAGTGCAATCGGCTCTGTTCCCTGATGAGCCTGAAGCATACGCTCTAATTCACGCAAAGCTTTGCCAGGCACCGTTACATCAATGGAAAGGTCTACGCCAGAATCATCGCCACTTTGAACAACGGCTAAACGATGCCCATCAGTGGCCGCAAATTCCAAATTTTCAGGCTCTGCTACAACGTGCACACCCGTTAAAACTTGCTTAGTTTCATCGGAGCTAGTGGCAAATAAAGCTCCCTTTAGTCCTTCCAAAATGGACTCAGCTGAAACATTGGCCACTTGCCCATCTTCCACTAACGGTAAATTTGGATAGTCTGTGGCTTCCATGCCTCTCACCTGATACTCTCCAGCTGAACAGGAGAGTGAGATGACTGGTTCAGAATTTGACTGACTAAAATCGAGGTCCTCAGGAGGGAGCTTAGCAACGATATCACCCAGTAATTTGGCAGGAATTGTCAGAATGCCACCACTGTCAACATGGGCAGAAAAGCTGGTTTGAATCCCTAATGTTTCATCAAAGCTAGTCAAGGTTATACGCTGTGTCTCCTCATCCACCTTGACCAAAATATTTGCCAATACAGGCTTACTGGGTCTAGAAGGAACGGCCCGGCTGACGATTGAGAGATGTGTGTTGAGATCCCCCTGGGAGCACACGAACTTCATAGCTGACATATGTCTATCAAGAATGCTGGCCAATCGTAACACCCTGCCAGAAGGAAGGAAAGCCTTTGCTTTAAGCAATTTTCCCTTCTCTGTTCTATCTCTATCTCTTTCTAATTTAGATTTAAACAATAGTAGTAGTAGGGCCTGTGGAAACTGTGGAAAATACAGCTGAACTGCTCAGAGATACTGGGTTCTAAACCTTTTTTAGCTTGTGGAAAAAGTGTGGATATTTAAGGACGTTTTCCACAGACGCAGCAGGAACTGAATTATTTTGCCCACCCCCTGTGATATTCTCCCCAACTAATCCCCACGTTTTCCACAGCTTAAATTGAGTTTTCCACAAGCCAATAATCTGTGATTTGGAACTAAACTTAATATTGACAGGGCATTCATGCCTTTTAGCTTTTGGAAAAATAGAGCTGCAGTACTAATTTTCCACAGCTATAAAAATAGCTCCTGAGTTGATTCAGGAGCTATTTTTATAGCTGTCAGTTCGATTTTAATTTTGTTAGCTGGAGCGGCTGCTTAAACTAATGCGATCGCTAAGTTCACGTACCGTTTGCGCCATGTTCAGGTCTTTTTTAATCAGCTGAGCGATTTTGTCACAGCTGTAGAGCACTGTAGTGTGGTCTTTGCCACCAAATACGTCGCCTATTTTGGGTAAGCTCAGATCCGTATGCCGACGCATTAAATACATGGCGATTTGACGTGCCTGACTAATCTCGCGTCTGCGAGAGTTGCCCTTGAGGTCATCGACAGAAACGCTAAACACCTCGGAAATAATATCGATGACCGACGCTGGTGATGCATCGACCTTACCGGCTGGCGCATCAAGGACTGGCTTAAGGTTTTCAATGGTCATCGGTAGCCCTGAGATCGACGTGTATGCGATCGCCCTAATCAAAGCACCTTCTAATTCTCGAATATTAGACGTATAGCCAGCTGCTATGTATTCAGTCACCTCGCGGCTGAGGGTGACATTCTCGTATTCAGCTTTTTTTTGCAGAATCGCCATTCTAGTTTCAAAATCAGGTGGCTGAATATCTGCAATGAGTCCCATCGAAAATCGAGAACACAATCTTTCCTGAAGCCTAGGAATTTTATTGGGTGGGCGATCAGAGGCTAAAACGATTTGCTTACCTGCTTCATGTAGCGTGTTAAACGTGTGAAAAAACTCTTCCTGGGTATATTCTTTACCCTCAATAAACTGAATATCGTCCACCATGATGATGTCGACTTCACGATACTGTTCACGAAAGCGCTGCATGCTATCGCGACGGATGGCAGTAATCAGATCGTTAGTAAACTGCTCTGTGGAAACGTAGGCAATGCGGGCAGAAGTATCGATATCTAGACGGTAGTGACCAATCGACTGCATTAGGTGAGTTTTGCCCAAGCCGACACCACCGCATAAAAATAACGGGTTAAATTCACGCCCAGGGGACTCGGCAACGGCCAAGGCTGCAGCATGAGCCATACGGTTATTTGAACCCACAACAAAGCGTGAAAAGACGGCCTTTGGATTCAAATCAGGAGAGCTAGATTTACTGGCCGTCGCCCTTTCAGCGGTTGGAGGTGGGGGCCAAGCGACAGCCGCTCCAGGTTTATGGCCTTCGCTATCACTGATTTCGCTAACGGTAACAACGACATTTATATCGTGACCTAAAAGCTCTTGGGCCACATCAGAAATAACCTGAATATAGTGCTTCTGTACCCAATTACGGGCAAAGGGATTGGGGGTGGAAATGGTTAAAGTACTATCAGCTAAATTCTGGAGGCGCGTTGGTTTAATCCACGTTTCAAACGTGGGTCCGCTGAGTTGGTCCTGAAGTTTACCAAGAACTTCATTCCAAAGACCATTTACCTTGTCCACAACTAACCCTCCGGCTAAAGGTGAGCACACTCTGTATCAAAGAAGTTAATTAATTTCCCAACATGCTCAAAGCTGAGCACGATAAGAATCGCGGCTCTAGAGAGTCAACACACGGGTCTATCGAGTGCTGACTTTGGCACGCCATGTAGCAGCCCCAAATGGGGGATTAACTGACAATCAACTGTTTAGATGAGGGGATACCGTACACAAGGCCTCTTCGTAAATAGATTGTGCAAAATTAGACATTAACCGAGTCCCCATGGGTAAGGTCAATCTGACCGATTAAACAGTGTGTCAACAGTTTGAGCGACGATCTCACCAGACTGTCAGCTTGCTCTAGGATCAGAGAATGATTTGACTGTCTGGATAGGGATGCACACCTAACGTGATAGCGGGTGGTGTCTTCAACAAGTTTTTCCTTATAAACATAAACCTAACAAGATAGACTTTGGTCCACATCAAGGTTAGGAATATCTAAATATGTAGGTATAACTTCTTAGTAATAGGAATCTGATTGGCTTTAATACACTAACCTGTTGTCGCTCACATATCCAGCACGCACATTAGATGAATCTGGTACATAGGTTATAAGCTTTTTTAAAGAATGATGACGCTTACATTTAACAGATATGTTGCTGAACTGGCACAAATTAGGTTGTTGAATATAGTTGAGGTTGATTACATAGATAATAAAGATAGAGGTTAACTGTACTAGTTCTAGCCTGCTACATCAGTGTCTGCGATCGCACAGCGAGCTGTTGGTGTCAGAAAAGGGCTTGTGCAGTCGGTGTATTGTAATTTTTAGACCGACATAATCCTTAAATTACTAGGACCGATACCCCACATACACTTACTTCAAAGTCCATGTCTAACCTACGCCCATTTGCCAAGTCGTTAGTGCTCTATGGTTTTATCGCTGCCTGCAGCACAACAGCAGCAGTGTTCACCACATCTCGGCTAATGCCAACCACAGCCCAGCAACAGCCCGAGACCGGTTCAGGGCGGTTATTGGCAGGCAGCAGCTTTATTGCCTCGGTGGCCGATCAGGTGGGGCCTTCTGTGGTGCGGATTGATTCTTCCCGCACAGTGGCGCAACGGTCTAGCCCGTTTAATGACCCCTTCTTTCAAGAATTTTTTGGGGATATGTGGGAACAGCCTTCCACTCGGGTTGAGCGGGGGCAAGGGTCAGGGTTTATCGTTGAGTCAGATGGTGTAATTTGGACCAATGCCCATGTGGTGGAAGGGGCCGACACTGTGACTGTCACCCTCAAAGACGGACGTGAATTTAGCGGAGAAGTGGTCGGGGAAGACCCGCTCACCGATGTTGCTGTCATTAAAGTCCAAGCCCAAGATTTGCCAACCGTAACCCTAGGAAATTCTGAGGAGCTGCGGCCAGGGGAATGGGCGATCGCAATTGGTAACCCTCTTGGTTTGGACATCACAGTCACCGCCGGTATTGTCAGCGCCACTGGTCGTACCAGTACTCAGATTCGTGTGCCAGATAAACGGTTGCAGTTTATCCAAACGGATGCTGCTATTAATCCAGGGAATTCAGGCGGACCATTGCTGAATGAGCGCGGTGAAGTGATTGGTATTAACACGGCCATTATTGGGGGTGCCCAGGGTCTAGGTTTTGCAATTCCTATTAATT
>JBHJIV010000198.1:0-12716 GCA_050043105.1 Leptolyngbyaceae cyanobacterium | reverse complement strand
ACTTCAGGCAGGTCTAATCCTTCTCTTAGCAGGTTTACACCAACCAAAACGTCAAAGTTACCATTACGCAAATCTTGAATAATCTCGATCCGCTCAATGGAGTGAATCTCGGAATGTAGGTAGCGGACCCTGACCCCGTGTTCGTCAAAATACTCCGTAAGATCTTCTGCCATCCGTTTTGTTAGCGTAGTCACCAGGGTGCGCTCATTACGCTGCACACGCTCCTGAATTTCTCCAAGCAGATCGTCAACCTGCCCGGTGGTGGGGCGCACAAAAATCTCAGGGTCTAACACTCCAGTAGGACGAATAATTTGCTCAACCACTCGATCTTCAGAGATCTCCAACTCCCATGCACCAGGGGTTGCCGAGACAAAAATACAGTTGTTGACCTTTGTCCAAAACTCTTCCGCTTTGAGGGGGCGGTTGTCAGCAGCACTGGGCAATCGAAATCCGTGGTCAATTAAAACCTTCTTTCGGGCTTGATCACCGTTGTACATTCCTCGCAGCTGCGGAATGGTTACATGAGACTCATCAATCACTAAAAGCCAGTCGTCAGGAAAGTAATCTAAAAGACATTCGGGAGGGGCGCCAGCTAGACGACCAGCCAAATGTCGAGAGTAATTTTCCACACCGTTGCAGTACCCCACTTCTCGCAACATTTCTAGGTCATATTTTGTGCGCTGCTCTAACCGTTGGGCCTCTAACAGTTTGCCTTCTTTTTCTAAAAACTCCAGCTGATTCTTGAGTTCTTCTTGAATGCCGTTGCAGGCAGACTCTAACTTATCGTCAGGGGTAACAAAGTGACGGGCAGGATAGATATTGAGGGCTTCCATACTCTGCAACGTGGCACCAGTCACCGGGTCTACGTAGCGGATGGCATCAATTTCGTCACCAAAGAACTCCACACGAATAATGCGATCTTCATAGGCCGGACCAATCTCTAATACATCTCCCTTGACTCGAAATCGACCCCGACCTAGGTCGATGTCATTGCGGGTGTACTGTACAGAGGCTAGATCCCGCAGCACCTGACGCTGGTTTAGTTCCATTCCCACCCGCAGCGGAATTGAAGCTTTTAGATACTCCGTCGGAATTCCCAAACCATAGATACAGCTAATGGAGGCCACCACAATCACATCCCGTCGCTCAAATAGAGAGCGCGTGGCTGAATGGCGCAACATGTCGATTTCTTCATTAATCGACGCTGTTTTAGCAATATAGGTATCAGTAACGGGGATATAAGCCTCTGGCTGATAGTAGTCGTAGTAGCTGATGAAGTATTCCACCGCATTGTCAGGGAAGAATTCTCGTAGCTCATTACATAGCTGAGCAGCCAGAGTTTTGTTGTGGGCCAGTACGAGGGTTGGCCGCCCTACTTTATCGATTACCCTGGCGACTGTGTGGGTCTTACCAGTGCCGGTGGCACCCAAGAGGGTGTGATATTGACCTTCGGCCTCTAAAAAACTAAGTAACCCCTCAATGGCTTTGGGCTGATCTCCTTTGGGTTCAAACGGCGCTTGAATGTCAAAGTCTGTCATGGGTGGCAGGAGCTATAGGGGCCAATACTGGACTTAGAGCATCGATATCAAATCAATGCAGGCCTTTACGATCTTAGAAGTAATATCTCAAATTCGCACGGCTGTTTTTTGGGTCATGACCTCGAACGGCTTGGGCCGTGACACTTCTACAGGTGGGGACAGAAGCATTTCGCTATTTGTAAAAATCGCTACCCTATAGAAGGTAACAAACGGCCATATTTGGTCGCGCTGAGCACGGGGGGTTATTCATGAAAATCTGGCGTCGGAAATATCTTGGCATGGCGATCGCATCAGCCCTGATTTGTCAGGGAGCTATCAGCGCCTGCAGCCCAAGACAGCAGGCGCAAACCGCCCCTCCAGAAAACGAAGAAGAATTGGCAGCTAACCCGGCAGAGACGGCTGCTGCCTGCGACCCGATGGAAGCTCGGGTACCGCTGCAGCCAGAAACAGATATTGAGCTACCGTTTGAGCGGTTTGACTTTCGCCCCACTGCAGTCGAAGCCACAGAAGCCACGCTGACTTTTAAGGGACGACGGTATGCCTTTACCGTTTGCAAACGCGAGCGCACCTGGGGAGTAGAAGCCCTAGACGTAGCTCCACCAGTAGAAGAAGACTACGCCGAATATTTTGAATCCCTTGGTGACCCAGATTACGAAACCATCACCAGTCAAGAGCAGACCTATGAAGCACGGGTTCGTCTGGATGCTCCATGGATAGATGAAGAACCCGTTTCTGAAAACGACCTTGAACAAGTTATTTTTGAGCTAATCAAGCCAGGGGAGAGCGAACCCACTACTCAAGTTCTCTACACCAACACCGACGTTATTGAGCAGGAGCTGGGGGTCTCTGCAGGCGTCCCCACCATTACCCAGGCATTGGCAACCGATAACACCCTATGGTGGTCCATTGGGTTTGAACAAGGGGAAGGGGCCAGTGGGGTTGCCACCGTCGTTCAGTATCAAATCGACGAAGATCGCCTCATTCTCTGGCAGCCCTCTGAGCTGGGTAACGCCCAAATTACCGATCTGGCTCTGACTACAAACGATGACGACACCGTTCTTTGGCTGGGGACCCAGTACTCTAGCGAAGGCAATCCCCATTTACCCGCGCAAGGGTTAGTGGCATTTTGGCCAGCAGACAATACGATTGAAACCTACACCGTTGAAAATAGTCCGCTGATTGGGGCGATTCCAACTCGGCTATGGGCAGCAGATGAGCAGCTATGGGTCGCTACCGCCAACGGCGTATGCGAAGTGGACTGGGCTGAAATTAATGCTAATGAAAGCTGGGATTGCTGGCAGTTTAGCACCATGGTTGATATTTCTACCGACCAGAATTTGTACGCTAGTCTGCTTGCCGACACCCCCATCCAGCAGGCAGACAACCCACAAACCGTTGAGTTGCTATGGGTGGCAGATACCGACATTAGCACCCCAGAATCGTCAGTACGCTATGAAATTAACTACGAGCCCGGCATCACGGTCGAACTAACCCAGGGCGCAGACTACTATGTGGGTCCAGAAGGTGACCCAGAGGACGGTTACTTTTGGTGGCCAGGGCAAGACTGGAGCTGGAACGGGCAACGGTTTATTCGCCCCTGGGACCAGGTAGCCGTTAACTATGTCGGGGGTGGCCCTCAGGGCATCGGACCCGATGAATATACAGACTTCATCGCAGACTGGCGAACGATGCGCGGTGAGTTCGAGCTGCTGAACCTAACACCAGATACTACAGAGATAAGATACTACTCTGCCTGGATTGATGCAGACGGAGTTGAGCCCTGGGTAACCGTCACAGCCGCAACAAATGCCCCCCTTAATGCAGAAAATCCTACAGACGTTGTGCTGACAGACCTTAAACAGGCGGCAAACTGATAGCGCCCAGTCGTGATGACAGACACGGAGCTAGCGAGACAATTGCGACATGCTCAAAACTCATTGGGCCTATGTTGTATTTGCATCACCATAGAAATCTCACCTACGGCTGTGCTCTAAAATCAATAACAAAATCTCAACAGATTTGTTACCCATGCCAGAGCGATTGTTCTGGCATGATTACTCACATAGTACAAAACTCTTCTGAGCGCAAACGAAGGCTCAGACGATGTCTTCTAAGCAAGCTGAGCAAAGAGTTTTGACCATACAACAGCAGCCGGTCTCTTGCCCTGATTAATAATTTCAAAAGTTGCATTCTCAGTAGTCGTGTCCCTGAGACATTCCACACAGACAGCGGCCACATCCTTACGGCTGGTCTGTCCTAGCAATCGATCGCCACGATCCAAAACTACCCCCTGCTTACCATCCGTTGAGGCTTTGATCAGCGTGTTGAGGTCATATGATGTGTAAGGCCCATCGATTAATTGTCCGGGTCGAACAATGGTATAGCTTAACCCTGACGAGCGCAGCGCAGCCTCTGCTTCTGCTTTAGCATCTAGCACCCCGTAGGCATTTAACAAATTAAACGGAAGTTGCTCTTTACGCTCTATCCCCAGAGAAGACACCATAACAAAGCGTTTCACTGAAGCATTCTGAGCAGCCGCAATGAGATTCTTGACGCCTTGACCATCGGCAATTGCAGGAGAGTTTTTAGTATGACGTTGGCGATACTCCTCATCTACAAGAATACGGCCCCAGGCTATGGCCTGCTCCCATGGCTGAGTCGGTAGGTCAGGCTGCCATTTATCTGACGGGAAGGCCGTGGTGCCGCTGCAGCACAGCACCGCATCTACCCCATCGAGGATGGATGCAAGGGTATCTGGCAGCCGTAGATCTGCCTGCACCAGATCTACGCGACTATCAAACAGCGGGCGGGCCTTAACTACATTGCGGGTTAAAGCACTGACACGGTAGCTCTGACCAAGGGCATAGGCCACAGCTAGCTGCCCCACACCGCCCGTAGCACCGGTGATCAAAATACGTTGAATACTAGACACTGCGATCGCAATCGATAGTTCATCCCTCAGTTAACCTTAAATAGTCTGGGTGCTCAACTACCCAAAGGCTCAGACTGGCTGGCTAAAATTAAAGTCCGTTACGCCCCACCATAACCATGCTGCATCTTCGTCAAACCTGGGACAACCAGCACTTCTATAAAGGCACTGACGATCCTGAGATTGCGATCGCCATTGCCGATATTAGAGAAAAGATTGCGCAGATCTCAACCGCCTGTGCCCCGTTTACGGCACTGATTGAGAACGCGGAAACCCTACCTGACACAGAGTTTGAAGGTCTGCTCACCATATTGCGCAGTATCCACCAAACCCGTACGGCACTGCTCAAACAGCTGGGAAATGTGCGCACCTACGTTATAACGGCGCTGAGTGTAGACGCCAAAGACACCCATGCCAGCACTCTCAAGCCAACGCTGCTACAGGTTGGAGCTGAGTTAAGCCAGGCCACTAAACCTATAGATGTGTTTCTCAACCGGGTGCGCCCTGAATTTGTAGAGGCCCTGATTGCTGACCCAGTGCTAGCAGAAGTGGACTTTTTGCTTAACCACCAGCGCAAGCTCAGAGACCAGCTACTGAGCGTAGCTGAAGAGAGTTTAATTACCGGTCTAGGTGTCAACGGTCTCAGCAGCTGGGGCAATCTTTATACCAAGCTGGCAGGCACCCTCAAATGTGATATCCAGGGCGAGACCATGGGGCTGGCAAAAGCGGCTAATTTGCTGAGCGCTCCGCAACGCGACACTCGCCTGGCCGCCTGGCAAGGCACACGCAATGCTTGGATTGAGCACCAGGAAACTGTGGCATCTATTCTTAATGCTATTAATGGCTGGCGACTTGAGGTGACCCAAAAACGGGCCAAGGTGCGAGAGCTGCACTATCTCGATAAAAGCTGTCATCAAAGCCGAATTGAGCGCTCTACGCTAGACGCACTGATGGAAACCACCTATCGCCGCAGAGATATAGGGCAGCGGGCATTAAATGCCATGGCGCAGGTGCTCAACATTCCTAAAATGGCCCCGTGGGATCTAAAGGCCCCCGCCCCTGCCGCAGGCGACACACCCGAAATTTCGTTTGAAGCCGCCATTGAGATGATTGCTAACGCGTTTCGGCAGCTCACCCCAGATATGGGAGACTTTGCCGTGATGATGGCGGAAAAAGGCTGGATTGACAGTGAACCCACCCCCAACCGAGCGACCGGCGCTTACTGCACCCGGTTTGCCGAGCCCCGTGAACCGCGCATTTTTATGTCCTATGCAGGTACGATGACCAACGTCATTACCCTGGCCCATGAACTGGGTCATGCCTGGCATAACTGGGTCATGCGCGATCTGCCCTTGACGCAGACCTACTATTCCATGACGCTGGCTGAGACGGCCAGCACCTTTGCAGAAACCCTGGTACGCGACGCGCTTTTACAGCAGGCTGAAACCCCGGCTCAAAAGCTAGAGATTCTTTGGCAAGATGCTCAGAGTGCGGCGGTCTTTTTACTCAACATTCCAGCCCGGTTTGAGTTTGAGAAACAGCTGGTGGAGGCCCGGAAACAGGGAGTTGCGATCGCACCCAAACTAAAGACCATGATGGCCGACAGCTGGCAGCTTTGGTACGAAGACAGTCTGTCAGACTATGACGACATGTTTTGGGCCACCAAATTACACTTTTCAATGTCTCAGCTAGGGTTTTATAACTATCCCTATCTGTTTGGCTATCTGTTTAGTCTGGGGATTTATGCACAACAAAACAACTACGGTGCAGACTTTAACCGTCTATACACCCAAATCTTGCGAGATACCGGCAGCATGACGGCAGAAGAGTTGGTCAGCCATCATCTTAAACAAGACATTTCACAGCCCCAGTTCTGGGAAGCCAGCCTGGACATGGTTGAAAAAAGCGTTGTGGCATTTGAGCAGCTGGCCCAGGCATGATGGGTTTACATTGGGTTAGCACTGACCTACCGTGATTTCTGTCCTGATTGAACGTACCCAATGGCGCTAACCTAGTGTAGAACTCCCGACCATTCGGCAACAGGGCAACATTCACTATGGTCCCCAGCACGTCAATCGACTGGATTTTTTTTGACTGCTTTAATACCCTCATCGACGACTTTGACACCTCTGGCTGTGAGGCAGGGCTAGCACGCATGTATCAGGTGCCAGTGACCGCTGGTCTTTATAAAACTGTTGAAGAGGTCCGGGCTGACTATCATCGCTGGCGGCTGGAGTACATTGCGGGGAAACCCTATGAGCAAACACTGCAAGAACGGTTTCGTAATGTATTTGCCACCTATCGACCAGAAGCATATACCACGGTGGTTGACCAGGTGCTGGCCGAGATGGAGGTGCAGTTTATGGAGTGCTTTCCGGCGACGCTAAGACTGCCTGCAGGTGTGGAAAGTATGCTGCAACGCTGGCAGGGTAAAGTCTCCATGGGAGTGATATCAAATTTTTTTCTGGCAGAATGGCCAGCCAAAATGCTAGATCGCTACGGGCTTAAACCCCACTTTCAGTTTGTTCTTGACAGTGCTGAATGTGGCAAGCGTAAACCCAATGATGTGGTTTATAAAATTGCCCTAGAAGTGGCCGGAAACCCAGCCCCTGAAAGAGTACTGTTTATTGGCGACCATCTAACTAACGATGCGATCGCACCCCAGCGCTTAGGAATGCAGTCAATTTATTTTGATCGCTCGGCTGAGCGCACATCCTCATCAGCCGCACCGTCTTACATTAAAGCCATCACCCACTGGGATCAGTTTCTCCCAACGGCTGTCGCTCGCTAAACCGACCAATTAAAAGCTACGACCATACAATGGGAGCATTTACAAAAAGAAATCATCATTTCTGATTGATAGCAACCGTTAAACGTCAACCCTATATATACACCTGGGTTTTGCCAGTCAAACTTATATCTAAACTAGTAAATTTATACCGTTTATATGCCCCCTCGCATCTCTACCGTCACTCGCATCATTCTGTCTGGAGTGATGCTAGCCACCTCCCTGACTGGGCTTCAAACAGCTAGGGCTAACCAGAAAACTCCATCCGCTGACGTTAAGCAAACGGCTCAACCCAAAAAATCCCCACAGATTGCGAGTCCATCAACGGCGGCTAAAGGTCCTAAGGTCAAAAAGGGTTCAACCTCACCAGCACCGATTGAACCCTTTATCCGGGCAGATGCCATTGCGCTAGGTCAGTGGCTCGTTGTCAAAAGTGTCAAAAATTTAGTCAATAAACCTGCTGCCACCGCCAATAAACCTGCACCAGAGACCAAAGCGGCTAATAATCCGACAGCGACTCCCCCCAGAGCACAAACAGCAGCCCAGGCACCGGCTGTACGTCAGGTGGCGGTGCGTGCTTTACCCCCCGAGCCGTCCAATAATCCAACCATTGATACCTACACAGAGATGCGGGTTGCCCTAACTAGGCAGGCGCCCAGCGTTGTCGTGGCCGCCTCTACGGGGGGAGCCATGGTCAGCACTGACGGTAACTTTATCCAAAATTTATCGGCCGGTGTTGGCTACCAAGTCACCGCAAATGACGGCGGTCTATTTGTAAACGGTCAGCCGGTACCCACAGCGATTTGGCTAGAACCCGATAGCGGCTACGTAGCCGTGGGCGACCGCTGGTATCGCGGCCGACTGCTATTGCTTTGGCAAGATGGCGGCGTTATGGCTGTAAATTACGTCATGCTGCAAGAGTATTTATACAGCGTAGTCGGTGCTGAAATGTCGGCGAGCTGGTCGTTAGAAGCGCTAAAAGCCCAGGCTGTTGCCGCTCGTTCCTATGCCATCGTACATACTGTACGTCACCAGCGACGGGCCTATGATTTAGACGACACGCAACGATATCAGGCCTATAAGGGCGTCGTCACCGAAGCTAGTTCCACCCATCAAGCGGTCCATAACACCTCGGGAGAATTTATTAGCTACGGTGGTGGAATTGTAGAATCACTCTACGCAGCCAATCAAGATATTGTTGACGACGCCCACAGTGGCTACGGCATGAGCCAGATGGGTGCGCTAGACCTAGCCGAACAAGGGTATCAGTATTACGAAATTCTCTCCGCGTATTATCCCGATACCTCCGTTGGCCGTATTGATATTAGCGACTAAGACAACTTCAAGAAACCTCAGCAATATTGCGAGCTCGGTCACAGGTTAGATGTTGACCTTCGACCGCTATGGGCCCGAGCACAGTGTGAATGATAAGTCGATTGGGACTATCGACTTGAACAACCTGTTGTAGGTTAGCAGGCACTGTTGGCGGCACAGCAGGGACCGTTGGCGGCACAGCTACCAAATCATCATGGTAAGGATACTCTGTGGCAGTTGGTTTATCCTGCTTTGGGCGTTTGCGAACTCTTGCACGCTGTCGCTCGGTTTGTGTATTGCGGTCAAGCCACACTACGGTATCTGACAGAGACAGTGTTTTTTCTCCACGCCAGGTCTTAATGTAAATAGTGCCGGTATCACACACCATATGATTGACCGGGTACCAGCGGTTTTGGAATAGCAGCAAGATATCCATCAGCTGCATTCTACGATGGTTAATCCACCAAGTTTTCCAAAACGCTGACGCCTCTTGACAGTGAATTTGATAGCCTGCAGGTATGCTGTAGCAGTCATACTGGGCAAACGTCACACCCGCTAGGCGATCCTGTTCTATAGATAATGGAACAAAGCCTGCTTCTAACGCTAGCTGATGAATTAACGCCCAATAGTCAGACCTTAGACGAATGAGAGCCTTAGGAGAATTGACCGCCAATTGTCCCTTGGCCAGTAAAATCCCCTGAGTAGTCAACAGTTGAATTTCATCGAGCGCTTTCTCTATACGGAGTTCTCGATTAGCTAGTAGAGAATCTTTCCCTTTGAAAAACGTCTTGATCAGGGCAATGTTGTCAATGGCGATTTTCATGAACAGCTCTAAAAATGTGATAGATGACCGCTGCAAATATCTTCTACAACGGAGCCTGCAGATTAGCCCATAAGTTTACTCATGAAACTTGAAAAAGCTAGACTGTGTATAGTGTTCCCATCTTTAAAACAATCACTGCGAAGTGTGTTTCAACCTCTAAAAAGTCCGGGAAAACCACTTAGCAAAACAACTCAAACAGTCTGATTAACATCCGTAGATATAATGGGATTATGGAATACTTTCAGCCAATTGTTGCCCGCGTTCCCGGCCATCATCCAAGTCCTTATGTGGCCCCAAACACCGACATCATCAAGCTCAACAGCAATGAGAATCCTTATCCACCGTCCTCCCAGGCATTAAAGGTTCTCAAAACATTCAATGGCGAATGGTTGCGTCGTTATCCTGATCCTTACACTCAAGAGTTTTGTGACGCTGCAGCTAAGGTTTTAGAGATACCACCTAACTGGATTATTACCGGCAATGGCTGCGATGACCTGCTCAATATTATTGTAAGAGCCTGTGTTGATCGGGCTCGCTCAGTCGTTTATCCGACCCCTACCTATGGCCAGTATCGTATCTTGGCGGAGCTATGCGGCAGTCAGCTTATCGAGATTCCCTACGGCATCCAATCTTCTCTACCACTAGAGGAGATGATCCAGGCTAAGGGCGCACTCACACTGATTGCATCACCCAATAGTCCATCAGGCCACCAGGTGCCTCTGACAGAACTACGACAGTTAGCAGACAATGTTAGCGGTGTACTTGTTGTTGACGAAGCCTATGTGGACTTTACTGATGCATCGGCCCTAAGTCTTGTTCGAGATTATGAACATATGGTGATTTTACGCACACTATCCAAGGGTTACAGTCTGGCAGGGTTGCGATTTGGTTTTGGTATAGCCCAGCCGCCTTTACTGGCAGGGCTCTTTAAGGTGAAAGATAGCTACGGTGTAGATGCGATCGCAACCCGTGTTGCCGCTGCCGCCATCACCGATCAGCTCTATAAAGACCAGTGTGTGTCTCAAATCAAACGGGATCGACAGCGTTTGACTCTAGCTCTGCAGCGATTAGGGTTTCAGGTGTCACCGTCCCACGGAAATTTTGTCTTAGCCTCTCATCCAAACGCCCGACCCATACACGATGACCTCAAAAGCAACAACATTTGGGTGCGTTACTATGCTCAGCTATCTGATAAACTACGTATTACTATCGGTACCCCAGAACAAAATTGTCAGCTACTAGAGGTAGTATCCCGGTTGCTAAGATAGGCTCTTAATATTAATAGACAGCAAAATTTTAGCCAGCAGATAACAAACCTAGTTCTCGCGCTAAAGTACCCAACAAATTCATCAAGAATACTCCACCTTTGGACAATGCAAACCATCAACACATTTGGATACATTAGTGAATGAAACTAAACCCTAGAGTCGCACTGGAAAATTAGGCCCTTTTGGGTCTTCGTAGCATCTTTAGCGAGAGGCGTAACCTAACTGAGCTAGCTTAGCGGGTACTCCAGTGTCTCTAAATATCCTGTCAAATGGGTCTCCCTTGCAAATGCTCGGGAGATTTTTTCTTTAGAGATTTCAAACCCACACTAATCTCTGCACTAATACTTAGAAAACTTCTCTCCAGGAGATGCTAAAACTCGTATTGTTATCGGATTTCACCTAAAGCAACAAGCAGACCACCTCAGAAAATAAAATTCTCCTTAACTCTTCGTCTAGCAGCAACAAAACAAGTTAAATTGCAAATAACACTAAACCACGGAGCGTGATTGAAAGTCATTTGCGAGAAGAGAGAGCGTCAAACGCAATCTATTATCTAGACAGCAAATCTTATTTCGTCAGAACAGACTGTGAAGACTGAATTAAGGTTGATTTTCAAAACCTCCAAAATATCCTGTCAATAATCTCCCAAGCATTCAATGCGGGAGATTTTTTTTGAACCATCACAACTTATACCAATTCTCAAACGTGTGTCTAAAGTTCACAAGCGCCTATCCTCGACTGAGAGCTGTACTAGACACTCTCTTTTAGGAGCTCCATAAATGCAAATACAGGCGGAGGTAAAAGAGCATTTGCTAGAGTTGCAACACAAATAATTCGATAAAACGGCTCTGGCAAGCTATGAACTTGCACTCCGGACGGAATCGGTTCTGCAGCAAGGCGGGGGCTAATGGCGGCGCCTAAACCTTTGGCCACCATATTCACGATGGTGGCATCAGAGCGGATTTGATAGGTGGGCTTTAGTTCCACACCAAACTGACGTCCATGATGAAAGACCATCGCATCACAGCTATCGCCATCGGGTGCCATGATTAGCGGATATGTGGCTAATGCCTCCCAGGTAAGCGGGTCAGGTAAGACAGCATCGGGAGGAAATAGAACCACAAATTCATCCTGGGTGAGTTCCGATGTTTCAATATCAGGGGCATGGGGTAAATAAGTAATGCCTACATCTGCTTTACCTTTGCGCAAGTCCGACTCCACATCAGGGCGGTCGTCATATTCAGCAATTGTGATTGCGATCGCAGGATACCGCTGACAGTACTGAGCAATCACCTCCGGCAAAATATGGGTAGCTGCACTACGAAAGGCAGCAATCCGTAAACGCCCTCCCTCAAACCCTTTGGCCAGATTTGCCTGCTGATAAATATCATCAATCAGGTGCAGCACATGGCGCGCCCGTTCCACAATCTGTTGGCCAACTGGCGTAGATACCGCGCCATAGCGCCCACGGGAAAACAGCACCACCCCCAAATCCTCTTCTAGGGTAGCGATGGCATAGCTCACCGCCGACTGTGACAGCTGCAGCTGTAGGGCCGCTTCACTAAAACTGCCTCCATCAGCCACAGCAATCAGCACTTGCAAATGCGAAGGTTTGAGTTGGCCTAAACGGTCCTGTCCCATGGTGTGAGTAAATTGTTACCCACACCATTGTGACAAGTTCTGGGTAATTCACCTATGGAATCGGCTGATATTATCCATGGGGTGGTTTTATGGGACGATCTCTATTTTTCCAGGTTAAACAACACCTTTTTCTCTGCATCGGTGAGTGGCTTAGAAGCAGGATTCACCGTTTTTGCTTGATCATAAGCCCGTTTTACTGCCGGACGAGCTGCAATCGCATCAAACCAGCGGTTGAGATGGGGAAAATCGTTCAGATCTTGCCCTTGTTTGGCATAGGGCACAATCCACGGATACATGGCCATATCAGCAATAGAGTAGTCGCTAGCAACATACTCACGATCAGCCAGACGCTGGTTTAGTACGCCGTAGAGCCGAGCCTTTTCTTTTACATAGCGATTGATGGCATAGTTAATTT
>JBHJIV010000197.1:0-31138 GCA_050043105.1 Leptolyngbyaceae cyanobacterium | reverse complement strand
TCAGGAATAAGGTGTAGAGGCTACAGTTACAATGCGCTGTCGATAGTTTGGATAGCTTACGCATCACTGGGGTAGACAGAGGGGTAGAGGTATCTATATCACTTCATGACTTGGCTATTCTGTCAATGCGTAAGTCCTAAGATC
Source organism: Leptolyngbyaceae cyanobacterium (assembly GCA_050043105.1). Classification (GTDB taxonomy): domain Bacteria; phylum Cyanobacteriota; class Cyanobacteriia; order Phormidesmidales; family Phormidesmidaceae; genus Leptothoe. The sequence goes on along the minus strand of JBHJIV010000197.1, from coordinate 30,994 downwards.
GATTATCCTGCCTGTTTTTCAACATTATTGAGCTGCATCGTATTTAATTGTAGCTGGAGCATTTGCTAACCGTGCATTCTAGAATGCACAGAGGAACTTGATCATCCAGTAGTTAAGCCCGTAGTTGCTGCTCTCAAAGGCTTTATGGATGGATAATTGCTCCGGATTGGATGTGGAAAAATAGCCGAAACGATTTGACGGTGCGCGATGCACATACTACAAACTGTGCTAAGCAGATATCGTTGGCGGAGCGGAGTCGAAGGGGATGCTTACTGTTTCCCAAACCGCTGCCACTGCTGAGGAGGGGGTGGCAAAAACTCATAGGAGCCAGCCGCATTTCCTGGCTTAGCTGTGAGTACAATATCAAACGAGAGAGAAATTCTCAAACTATCTGTATGATTCATGGTGACGCCATGACGCTGTTTGGCTGGAAATATAATTAGTCGCCCTTCAGTGGGCAAATACATAGCCTGGTCCTGATTGAGATAGTTCCAGGTGGCGACAATGTTGGTATTTTCGCTACCTAAACCAGGGCTTACCTCGTTCGGGCGAGCATTGTCAAAAAAGACTAAACTACCGGCTTCGTCACTACCCGAGTTGGGAACCGAGATGTAGTACACAGCGCTAACGTGAGCCGTGTTGTGACAGTGAGTTCCCACCTCTTGCTGATGACGCGAGATAACAGGCCACGCGCGCTGAATATAGAGGTCTATCTGGCTCAGATCTAGGCCCAACTCCTGTAGGTACTGCTGCACATGGTGCTCCACCTTGCCTACAATCCATGTAAACCTGGGGTCAGTATGAATTTGTTCTGCACCGTGAAGATCGCCTGTCCAGGCCATTTCTGGAAATGCACGCCGCTCATGGCCGTCTTTCTCTAGCTGTAGGGCTGCGTCAATCAGCTGCTTTTTATGGGCCGCAGCATCGGGCAGGTCTTCGTAATAAACGGCTAGGGGAAACCAGGTATCAACGGGCATGACTATCCTTGCTATTGGAGAAGTTGCTGGGCAGTAAATGAGCCATGCACCCATCTGCCAGAAATTACTATAGCCGTAGAACTCAAGCCTTTATTCATTAATACGAACTAACCGAATCTCTGTGCGCTGATTCTGTGGGTCGTTGGGGGCTATCCCTGCCATTGGCTCACTAAAGCCTTTGCCCTCAGCCGAGATGTTGTGATTGACTGATTGACTCTTTAAATAGTCCACCACTGCTTGGGCTCGCTGTTGGCTGAGCCGCTGATTGAGAGCCGCGTCCCCAGTTCTAGACGTGTGGCCGATTACTCGAACAGCAACGGTTTCAGTATTAAATTCGTTGATTTCAGAGGCTAGTTGAGTCAGGGTTTGCTGACCTTCGGCTGCAATGGTGGCTGATCCTGTTCCAAACTTGACTTCACCTCTCACTTCCAAGTCACCGATGGGCTGCGCGCTTTGAATGGCTTCTTGGGTGAGTGGAGCCTGTGGTTGCTCTTCGGTAGCATCCCCGGCTAAAAATTTTGCTAGCTCAGGGTCGTCGGCCTGGACTAATTGAATCAATGACTCGGTATTGGCGACGGCCTCGGCGATAAAGCGATTGCTATACAGGTCACCCGCCTCGGGCACCTGAGATAGCTGACCCGACAGCACCAGGATGGCAGCTGTGGCAGCAATCCGTTGGGACAGGGTGCCATCCTCCATCCAGCGCCCGGCCTCTACGGAGGTAAAGAAATCAATGCCGTCGATGACTACGTCAGCCTGAGTTGGCGAGAGGTTGCCATCGGTTTGAATCAAGGTTTTTAACTGAGTGTCATCTTGGGCGGCTTGGTCCATACGCCGATAGTAAGCAGACAAGAAATCAGTGAGTTTGTCACTTTCTTGATCGATTGTGTCATCTGAAGCCACGATAATGTCCAAAATGGCATTAGGTGCATCTTCGCTGGAGAGTACAACTGTGTGGCCTTGCTCACGAGCCTGACTTACAAAGGGCTCCCAGAGGACAGCGACGGCAATATCTTGATTGGGGTTTTGGAGTTCTTGCCAGGCTTCTGAGGCTTCAGCCACCTCCAGCTGGTTGAAATCAGACAGGTTAAACCCATTAAAGCGAATATCTAGCACTCGGGCTAAAAACTCACTGGGCGTATCTACAGCATAGGCTAAGCTCAGGGAGTTCCCTTGGGCTACCAGCTGACTAAGGTCGTTGAGAGATTTGAGTTGTGAATATTTGGGGGTATTGAGTACCACCGCGTCGGCCCCCACAGTGCGGTCAATCAGGCCGACAATCTTACCTTCAGGTTTGTGCTTTAGATACTGATCTAATGTAGTCACAATGAGATCAGCACTTCCATCTTCCAAGCGTGCTGCTCGTTGGGCCTGGTCAAACTCATTCTCAAAACTTAGTGATAATCCTAGTTCTTTTAACTCTTCGTTGAAATCTGGAGAGCGAAAAGTGCTGTAGCCGCTAAAGGTATCACCCAAAATGACCAGACCATCTGCATCGTCATTAACTGATGAAAAAGGTAGTTTTGAGAACAATGTGCCCCTCCAGTGCCAAACGCCTAGAGAAACCGCAAGAACACTCAGAATATAGACAATTGGTGGGGCACCACCTCTACGATTTGACACTAGTATTGCCTCCAGTGATTTCCCATAGAAATTACCTACAATCCTTACGCCATCAAGTCAGAACAGTACGCAAATTGTTCTATGGACTTTATGGTAGAAAGGCCCATAGCTAGCTAATCCATAACCACGGGTATGAATTGCGACTCGGCATACAGGAGCTGGTTAAGCAGGTGGTTGATTACGCTGCCTTAGCCTCTGCAGTCGTTGGGTAATTTCTTGCTGGGCCGGGGCATCAGTATTTAATGCTTCCGCTGGGTTTACCGACAGCTCTACATAGGCCCGTTTCTCTAGATAGCGGTTGTGGACTGAATCCTTGGCGGCTTCAAACTGAGCGCGAGCAGATTCCATATCCTGCTCGTTGTGGGTTTCGGCAATGGCTGTTAAGGCTTCGTTGACCTCGGTTAAATTTTTGAGGGCTTGAAATTCGCTTTTGTAGCGTTCTAATCTTTCTCGTTCCTGTCGTAATTTTGATAGAGAGGCGTTCACCAACTGTTCTGCCTGTTCTACTTGAACTTCTAGCTTAGGCAACAGCTGTTCGAGTTCAATTGTGTAGGTTATGGCCGCTTCTGCATCACTTTTACGGCCTTCTTTTTCTGCTCGTAGAGCCGATTTTTCCGCTCGCTCCAGGGTGTGTACCTTACGCAAATAGGTTTGTTTTGCCCGTTGGAAGGTGGCGTATTGCTGATTGGTTGCAGTAGCGAGCTGCTGTACTGATTGCTGCATGGCTTTGAGGGATGCTGCCGCGGTTGCGATCGCATCGTCATCTAAATTCGCATCATTGCCTGTCTCAGGAATCTCTTCAGAAATCCCCCACAGCCAATTCCATACGTCCAGAGTTACCTTGCCTCCCTGGTCCCCCATCAACCAATAAACGGCCTTTTTCATGTGTCGTTACAGTGGAAAAATAAAGCGGTTGCTTTTAATAAGTTTTCAGACATTGAACCATTTCATCGGAACATACTCCAGAAATTGGTTGCTTCTATCCTAAATCAGTTGGAGTAGCGCTTTAAGGGATCACCTCAGAGAATTCACACACAATTGCTTGTGCTTCATTTTTTCTTTTTTACTGCGATCTCGATCACTTAATCTGCTCAGATTTTTTCAGCTAACGTTTACTGCACCCTTAGGCGGACATCAATCTAGCCTCAGGCACCGTGTGGATAGTAGTAATCGAAGCAGCGCACCGCGCTTATCCTCACTAGGAGAATGTAACCAAAATGAAGAACCTACTTTCCACTGGCCTATCTGCTTTGATGCTAACTATTGCTGTCGCTCCTGTTGCTCAGACTATCAACGTTGCTGATGCCCTGGCCGCTCAGCCCAGCATTACTCGGGCGGCTAAGACTTTGCTGACCTCTGGGCAGTTCGTTACCGTTGACCAAGCCAAGGACACCACTGGTACTGCCCGCATTGTCGAAAAAGACGGCCAGCGTATCCTAGAATTTGACGGTGCCTTTGACACTGCCCGTGGTCCTGATGTGCAAGTAGTGCTCTACAGAGGCGATTCTGTTCCCGTAAGCATCGATGAGAGTGACTATGTAGTCGTGGGTGACCTCAAGAGTTTTGAAGGCTCCCAGGGGTATGTATTACCTGCAGATATCAATCTTGATGATTATGGCTCTGTGGCCATCTGGTGCGCAGAGTTTAACGTTACCTTTGGCTATGCCGATCTCTGATCTGTAAACGTGCACGGCAGTGCGCTCTCCGAGATATGGGGATATGCTGGGACGCACTGCTGTGCGTCCCTACTCGAATTCGGGTAAATCTAACTGCTTTTGCTTTTGTACTTCGACCACAGGAGCTTCGGCAGGCATCAACTCCTTCTGACGCTCTTCGAGTTTTAGCGGTAGCTGTACTTTCTGTGGTTTCTCGGCCTGCTTGACCTTCGGTAGGCTGCGTTCTAAGTCATTTAGCGGTCGAGGAATCACCATAACGGCGCTGAGTTCACCGATGCGTTCTGCCTCGTGCATACCCGCTTCGACGGCAATGGCCACATTCGACAGCGACCCGCGAATCAAAATCGTACACAGACCTTCACCGATGGTCTCGTGGGAGAGCAGCTCTACTTCAGCGGCTTTGGTCATCGCATCAGCAGCCCCGACCATTGCTGGAAAGCCACGGGTTTCCAGTAGACCAATGGCACCGCTGCTCATCTGGGTTTCCCCGATGCCGTCTAGCTCACCGAGACGCGGCAGGATTGGCAGCACTTTTTCCATATCAGCCATGGGTCTGGGAATCAACGATGACGAAACTAGCTGCCCAAACTGTTTAGCGGTTTCCACCCCCGCATGCACTGCCATGCGTACATCGGCTACACCGCCTCGCACAATCGCGCTACATTGACCCCCGCCGGTCTTTTCATAACCGACCAAATAAACGTTAGAAGACTTCATCATGGCGTCCGCAACGCCGATAATGGCAGGAAAGCTGGTTGTTGAGACCACACCTAGAGCTGAATCCTTCACCCGCCTCAGTAACGACATGGCTTTATCGGTTGAACTAGCTAGAACGGAAGAGTCTACTGGCATCGTGAGTCTCAAGTAGCGTTGGGAAGCCCTTGGGTGCTTGTGGTGGTTGAGGTCCAACTACGCCCTATGCATCCTAATAATTACCGCTATGGCAGGATTTTGAGCGTGAATAAGATTTATCTCAACACTTTACGGGGAAAGTTCTAATAAAGGTTTCTAAATTTGATGTATCAATCTATTAAAAACTTGGATTAAACGGTAACTCGGCTAAAAACTCTCTCGCTAGAGAGAATGCTGCGGGCAGATTGGATAAGCGTCTATATATTCTCTATTCTAAGAGTCTTTCCCAAATTGGCCACCTGACTCTCCATTATCTAATGGTTGTCTATGGGGAAAAAGCGCTGATAACAAATTGTTAAGGTGCTGACGACCATAGACATGATTGTCAGGCGCGGCCAAACCGTTATTGGCGGCGGTGTCATGAGGCGTGGCTGTAGAGTCAACCTCCGGAACATTAACGGCTTTGGGAGAAACTGCTTGGGGTTTAACTGTAGGAGATGTTCTCGGGGGCATTGGCATTGAGGGAACTGGATCGTTCTCAACTTGAAAATTAGGAGACTCAAAGCTAGAAGGCTGTGAGCCGTCGCTAACCCGCCCTGAATGAGAGATTTGCGTCTCTACTAGGTGCAAGACGGAATGATCGTGCTGGGTGCGATCGCAGGATTAATCAGCGTGCTAGACGGCCCCACACAAGCGTCTTTGCCCACATAACCATGACCTACAATCAGTACCCCTGTTCCTAAACTAACGCCAGCCTCAACATAAACACAGCCTTGCTTGGCTTGAATAACAACGCCAGCCCCCACACACACCCCAGGGCCAATACGAATTGACGCATTAGGAGCAGCCCTGAGCACTACGCCAGGTGCAATGGCCGCCGCCGCATCAACAACAACGTCACCGCCACGATAGTAATGGGTTTGACTCACAAAATGTAGAGGCGAGGGTTCCATCGCGACGGCACTGAATACAAAGTTATGGACGTTGAATCGTGGTTTCTAGTACGCGACACTTAGCACGAGGGTCAACACCCACCAAACGCACATACTGCCCAGCATGCTCGGCTAGCTGAGCTTTGAGCGCAGCAATCACTTCTGAAGGACGGTTGCCGCTAAGAGAAGGGCCTGTTTGCCATGCACCGCTGCGATATCTACGCTTATCTGCATACTCGGTACTGACGCGATATCCCTGATTAACAAGCTGGGTTACCTGTTGAGCTAAATCAGAACTTACAGAAGCGCTTCTGCCATTGCTATTGACAGAAGAATTAGACTGGCTGCTGCCATAAGTGGCAGGCTGTGAACTAGCACTAGACCCACTGGCAACTGGCTGACCTGGCTTCTGGATGGTGGTAGCGCGACCACGTTGTTTTACCCGTGGGTCAATGGCAAAGATGCGGACGTAATCATTTGCATGCTCCGCCAGCACCTGTCGCACAGCAGATACAGCCGCAGACTCACTGGAGGCAGATACAGCAGGAGCCGTTTGCCAGATACCGCTGCGGTAGCGACGCTTGTCAGCAAACTCAATACCAACTTTTTGTCCCTGAGCCAAAATCGAACGAATCTGAGGAACTAATTCATTGCTAGTTGCAGGAGCAGCACCATTTTGACTAGAGACAGGGGCTGCACTGCTGCCCCCAGACTGTAAAGCTACCGGCTTACCATCACCCCGCTGAATAGTTACCGGAGCTATCCGACGCTTGGCCACAGGATCGATGCCAAACATGCGCACATATTCACCAGAATGTTCTGTCAAACAAGCCTGCAGCGCATCCATTGCCTCCGACTCACGAGTAGCCTGGATAGGACTGCAAGTTTGCCAAACACCACTGCGATAGCGACGGCGATCAGCGTGCTCTGTACCAATTTTGAAGCCCTGACGAATCCATGCACGGACCTGACCCGCAATATCCCCAGCGACGCTGCCGCTACCGTTGTGAACAGCCGTAGTTGCTTGAGACGATGCAACTGTACTTCTATTCGCTTCCACCGGTCTCCCATCAGGACGCTGTACCGTCATCATGCCAACCCGACGCTTGCCCACGGGATCAATCCCAAAAATCCGCACATAGCTGTTTTGATGCTCAGCCATGCAGCGCTCTAGCGATGCAAAGACATCGCCCTCACGACTGGACTGCACAATGGGACAGCTCTGCCACACACCGCTGCGATAACGACGCTTGTCGGCATACTCTGAGCCAACCTTGTAGCCCTGAGATAAAAACTGACGGACCTGCTGAACAATTTCGGGTGCTAGTGCTTGCATAGTATCTATATCGCCAGTGGCGTATGGGGTGTGTGGGCCGCTCGCCGAATGGCGGGCTCTCTGAATAGGAACAGCGTTGGCTGCACCATCGGGATATTTAAACGCTTGTGTAACGCTGCCTACCTGAGACTCGCGGACATGTTCTTGAACATGGGGCTCAACAATATCTCTCACCAAGGCTAAATCCGCTTCGGTCACCATAGGTAGAGCGTCCGCTTGAGCTTGGGTCGTAACCACCGAGCCAGATGGTACACAGCGACCCGAAGGCACCTCAACATCCTGGACTAGAGCGTGCATCATCACAATTACACCCGCGCCCAGACGTGCATTAAAAATTGTTGATCTAAAACCAACAAAACATCCCTCACCTAAATAGGCGGGGCCATGAATCAATGCCTTATGAGTAAGTGTGACACTCGGTGACAGCCAGACAGCATAATTCTGACCGTTATCGCCCTGAACACAGCCCTTACTAAGGCCGTGCATGACAACACCATCCTGAATATCGCAGTGGCTGCTGATGTAAAAGGGTAATCCCTCATCTGCCCGAATTGAGGTGCCTGGGGCAATTGATACTTCAGCCCCCACATATACACTACCCACAACCTGCGAAAACGAATGGACGAAGGCGGTGGGTTCAATCGCCGGCTTAGCCGGCGATTGAAACTGGGCAGAGGACGCCATGGCTTTTTTAACCATTGGCCAATATCCTCCCAAGAAAGCTATTAATTAAAATCCTCACGCTTGTCGTACAGTGAGCCAGAATCCAAACTAACGGTGTCAACGATGGCAACAATTGCCGCATCTACCGGCCTTTTCTCATAGCCGTCATGCCGACGAGCAGCACTGCCGCGGGTAACCAGAACCCATTCACCGGGACCAGCACCCACAACATCAGCTGCTACCTCATAGTCGGGTAACAAATCGCCGTTCTCACTAACAAATTGAATCAGTAAGAACTTAACGCCCGTTAAGCTTGGTTCTTTACAAGTACTGACGACCGTGCCGCGAACCTTCCCTAGGCGCATTCCCTATCTACCATAGGGGCGGATACCACTTACGCTCTCGCGAAACTGCTCAACAGCTTCGGTATAGCGAATAGGTAACACAAACTCCAAATTTTCGTGGGGACGGGCAATGATGTGGGTAGACAACGTCTGACCACCGTTTACACGCTTAACATTCTCGACACCAGCAGCAACCGATGCCTGAACTTCAGATACATCACCGCGAACGATAACGGTCACGCGACCACTACCGATCTTCTCATAACCAACTAGGGTTACACGCGCGGCCTTAACCATCGCGTCAGCCGCCTCAACTACCGCTGGGAAACCCAGGGTCTCTACCATTCCTACTGCGATTGCCATCGATTTCTACCTTGATATGCTATCAGTCTTGGATTGAACTCATCGAAATCAAAAACCTAGGTCCTAAACTGTTCGACTGCTTCGGTGTAGCGAATTGGCAGTACAAACTCCAGGTTTTCGTGAGGGCGGGCAATGATGTGAGTTGATAATACTTCACCCCCATTGACACGCTTAGCAGACTCGATACCAGCAGCAACTGATGCCTGAACTTCAGACACATCGCCACGAACGATAACGGTCACGCGACCACTACCAATTTTTTCGTAGCCAACTAGGGTTACGCGCGCGGCCTTACCCATCGCGTCAGCAGCTTCTACAACAGCGGGAAAACCGCGTGTTTCAATCATTCCTACGGCAATCGGCATTGTCGCAAATCTCCTAGAAAAACAGCTTTAGTTCAAGCATCCGTGCCTCGATTAGCGAATTTTAAGAATTCTTTCTTAGTTGCTTCACACACCGAGACGCACCTTGCAAACCGTTAGTCTGCAATAACTCCATGACTACAATTCAGAATACGAGGGGGTCAGCCGTTTGACAATATAAGTCTCAATGATTGTTTCTAATGTTAAGCATTATAAAAACTGATAATCATTTGCTTCGGAATGTAACTAAAGATTTCTATTTGTTGAGCTAAAAATTTCGAGATTTAGCGATTTAGTATGCAAGGCACGCTTTCAGGGCTGTTGGGTGACTAATGCATACGCTTGCTTGCTGAGAATGCTGTCTGAATGGACAAAGGCTCTACTTGAAAGCGGTTCATCAGGTACGATTAGCTAAATATAAGTAATCTTGAAATTAGCCATAGGCATTTATCTGGGCTAAAGGTTGCAATTGAATCCAATATCTGAGTTTTTTACACATTTACACTTTGTGATCGTCCGCAGGTTTCTGAGGTGGAGGATGATCGGATAGTTGTTACATCAGCAGAGTTCTGTCCGATTTTGAGTGCTGATGGTGCGCTTAGTACGAATGGCTTGGTGCTTGGAATATTTATTGGCCAGTGGGCTTTTGGGTGGCAATGATGCAGTCTCTAATTCAATTAAGTTGGCTCATCCCGATCTACGGGTTCTTAGGGGTTATTTTTTCTTTGCCTTGGTCTATGGGATGGGTGCAGCGGACCGGGCCTAGACCAGCGGTTTACATCAACATTTTAATGACGTCCCTGGCATTTGTTCATGGTGCCTTTGTGTTTATGGGCATTTGGAATGTGGGGTCAGTGGAACTCCATTTCCCATGGCTGCAGGTGGTTGATATGTCGCTGAGCTTTGACTTAGATTTGTCGGTGCTCAATCTAGGGGCGATGGAGCTGTCGACAGGTTTGGCTCTTTTGGCTCAGATATATGGTTTGGGGTACATGGAAAAAGATTGGGCCTTGGCTCGGTTTTTTTCGCTCTTAGGTTTTTTTGAGGGGGCTGTAAATGGTGTTTTGCTTAGCAGCTCTTTCTTTTTGGCTTACTTCTTGTTGGAGATGCTAACTCTCTCAACCTACCTGCTTGTGGGGTTTTGGTACGCCCAACCGCTGGTGGTTAAGGCGGCTAGAGATGCATTTCTCACTAAGCGTGTTGGAGACATCTTGTTATTGATGGGAGTGCTCGGTCTGGCTAGCTGGGCTGGAGCTTTGCACTATAACGAACTGTATGAGTGGGTTAAGGAGGCATATCTGACGCCGCTTGCGGCAACGTTACTGGGGTTGGCTTTGATTGCAGGGCCAACAGGAACATGCGACCAGTTTCCTCTACACCTATGGTTGGATGAGGCCATGGAGGGACCCAGCCCAGCCTCGATTTTGCGTAATTCGGTGGTGGTGACAGGTGGGGCCTATGTGCTGATTAAGCTGCAGCCGATTGTGGTTTTGTCGCCGGTAGCGCTGAGCGTCTTAATTGGCATTGGTGCAACAACGGCGATTGGAGCTTCGCTGGTTGCGATCGCACAGGTCGATTTAAAACGCGCGCTCTCCTACTCCACCAGTGCCTATATCGGTTTGGTGTTTATTGCGGTAGGGGCTGAGTGGCCCGGTGTTGCCATCGGATTGTTATTTACCCATGCTGTCGCCAAAGCCCTGTTATTTATGAGCACAGGTGCCATCATCAACAACACCAGCTGTCAAAACATTACAGAGCTGGGCGGTGTCTGGTCTCGCATGCCTGCAACGACGACTGCCTTTGTTGTCGGTAGCGCTGGCATGGTGGGGCTACTGCCTTTGGGTGGGTTTTGGGCACTACAGCTGGGTGTCGACTTTTTGCGTCGCGAGCACCCCGTATTGGCCGCTATATTTTTGTTAGTTAATGCCTTAACCGTCTTTAATTTGGTGCGTATCTTTCGTCTGGTGTTTTTAGGAGACGTTACCCCTAAAACCCGGCGCTCTCCATCAGTGAACTGGCTGATGGGAACCCCGATGATTGGTCTGAGTATCTTTGTAGTACTGCTGCCCTTGGCGCTGATGCGCATGTCTCTACTGCCGCCGCTGCGCTTTTGGCACCCTGTGGTTTTTGGCTCACTGATTGTCTCAGGGGTAATCGGTTTCGCCCTGGGTTGCACAGCGCCCCTCAGTCGTTCGCTTGCCCGTTCCACTCAGCGAACCATGCGAGTGATGCAGGACCTGCTAGCGAACGACTTTTACACCGAAAAGCTTTACCGGGTCACCGTTGTGTTCTTGGTTAGCCAGTTTTCGCAAGTTGTTAACTGGTTTGACCGCTATGTAGTAGACGGAGCTGTCAACCTGGTTGGGATGGTCTCATTAATGAGTGGAGAAGGGCTAAAGTACAGCATTTCTGGCCAGTCCCAGGGATACATCTTCACCATTGTGGTGGGAGTGAGCTTGTTGGGATTTTTGATGACTTGGGCAATGTGGTAAGAGGATATTAAATGCTGAGCGCGCTGTTATTAATTCCATTGCTGGGAGCCCTGGTTGTTGGATGTTGGCCAGGAAAGTTGACCAGTGGACAGGCTAGAAATATAAGCCTTGTCTTTTTAATGGGTAATTTGATTGTGAGCCTGTGCTTGCTGCCGCAGTTTGACTTGTCGGTAACAGACCTCCAACTGCGTGAGTCGCTGCCATGGCTTGAAACCCTCGGGCTAGGGTACGAGCTAGGGATTGATGGCCTCTCGCTACCACTGCTGATAATGAATAGTTTGCTGTCGCTGGTGGCCGTTTATGCCAGTGAGGTAGATATTCGACGACATCGATTTTATTATGTCTTGTTGCTGTTAATTACCTTTGCAGTGGCTGGGGCATTTGTTGCTCAAAATCTTTTGCTCTTCTTTATTTTCTACGAGCTAGAACTGATTCCTCTATATCTGCTAATCGCTATTTGGGGTGGGCCCCAACGGGGATATGCAGCAACAAAGTTTTTAATTTATACGGCCATATCTGGAATTTTGATCCTGGCTTCGTTTCTGGGGTTAGTTTGGCTCAGCGGAGCGTCTAGTTTTGATTACAGTGTCACCATGGCCCATGGACTGCCGTGGATTCAGCAAGTTGTTTTGTTGGTGGCGCTGCTAATTGGCTTTGGGATCAAAATTCCGTTGTTTCCTCTTCATACCTGGCTGCCTGATGCCCATGTTCAAGCCTCTACGCCAATTTCTGTTTTGTTGGCAGGTGTGCTGCTTAAGCTTGGAACCTACGGTCTTTTTCGCTTTGGCGTCTGTACCTTCTCTGAGGGGTGGGTAGATTTAGCCCCCTATTTGGCTTGGTGGGCTGTGGTTAGTGTTCTCTATGGCTCACTGGCAGCCATTGCGCAAACAGACATGAAGAAAATGGTGGCTTACAGCTCGGTGGGGCACATGGGTTACGTTTTGTTGGCGGCTGCGGCATCTAATCCACTCAGCTTTGTAGGGACCGTATTTCAGATGGTTAGCCACGGATTTATCTCAGCCCTGCTGTTTTTGGTGGTTGGGGTGGTTTATGAGAAAACTGGAACGCGAGATTTGAATGTGCTACGGGGGCTGCTTAACCCAGAGCGAGGCTTACCCCTAATCGGTAGTGTTATGGTGTTGGCAGTAATGGCCAGTGCCGGTATCCCTGGTATGGTGGGCTTTATTTCTGAGTTTATTGTCTACCGTGGTAGCTTTGTCAGCTTTGCTCCTCAGACGTTGCTGTGGCTGTTGGGGTCTGGGCTAACGGCGGTTTATTTTTTATTGCTGGTAAACCGGGCGTGCTTTGGTCGCCTGGCGACAACGCCTACCCAAGCTGTAGAACAAGATCCTGTTTTGCCTTTGGTGACCTGGCAAGATCGTGCCCCTGCGTTAGCGCTGGTTGGGTTGCTATTTCTGTTTGGTCTCAGCCCCAGCTGGATGACTCGTTGGATTGAGCCTACTACAACGGCAATGTATGAGGCGATGCCTATTAAGTTAGAGCGCTCGTCATCTCATCTAGCGATGCCTCTTGCTAAGGCTCCCATAGATTTAGCTAGCTGTTCGGATGGAGACTGTGCTTTATGATCCAAACTATGCCTTCTCAGTTGAAAGATATTCATCCGTTTGCCCACTATGCTGACCGTCTGCTGGCAGGGGGGACATTGCTACCAGACACGCCAGATAATGTGGTTGAGGTAATGGGTGCTCTCGATAGCTACGGCATTGTGTTGGATCGCTATTCCATTAATCTAATCCACATTGCCGACCATCAGTTTTTGAATCTGTTTCCAGTGTTCAAATATTTTGATGGAGAGATTAATCCGGCACGAATGTGGCGACATTTTTGGCATGACCGGATTAACTACGAATATGCTGAATACACCATGAGGGCTATGATGTGGCACGGTGGTGGTGGGTTGGATGCTTATTTAGATACTGATGAGTTTCGGCAAAACTGTCAGAGTGCGATCGCAGCCAAAATTCAGTTCAACCCAGTGCTGCAGCTGTTTCATCGAGTCTTTCCTGAATTTCTGATAGAACAGATTCGCCAACTCTCTTACTACAGTGGCCTAGGTCAGTTTTGGCGAGTCATGAGCGATATTTTTACCTCCCTGACCGCCCGCTATCTCCGAGGAGAAATTCAACATATTTCCCAGATTGTTGACCACATTAAAGATGGCTTGGTCGCCAATGCCGCTCGACCCATCACCTATAGTGTGGAGATCGGCGGCAAAACCTATGACATTTTGCCGGCCTCTGCCGGGCTAACTTTTTTACCCGATACGGCGATTCCCTATGTGGAGTCAATTTTCTTTCGAGGCACTCCGTTTTTGGGCACCGTTTCCTATAACGCCCAGGCTCAACAAATTTCCCCAGATAAAAGCCGATTTACCTACGGTGCGCTCTATGCCGACCCGTTGCCTGTCGGTGGTAGTGGTATCCCTCCCACCTTGCTGATGCAAGATATGTTTCGCCATCTGCCAGACTATTTAGAGGAGCACTACCTCAAAACTGAACGAGGTTTAGGAGACGTGCGGGTAAAAATTTGTGCCAGCTTCCAGCGCTCGATGTTTTGTGTAACCAATGCGGCTTTGATCGGGCTATTGCCCAAAGGGGCAGATGCCACCGACCCCAAGGATGTTGACGCTAATCGTGAATTTTTGCTGGGGTGGATAGATCGTCTGGCATCTTCCCAGTTAGAGCAGGTCCAGACACCTTAGGCCAATCCCGTGTGTTGGGGCGTGCCATGTTGCGCCCCTACACACGGGTCGGAAATTTTTCTTGAGAGTTTGTGAGGGCTGCCCCAATTCACTGCAATCGGCGCTAGGCTCAAACAGTTGGCTTACTACCTGCCTATGACTTCCACGGTTTCACCGGTTTCACCGCCGCCTGATGCTGCCACGGCACCGCCTGCTGTAGCCGTTCTCAATGTGGATGGAATGGTGTGTGCTGGCTGTGCGCGCTCGGTAGAAACCCAGCTGCGCCAGTGTACTGGTGTGGCTGCCGCGACTGTGAATCTGGTGACTAAAGCGGCGGCTGTGAAGTATCAGGCTGAGCTAGTTGAACCTGGGCATTTGGCTACGTTACTGACCGATGCTGGGTTTCCGAGTCAGGTCCGTCAAGGGGAAGAGTCGGGTACCTGGGCTGAGCAGCAAGAAGCTGAGCTACAGGGGCAAGGGTGGCGGGTTGCGATCGCACTTACCCTGCTAGCCCTTTCAGTCTTGGGGCATCTCCAGCATATCGGTGACCCAGGCAATCGGTTGGCTATTCCCATCCTTAGCACCCTCACCTTTCACTTTGCCCTAGCCACACTGACCCTCATAGGCCCGGCGCGCGCGATTCTTCGCGATGGCTGGCAGGGGGCGCGGCGGGCTCGCCCCAATATGAACACGCTGGTGAGCATTGGTGCCTTAAGTGCTTATGCCACTAGCGTTGCAGCCTTACTATTTCCACAGCTTGGCTGGGAATGTTTTTTTGATGAGCCAGTGATGCTGCTTAGCTTTATTTTGCTGGGCCGGACCCTGGAAGAACGTGCCCGGTTTCGAGCAACTGCAGCTCTACGCAACCTGATTGCGCTGCAGCCCAGCGTCGCTCGCTTAGTCACAGGCGCAGGGGACACTGTGGAAATTCCCATCACTCAGGTTCAGGTGGGCGATATTCTACAGGTTTTACCCAGCGATAAAATTCCGGTAGATGGGCAGATAGAGTCTGGGCAAACCACGATCAATGAAGCCATGGTGACGGGGGAAGCCTTGCCTATCAGTAAACAGGTGGGTGACTCGGTCATCGGTGGCACCTTAAATCAGTCTGGTACCATCTCCGTCAAAGTCAACCGGACTGGAGCTGACAGCACCCTGGCCCAGATGGTGGGGTTAGTGGAAGCGGCTCAAACCCGTAAAGCCCCGATTCAAGGTCTGGCAGATACTCTATCCGGCTACTTTACCTACGGTATTTTGACCCTGGCGCTGCTCACATTCCTCTTTTGGTATGGCACTGGGTTTGCCATTTGGCCCGATGCAATTTCAGCCGCGCTGAATCCCCATCACCACGGCCACTCCGTTGTAGAAACATCAAGGCTGCTGGTAAGTCTAAAGCTAGCGATTGCCGTGGTGGTGGTGGCCTGTCCCTGTGCATTGGGATTGGCCACACCCATGGCTATTTTGGTGGGGTCCGGTATCGGTGCCCAGCGAGGGCTACTTGTACGTGGGGGCGATGTGCTGAAAACAGCCCACTCTCTAGATACGCTGGTCTTTGATAAAACCGGTACCCTAACCACCGGTCAACCCTGGGTAACCGATTGCGTTAGCTATGAGGCTAGTCTGACCCAAGATGGCATCCTCCAAATCGCGGCCAGTGTTGAACAGGCCACTCGTCATCCCCTGGCGAATGCCTTGCTGACAGAGGCTACTCAACGGGGACTCACTTTGACAGAAGTCGCCAACAGCACTACGGCCCCAGGCTTAGGAGTGACAGCGACCCTAGACAAAAAGACTATTCATCTCGGTAGCGATGCCTGGTTAGCCCAAGCCAATATCAGCACTGATGATGCTAGTGACGTTGCCAACAAGCTAAGTGCTAATGGGAACACACTGGTCTATGTCGCGATTGACAATCAATTGGTGGGGGTAGTTGCGATCGCAGATCGCTCCCGCACAGAAGCCAAATCAGTTATTCAACAGCTCAAAGACAATAATTTAGAAGTACAGCTATTAAGCGGTGATCGCCCCGCAGTCGCCCATCAGTTAGCCCAAACCCTCGGCATCGCCACCGCTGAGGGAGGAATGACCCCAGCTGATAAAGTCAAAGCGATTGAAAACCTGCAGCAGGCGGGTCACTGCGTCGGGTTTGTTGGGGATGGCATCAACGCTGCCCCTGCATTGGCCCAGGCCGATGTCGGCATAGCTATGCACTCTGGTACTGACATTGCCATGGAAACGGCAGATATTGTGCTGATGCGCGATGATCTAACTGATGTTTTGGCCGCCCTCAGTCTCAGCCGCAGTACCTTTAACAAAATTCGTCAGAATCTCGCCTGGGCCTTCGGTTACAACCTGATTTGTATTCCGTTAGCCGCTGGAGTGTTGCTACCCCGCTTTGGCATTTCCCTCAGTCCTGGCTTTGCCGGCGGATTTATGGCCTTTAGCTCCATCAGCGTAGTGCTAAATTCGCTGTTGTTGAAGTTGCAAAAATCATTGATTGACGCTGACAAAAATCTTTAAACCATCAATCAATATATCTATGCCTAGTCATTCAGGTTGCTGTTCAGCTGAGGCACGATGAAGTAAGCAAAATACATTTTGATGTTGCTACCCTCATGTCCAGCAGAAAAAATTATATCCCTGAACATGAGGACATTTAGAGGTAAAAGAACCAACTAAAAGAGTGAATGGGCAGATTAATGTTTTTGTTGATTGGATTGGAGATGTGTCTTGCTTATAGCTTTTAACCTTTCTTGTGGAGTAAGCTTTCGAACCTCAGGATTATATCTGCGTTGTGAATTTACCTTGCGTTGGATATTTGAGAAAGCATCTTTAGTTTGGCTATCATCACGTAACCAGTGAATGATTTTAGCAATCATGATCTTTTCCTTCCAATGAGCTAAATGGTACAAATGAACTATGAACTTGGTTCATTTGTACCATCTTTCTGTGAAAAAGGATCATTTTCTTTTGGTTAAGTGATGTAAATATGATGCATTGGTGATGCATGAGTGATGTTGGTATTGTAGTATCTATATGTAAGCAGTTAGTTTTTTAATACGTAACGGTTAGGTTGAATCGCTACCCCTTAAAAGATGTGAATGTCAAGTTCTAGAATCTCGCAGTCTTCCAATGATGATTCTCTTGCCTCGACTGGAGGGGGTAATCAAAGAGTGACCATTACTCTTAGTTCTTCTTCCTACGAAAAGCTTTCAGAAATTGCAAGAGAGCAAAGTATATCGATATCTGAGGCTGTTCGACGTTCCATTAGGAGAGATTTATTTATACAGAGTTTGCTTAAGGAAAAGGATGGAAAATTGCTAATAGAGTCTCCTGACGGTAGAGAAGCTTACATTTTGTTTGACGAGTAGTAATGCTTGAAAAGCAGCATAATTATCATGCAACTAAAGGATTCATCTGAGAGCAGCAGAGATTTTCTATCGTCCCGTAGTAAGTATTGTTCTGAATCTCAAGTAGTACCTGAGACAGATTATCCTCCTGCGCGCATTGTTGATGTAGGGCAAGGACGCCTGTTCTCAAAGATTCATAGGCTTAGTCATGATGAGAAAGTTCAAATTTTTTGTTTTCTGTGCAATGAACTTAATCTAAACTCATGCGGCTATCTCTCAGAACAAAAAACACGTAGCATTTCGCTTCTCAGTCAGAGAGTATTGTTGTTCTTGTTTTGTGTGTTATCTGTATTCCTCTGTGTAGCATTTTTTAATTGATTTATTAAACGGGACAATTTACTTAAAGCTTTTATCCAAAATAACTGCCATCGATTTAGCTATGGGAAAAAGAGAATTCGATCCAAACGTTAGAAAGTTGACATTGCAGGAAAGGTTATTTGAAATAGAACGCAACATAAGGCGAGGTCAGGATTCACAATGTGCGAAAATACCAAGCCCTGTTGAGTTGATAGGCGCTTCTGAACAAGTGCAAAGGAAGGCCGCTGAATTACGTCGACTATGCTCATCCAGGGGGATTAAGCCTTGGATGATAGTTAGGTGGCGTTCTCTTATAGTATCCGTTGTTGTAGTCGTAGTTGTTGCATCCTTACTAGGATGATTCATTTCATTTTATATCTCTCTCTAATTCCCTGTCTATGAGAAATCGATTAATGTAGCTAGCAATGATCTCAGCGACGTCGAGATTCAATCCGCTAACTTGAGGATGAATTATGTCATGAGTCATGATTGAAAACGCATCTTTATAAGTTTCAGTTGCAAAATCTAATTGTATGTCAAATATCTTTCCATCAACCTTATCTGGGGGAGTTGCACCACTGTCCATATAAGTAGCTACCCAAGTTAGATAAAGCTGAATATCTCGATTAAAACCCTCTTTGACTTTGTCTGATGATAGAAATTTTTGTCTTCTTCTAAGTCTTGGGAATTCATTTCTCGAGAAAATTCTATTTGTCACCTCATGAGATAATATTGAGATGTTGTTTGATAGCCAGGAAGATGCTTGTTTGTACAAATCTATCTCTTCTTTGATTAAAATGACAGCGTTCTCGTGCCCAACGAGAGACTGTAACTCGTTAATTAGATTAAGGATAGTGTCTTTGTCTTTTTGAGACTTTGTAGAAAGTTGTTGTTCAACGTGTATTCGAAGTTCACTGACTAAACTTGCTACGCTAACTAATCTTTTGCTGAATTCCTTCTCTAAACTTTCCTTAAGTTTGCCAACCTTATCTAATTTTTCTTGAGACCAACTTTCTTCGCCAGAACTGAAGAGCGTCAGAGTGATAGCGTTATTAACAATATCTCGAGCAGCTTGGTGTATTTCTCCACTACTGGTTTGACCAATTTGTGTGTCATTCAATCGACTACCTTTAATATTTATCCTCTTCTGTTCAATTTTCTGATCGTTGGAATTTTCTGGAGAGGAATGTGTCATACATCAGTTCAACGGTAAAAAATTGGAATTCTCGTCAGAAAACAGCTTACAAAGCCAAGGCTTTTCAATTAAGGGGTCAAGTGATTTCAACTATTAAATAGATAGCTTTTACTAGCAGATACTATAGCCCCAGAGCTATACCAAACCAAGGCAGTAATTGAACCAAAATTGGCTTAGCCTTAGATGCAAAGCTAGTTCCTGCATCAAGGGTTTCTTCAGCGCTTTTGACCAACTTCATAAGTCTCTGCAAAGCTGATGCACCAAATGATTTATCTGGTTCTTCTTCATGGGCTACATCTTTAGCTGCCTCTATATTTCGAATAGCACTTTTCTTCTGCTCATCTGGTATATCTGAACTCTCTAAAAGCTCTGTGAGCTTTTCCAGAAGTGCAATCACCTGGGCAGGTTCTAATTCTTCCGCAGGAGCACCAGTACCAATCGACTGAGATTGCTGAAAATTTCCATCACCTTGAGCTATCTGAAGTTTTGATACTGAACTGCCACTGATATTAACTTCATTATTACGCTGAGAAGGACTTTGCTCAGATGACATAGGTTTTCCTAACTGACATATCTATTAACGAATATATCAAGCGATTTTCACAGATATCTAGTGTTGGAAATTGTGTTGTAAAAGTTTACAGAAAATGAATTTCTCATATATTTTCATATTTGTCTTATCCCAATTAGAATTAGCTGGGCCTTCATATTGCCTGTTAAGACTATGAACACAAGCTACTACCAAAAATCTGTCACCCGATACCCCAGCTCACCCAGCATGTCTCTGAGCATCGGCATACTTAGACCAATCACATTGCTATGACAGCCTTCTAGCTTTTCTACAAAAAAGCTACCTCTACCGTCAATGGTAAACGCTCCAGCACAGCTCATGGGTTCGGCTGTGGCAACATAGTCTTCGATTTCACGATCGCTAATCCAGGCAAAATAAACCCGCGTTACCTGACACCGGGTCAGAGTTTTAGCCGCTTGGGGTGATACCAGGGTATGCCCCGTAAATATTTCACCCACCTTACCCCGCATTTTCCACCAGCGTTTAACCGCATCCTCTGGTGTTTCAGGTTTACCGTAGATCACACCGTCAAAGGCGAGTACCGAGTCACACCCCAGGACCACTGCATTAGAAAATAGAGGGGCAACCATTTCTGCCTTGCCCACAGACAGAGCTTTAACCAGCGCACATGGATCACTGAGGGTAATTTGATCCTCATCAAATTTGCTGGGCGACACAAAGTGCTGTATCCCTGCATTGAGCAAAAGCTGACGCCGTGCTGTAGACGCTGACGCCAACACAAACTGAGGAACAACCATAGGTTAATACACTGAGAATGAAGCAACTGACTGGGTCAATGAACTCTTTAGCCGCTTCCATCGAGCTTCAGGAACCGAGGCGTTAAAGGTAAATAGCTGACCACGACGTACAATGGCGCTGGCTAAGTTATGCCGCTGGCCTTCAGGGGTGCTCGCCAGGTATTCAAGAATGTAGTAGGTTTTACCCTCACCCGTCTCAACATTTTGAGCATTCAGAAGTTCCACTTCACGGCTGCCACCAGCCATTTCTGTAATGCTTTTCGATAGCTTGTATCCTACCTCGGTAGGTCCACCCAGCTCTTCCAGTGTCTTGCCCTCTGCCACTGGACTAACGACTACACTAACATTCTCAGTGGGATTAATAATGTCGTGAAACACCACATCTGGACCATTAGAGACATTGACCTCAAGCCAGCCAGTAGGGTAGCTGAACTGATAGCCCTGATAGCTATTTACGTAGTCCAGTAAACTCACAGTGGCCGAACCGCTGCAGGCCTGTAGGCCAAACATCGTGGCAAACATAAGGATTAGTGCAGCCAGTCGCTTTAGCATGGGAATACCAGTTAAGTAATGTGACACATATTGACAGCCCCCATTGTCGCATTTTGTGGAAAATCTGTGCTAACTGGCTGTGGTCTGGTTCTGAATTTTCACTCAGCCTAAACTTAGCACTCGATCGCAATAATGCCAGTGAATATAGTCATTCTGTAGTTTACTAAAGATGCATAAATGAGCACTGCGACCACTAAGCTTGATGCTATGGATTGTGTACTAAATCTTCTTTTAAGCACCAGTTTGCACTCTCAAACTCTGATGTCTGTAGAGTATGTAATTGATAAACCAGCCCTAAACTATTCTCAAATCAGTCTTAAAAATGCTTCTATGCGTCTAGATGAGGCAGAGATTCAGCAACGTATGCAAACACTGCCCGCATGGTCCACAGATGGAGAAACACTATTTTATTGCCGCACATTTAACAACTTTGTTGAAGCGATTGATTTTGTTAACAGCCTGGTTGAACCTGCTGAACAACTTGCCCATCATCCCGATATTGTTATTAAATATAATCAAGTATTCATTCAGTTGACTACTCATGATGCTCAAGGACTAACAGAGCTAGATTTTCAGCTGGCAACAAAAATCTCTCAGCTATAAAACAGACTATCTCCCTATCCACACACCTAGGAATAAAGCTCTAATCAGATTCTATGTTTTTAGCGTACAGACTTTCCACGGAACGTCTCTGCAGCATCCTATAAAATCCCTCTCCCTCAGACAGTCCCTTTCTTTCCATTTAGCTCGGATAGTCTTATAGGGGCAGGCCCTACGCCTGCTCTGGGATGAGGCACGAGATACATCGAAGAAAATTAATACTGCTGGAACTCTAGATCAAGTAGCCCTACCGAGCACAGTGTTACTCCTCAAGCTTTTTAGCAAGCTGACCCATAAAGGTTTGATGCTTTTCCGTCACAACACCTTGCTGAACTTCAGTAAGAACAGTAGCCAAGTCCCCCGCCAACAGTGCCTGAACATTCAAATCCAATCCAGGAAATATCATGCTTCGAATAATACCCTGCTCATCAGGTAGTAGCATTGTGTAGCCTTCATCTTCTAACGAGAACCAACTGATCTGACTTTCGCTCACCTGCCAGACAATATACTCTTGTACTCTATTCCGCCGATAGACAGTTTTCTTCTCATAGAGGTCATAGGCAGCGCTGCTGGCGGCAATTTCTACAACTAGCTCTGGCGCGCATTCTACATAGTCGTCGTCGCTAATGCGAGATTGCCCACCACAGGCTTCGTCAATGCGTAACAGGGCATCCGGCTGCGGTTCATTGTCTAAATCCAAACGCACTGTGGTGTTATCGGCGGCTTCGGTACCTGGTGTAAATGCAGCATAGGTTGCAAGCCAGCCCATAATGTCGCTGTGGGGCTTTCCATGACGTCGATATCTCAGCGCGGCAGGCACGTAAACAACTCCTTCGATTAATTCTGCTTTCTTTAAATGGGGCATTCCGGCATAACGACGCTCAAACTCGTGGCGGCTGAGATGATCACCATTTTCGAGGGGAAGCAGCTTTGGGGGAGATTGGCTCGCTAAGGACATTGTTTGAGCGTGTAGTTAAGATCCGATATTTCGAAAGCTATGTGCTCTAGTTTTCTGGCAACTACTACAGTGTACGTTTTTTGTATTCTGTCTCGACTGACTGACGCACCTCGTGCTGTAGCCGCTCCAGCACAGAATCTGTTTTAGCATTGTTTACAACAGTCTGCATCAGGGTTTTTATACCCTGAGGTCCCCAAGAACAGCCCTGCTCTAAATACACACGGGCGGCCTGACCTACTGCGTAAGTGCCGTAGCCAGCTGCTGCTGCCTGGGCTCCCATGGCTCCCGCATAGGCCGTCAGCCCAGCAGAGCCATCTACTATACTCCACAGAGCAGCGCCGCTTTTGCCAATGCCCAGAAGTAAACCACTGCCTAACTCACTTATCAGTAGCGTGCCTGAGCTGCGAACGATAGCCTGCCACAGTCTGCTAGCTTCAAAGCTAGTCATGGGAAAACCATAGAGCTTGGCCAAATTGCGAATCATCACCAAGTCAGAGGCAACGCCCCCTAAAAGGTCCAGTACGGCTACCGGGTTTAAGGCAACAGCTGCAGCCTTGTATTTAGCAAATTGCAAAATAATATCGTCAGCCGCAGTCTGATTTAGCTCAGCAGTCGCCTTGGCTAAATTGGTGTCAACTTGATTAGCCTGATGGAGTGTATTTAGGGCCACTAGCGTTGGACCCTCAGTTTGAAATAGCTCAACGAGAGCTGTTTTAAGCGGCTCAATCTCTGGCGCAGGGTTTTCCCATTCTTCAGTCATACGACCGTCGGGCCATTCTACTCTTACCTGCAATGGAGCAGGTTCTGCCGCTACTAGAATAATGTCATCTACAATCGGGATATCGGACTGTAAGATTGTGCTGTTGCTCTCCGTGTTGTTCTCTGTTTCAGAAGTTTCAGTAGACGCTAGCTGGGATTTGAGACGCTGTAGGTTGTTATAGACCGCTTGACGATCTGTGTCTGGATATAGGTCTGTTTTGTTAAAGACCAGCAGCAACGGTTTGCGTGTTTCGTGGAGGGTTTGCAAGGCCGTATATTCGGTGTGGGTGATGTCTCCGGCCACCACAAATAAAATTAAATCAGCCTGTTGAGCTACGTCTTGAGCAACCTGACCCCGTTCAGCTCCCTCAATTTCATCTAGACCGGGGGTATCGATTAGCTCAACTTTTAGGGTCTGCTCTCTTTCCGGAACAGCGGGTGTCCAGTAGATTGAGCGAGGCCATTGGGTAACCCCATTTAGCGGCCCTGTCTCCAGAATCTTTTCGCCCACAAGGGCATTGAGCACAGCGGACTTTCCCCTGCTGACCAGACCAAAGACAGCTACTCGCACTAGAGTGCTATCTAGCTTGTTTAAGAGGGTGGTTAGCTGGTCAATGCCAGATTTGACAGCGGCCTGACGTTTTAGTTCATCAGCATCTGAGCGGGTAAGCTCTAGCTGTGGAATATAGCGATCAATGGGTTGTCGCAAACTCTCACGGGCTTGTCTGACAAGAGGGTGCTCGGCTGTTATTGCGTTTGAGACAGGGCTTTGCTGGGTAGATGTTGGCTGCATTAAAGCGGGGTCAGTCATAGTCTACAAGAGTGCTCAGAGCTAAGAGGTTAGGCCGAGAGTTGTCGTTTGGGCGATTAATATTGAAAACACTCAATTGCCCGTTGCCCGCTTTTGCTAAAATCTCTAGTTTGCAGCAGCACTAATGGCAGGCAAGTGAGGGAGTGCTCGGGTAACAAAATCTTTGAGAGCCAATCCCTGACGGGCTTGTTGGAACAGTGGTTGGAGGCGATCTCCTAGTCCGGCAAAGTTAAGCTCAGTGGTTGCTTGCAAACTCTGTTCTTCAAAGTAGTCAATCAAAGCTAGACCTGCCAGGCGAGTGAGGTAGGCTGCGCTGACACCTTGTAGGGCACCACCCGCCAAATAGGTAGTGATGTGGGCTTTAAGCACTGTACCCAGGGCCTGAGATGCTAGCTCCACCAATCCCAATTTGACGGTTAGCTCAGCAATTGTTCCTGCCGCAGCTTTGGCCTGGTCTACAGAGAATTTTTGACCATAAATAGCGCCGAGGTCTAGGACGAGTTGGCCATTGATGGCTGCAGTCGCCAGCAGATCGACCGTGATAATTGGGTTGGCAAACGCGGTACCCGCTGCAATCCACTGCATTTGCTCGATAACGGGCATAGCCCTTTGACGACGGTATAGATTGATTTCTTGGATAATGCGCTGCTGCAGTACTTTGGTTTGCCGCAGTGTCGTTGCCATGACTAAGGGGGCTGGTTCAGCAATAAATCTATCCAGCTTCTGAGTCAGGGGGGTGATATCGGCGGTGGGTTGCTCAAAAAATTCGGCGATTTCACCTGATTCTAAATGGCGACGAACTTTGATGGGATTTGGGTTTGCTGCGATCGCAACGACCTCCACGCCCCGTTCTGTCACGCGCCCTTTAATCCGATCAAGCACCACGGCTTTATCCATCGGTGTGTACTGGTCTTGCTTATTGAGCACTACCAGCACCTGATAGCCTTCAGAAACCAGCGTTTCTAGATGATTTAATTCCGAAGCCGTCATATCGCCTGCCACCAACAACAGCACCAAGTCAGCATCGCTGTAGTCAGTGAACGTGAGTGATGGTGGCTCGTATGATGCCTGCAGACAGTTACGGAGAGCGGTCTTTCCGGTTGCCTTATGGCCAGCGATCGCAACCCTTAAATCGGTACGTTCCAAACTGTCGAGCAAGAGGTCATACTCGGTGCGATAAATTTCTGCCTGGGCGTCGGCTTTACTGTCTGCCGCTAATAGCCGATCAATGAGACCGTCTATGCGCTCTAGGGCTCGGTCAATGGTATCGCGCTGTACTTGCACCTGCTTAGGGACCGTCGGAACTACGCTGCGCTGGCTTTGCTGACGGAACCACCAGAGTCCTGAGCCTAGTGCGATCGCACCTAGGACGAACGATCCATCCATGGGCATATGATGCACCACATCTAATAACCACAGGCTGGCACTGAGACCTAAACCACCGACTAGAATAGGACGCTTAATTGCGATATCCATAAGTCCCTCTACCCAAGAGTTGCTTCTACTACATTTTATAAAGCGAGTGTGGTTCTACTAGGTGGAAAGCCCCACAGAATTAATATAAGCCTTAAAGATCGGTCAATTGGCGGTGTTGTTTTTACTACCGTCTGATTGAGTCAACAGACTCTAACCCTTACAAAGAAAAGTGAGTCAGGGTGCTATAACTCAAGTACAGGCGTTTTATAGAGTTGCTCCCATGGCTGATGAGTCTGTCCTCCGGCAAAGTTTACTAATTGGCCGGTTAATGCTTGATTATGGCACCACTGAGGAACTAGGGCTGGTGGACGATCTGCTAGTAGACCTAAATCAGAGCCGTGTGGTGGCACTCATGTGTAAAGGACCGGTGTGGCAGCGACAGCGCCCTATTTTTAGCTGGAGTCAGATCGTCAGCATCGGGGACGATAGCATTGTTCTACGCACTCAAGATTCTGCACCCGCGAATGCGGCAGCCCAGTCGATGATGGGGCTAGAGGTGTGGACCGATACAGGCAACTGTGTGGGACAGATTGTGGACTATCGGTTTGAGCGGAGTGGGGCTGTCGTGCAATATCTATTTGCGCAACCCGGTCAGTCAGGACTGTATGGATTAGCCCCCGAGGCAATTATTAGTGCTGGGCGTAAACGGATGATGGTGGCGGCTCAGTCGGTTGAGCAGGCTGATTACTATGCTGATGAAGCCGTACCCATCGATCAACAGGGCTGGCAAACAACGGCTCAAACCACCGCTCAATCGTTAGCCGATCAAGTGCAGCAGCGGGCACAGGACTGGCCGGACTATGCTCAAGAGCGGTGGCTCCCCGATGATTTAGATGAGCAACTGCAGTCAACGACTCGGCAGCTGCAGGATCGGAGCCAGGGATTGCGATCTCAGTTTACGCAGCAGTTTTCTAAAGCAAAAAAACGGATCGGCCCTATCAATAAAGCGTTGGAAAATACTGTAGAAAATGCCCTCGATAAACTGAATAATCAGCCAGAAAGCGCCGAATCAGCTATCGATATTGATTCGTTTGAAGTGTGGGAGGACGACGACTGCCCTAGGCAATGGCCCGCTCGCCCCTGTTTGCCCGACGTTGGTTAATGGTCATAACCACATCGATATCACTCAACGCACCGGAGCGATCACCCTGGTCAAATCGAATCAAACTGCGGTTGAGATAGGCATCTGAAAACTGTGGCTGCAGCTCCAAAGCACGATTAACATCGGCTAAAGCGCCCTCAGTATCATTGAGGCGAAATCTCACCACGCTCCGTTCATTCAAGGTGTGTGCGGCGTCAGGCTGCAGGGCTAATGCCTGGTCAAAGTCCTTCATTGCGTCCTGATAGTTGTTGAGATCTACATGAATGCGACCCCGATGCACATAGGCATTCACTAACGATGGATTTAGACCAAGCGCCTGGTTAACATCTGTCAGTGCCCCGGTTAAATCTCCTAGGTGCTGTCGAATCCCTCCCCGATGGCTGTAGGCTTCCGGGCACTGAGAATTTAGCTCAATCGCCTTGCTAAAATCGGTGGCTGCCATCTCATAGTGATGCGTATACAGCTGGACTAACCCACGGTTGATGTAGATAAAGTCATGATTTGGCTCCATACGCAACGCCTCAGTGTAGTCATCAAGGGCTCCACCAAAGTCTCCTAGATTGGCGCGTGTATTGCCTCGATTGTTTAGTAGGGCCAATTTACCCGTAGTCGGACAATCCTGAAGAACATGACTCAATTGCTCCAGGGTCTGGGGGTAAACATTTGTGAGGGCAGGATTGAGCCGCAGCGATATACAGTAGTCCTTCATCGCACCTGCATAGTTTCCAAGCTCTGTCTGTAATGCTGCTCGGTTGTTGTAAGCGTCTGCAAAGTCTTTATCAAGTGCGATCGCTTGGTTAAAATCTGCCAGAGCTTGTTTATGATTTGCTTGGTAAAAGTGGGCCAGCCCCCGCTGATTGTAGGTGGTGGCGCAGGCTGGTATTAGCGACAACGCTCGATTGAGATCAGTGACGGCTAGCTGAAAATCACCACACCGCAGCCAGGCCACACCTCGCCATAGATAGCCTCGAGGAAAATGGGGCTGTAGCTTAAGGGCATAGTCAAAATCCCGAACAGCGCCTTCATAGTCGCCCAGATCCAGACGCAGTAGGCCGCGATTGCAGTACCCTCGCGTCGATAACGGCGTCAGCTGAATGCCATGTTCAAAATCTTCTAAGGCCGCATCTGTATGACTCAGTTTGCGGTGAGCATTCCCTCGATTGATATAGGCCGATGCATAGTTGGGGTCAAGGTGAATCGCCCAGCTTAGATCTTCAACAGCAACGCTGTGGTTGCCTAGTGCGTAGTGGGCGCATCCTCGGTTGTAATAGGCTTTGGCGTAGTTTGGTAAATACTCAATGACAGTATTAAAAAGTGCGATCGCACCCGTACAGTCACATCGCCGTGCCAGATCTACCCCTTGATTCAACAAGTCTTTTGCAGTCATCTGGTCTCACACTCACCACAACTTTAGAAACGTCAGCCACAGCTCAGCTCAGTGAACTTAGATGCACTTAATAACAACAGACATCAGATAAGAAACTTGTGTCTAATAACCTACATATTCGAACTAGACGTAAGCCATCCAGCCAATGTCCCCGCTTAGGATATTTGCCCAACTCAGCTGCCGCTAACCCTTAAGTTGCTCAACCCAAGGTAGTAAAGGGGCTCTTATGTTTACAGCAACAGCGCTAGCACGATCACTAAACAAAATCCTTGTATAAAAAATATTTTATCCCTGAAACGGTCTAAATAGAAGCCATGCCAAGTTTATTAACACCCCGTTGTCAGCTGTTTTGCATATTGCCCATGCTCAGTCAGCAGCCGAGCTAAATCTATGGTGGCGAGCTGACCAGCTTCTACTACGCAACGCCCATGAATAAAGCTGTAGCTAACTTGAGGAATTTGACAAAAGATTAAAGCCGCTACTATGTCAGCATGGGTTCCTGCAAATTCCGGTCGATCAATATCAAAAGCAACAAAATCGGCAGCCATGTTAGGAGCTAAATAGCCAATATCATCTCGCCCCAGAACGTTCGCCCCACCACGGGTTGCCACTTCTAGAATTTCCCTTGCTGTCATCGCAGCGGCATCTTCCGCAGCCACTCGAGCCAGCAAAAAAGCAGTACGTGCTTCCTGCAGCATATGGCTCGCATCATTTGATGCAGCCCCATCCACTCCTAGACCCACCCGTACTTTACGATCAAGCATTTTACGGATAGGGGCAACGCCGCTAGCAAGACGCATATTACTACAGGGGCAGTGAGCAACCCCCGTACCTGTATGACCAAACTTTGTGATTGACTCATCGCTCAACTTTACACAGTGAGCGTGCCACACATCATGACCTAACCACCCAACTGCTTCTGCATACTCTCCTGGTCGCAGACCAAATTTTTCTAAGCTGTACTCCACATCTGAAGAGTTCTCTGCTAAATGAGTGTGTAAACGCACACCATCGTAGCTACGAGCCATATCTGCACTGACCCGCATTAAATCCTGAGATACTGAGAACGGTGAACATGGAGCCAATGTAATACGTACTTGAGCATACCGTTCAGGATTGTGGTACTTCTCAATCAGACGCTGACAGTCCTTGAGAATATCACCTTCATTCTCAACAATTGCATCTGGAGGTAATCCTCCTTTACTTTTGCCCAAACTCATACTGCCACGACTAGCATGAAATCTCAGACCCATGCTCTTTACCGCCTCAATCTCCTCATCTAGAGTGCAGTCATTAACAAACAAATACATATGATTGCTGGCAGTAGTGCACCCTGTCAGAATTAGCTCAGCCGCAGCAAGTTGACTACTAAGTCGCATTCCCTCTGCAGTTAACCTAGACCAAATAGGGTAAAGGGTGTTTAACCATCCAAACAATTCACTATTTTGAGCTCCTGGGACTACCCGTGTCAGATTCTGAAAAAAGTGATGATGAGTATTCACCATCCCTGGCATCACAACATGGCGATCTCGCAAATCCAACACCTGATCGGCTGTATTCGTCAGTTCATCAGTGCTGCCCACCTGTTCAACCACATGGTCGCGAATCAGCATTGCTCCATGACGAATCTCACGCCGGTGCTCATCCATCGTTACCAAAGTATGAATATTTTTAACTAGTAACGTTGTCATGGGTATCTGCCTTGAAAGTATGGCCACCATACTACAGGGAGCTGTTTGGATAAGCTCAGAGATCAAA
Organism: Leptolyngbyaceae cyanobacterium; assembly: GCA_050043105.1. Taxonomy (GTDB): domain Bacteria; phylum Cyanobacteriota; class Cyanobacteriia; order Phormidesmidales; family Phormidesmidaceae; genus Leptothoe. Next base: position 1,039 of record JBHJIV010000197.1, on the reverse strand, counting down.
ATATTTGATCAGGCATTGGCATGACATACAAAAGGCATGGATCTGGCAAAAATTGCCAGATCCATGCCTTTTGTACAGTTAATTTATACGTTACTCTTGGTGAGGTTTAAAGCAGAGCATTTATCATCCAATAACGCACTTTATTCGGATGTGCTTCTGCCAGAACTCAGCGCTATGAGACTGATGAGCTAGCATAAGTGCGTTGTTGACCAGTCACGTCATCAAGGATTTTTTCTAATGCTGTTGCTGCAGCATGCTCGGTAAAGTGCTTTTGCGCATAGGCTTTAGCATTTTGTCCTAAACGATTACGTAACTCTTCATCGTGCCAAAGTGTTGTGATGGCTTTCTTTAAGCTCTCGACACAACCAGGCTTTACAAGCCAGCCAGTTTCGCCATGCTGAATGTAGTCACTCATACGGTAACAATCACTCACAATGATGGGTCGCCCCATATGCATAGCTTCAATAACGGTGACATGGCCAGCCGCTGTAACATCAGGTTTATCCTGCAAAGGAATTACATTTATGCGACCTTCTTGAGCAATTTTGTGACAGTCTGCCCGCGATATACCAAAAGGTGTTTGCACCCGTTTGGGGATGTCGATACCCTCTAGTGCCGACTTGCCAGATGCCACAATAGTTGGGATGTCGAGCTCTTCTACAGCCTGGAAAAAGCAGGGAAAATCTCGATGAGCTGAGCCTAGAGATGCTATAAACGGAGACTCTTTATCTTCTGCATAGTCTCCTTCAATGCCAGCACAGGGGAAAGGAACAAACTCAAATCTATCTTTTGGAAGATTTAACCACTCGCTGTAAATGTCAATTTCTTGACGACTGTGGACAACAAATCGATCAATTTGTCTCAGGCTGAGCTGAGATAACCAGCGTCTTAGCGTGCCGACTTTATAATTGCCAACGTTAAAGGTCCAAGCGACGACAGGCTTGTTTGACCGTAGCAGAATCTTTTGTAAGCCAACAACGGTAGGTAGCTGGGGAAATAAGGTAATAACACCGCTGGCATCACTGTTGAGAGCAGATGA
>JBHJIV010000196.1:0-52411 GCA_050043105.1 Leptolyngbyaceae cyanobacterium | reverse complement strand
GATAGTAAGGTAAAGTGGTGGACTGAGCGAGCAAAGCAGCCTCTCGGTTCAAATTCTAGTGTGCCTGTGAATGAAACCTTAGCTGTTGACAGTCTGCTCAAAAAAATTAACCGTGGCGATTTACTAGTCGTCAATAGTCGTCGTCGTAACGGCCTGATTCTTTTTCGGGAGTTTTACGCCGAGTTTGCCGGACCTGGCGCCGCTGTGGGCGGAGACTTTGACCAGGGATGTCAAAAGATTATTCCACTGGGTAATTTGTCTTTGATTGAGCCGGATGATCATGAGGATCACCAAAAGGCGTTAAAGATTCGCCTGCAGTGGATTCGACTTACCCAAAATTTTACCGATCAGCCTCGCTCTGCTGATCGGGCTCAGATGATTTTGGATCAGTTCAAGACTTACTTTGATAAGAGCACGATTGACAACGTACCCAACGAAGCATTTGCTCTGATGGTGGGAGTTTTACCTCAAACCGTGCGCCGGGTACGTTTAGGGATGAATATCTAGGAACTTACTGGCAAACGAGCTGTAAATTTGCCTGGGTGCGCTGGTTTTCGACAGCTGTGCCAAGGCTAATGCGTAACCCACCGCCCGTGTGTCTGATGAGTGTGCCTTGCTGGCGTAGTGATGTGAAGAGGTGATGCAGTCCCTCTGCCTGGGGCATTCCCAATCGTGATATCCCTTTATTGCTTAAACGACAGTAGATAAAGTTAGCTGCACTGGGCCACTGGGTTAGCATTGGCTGCTGACTCAGCCAGCTGACCATTGCCTGCCGCTCTTGAATGGTGATATCGACAGCCTCTAAAAGTAAGCTGCGATTGGCTAATGCTGTTAGGGCAGCGGCCTGGGAAAAGCTAGGCAGGTTATAGGGCAGTCTGACTTTTTCAAGTGCTTCAATTAATGCTGGCTGTGAGATCGCATAGCCAACCCGATGTGCCGCCAGCCGAAAAGCCTTGGAAAAGGTTCTCAAAATAACCCAGTTGCTGTGGCTGAGGCTATCGGCCACCAGGGTATGCTGGCTGAATTCAAAATAGGCTTCATCAATCACCACCAGTACGTCACTCGGCAGCTGACGTAGCCAGTCAATTTCAGCACTGGTTAGAGGATTGGCTGTAGGGGAGTTGGGATGCACCATAAACACGACTCGGATAGTGTGATTTTCTACAGCAGCCTGAGCCTGGTCTAAATCGATAGAAAAATCATCCTGACGATTGATATCAATCACAGGAATACCCAAGGTTTTGGCCAAAATGCCATACATAGAAAATGTAGGGCTGGCGACCAAAATTGCTCCATTTCCAATAGCCGTCGCGATTAATAAAGATCTAATCAATTCATCAGACCCATTCCCAACGGATATATTGTCTGCAGCTGCGTTGACGTCCGCTTCTGACACATAGTCAGCGATAGCTTGCTTAAGTGCCTGGTGTCCACCATCCGGATAGCGATTAGCGGCAATGGCTTGCTGATAATGCTGGGCCAGAGATTCCTTAAGTTCGATGGGCAAGTCAATGGGACTTTCATTAGTATCAAGCTGGTCGTAGGGCTCTGGAATGGGTGGATGGGGCTGATAAGCCTTGAGGTTGGCCAAATCAGCACGCAGAAAAGGCAGCATGGGCAATACTTTGGGCGGCAGCTCTCATCATCCCATTTTGCCATGGCTCCTTACGATGGTTAGAGCCCACAAAAGTCTTGAATATGGTCCCAGATCGCATCCATAGCGTCTGCCATGCCATGGTCAGTATCTAGAGAATGTAGCGTGACCCACGGCCGATGTTGTGCATAGAGACGACTGGCTTCTAAGGTGATAACGTCGTCGCGACATCCATGGAGAATCAAGGTAGGCAGCGATTTGGTTAACTGGCTATCGGGGTAGCGATGGGCATCGGTCAAAAAGTCATAATGTAGCTGTTGCTGAGTTTGCAAACCATAGTGGTAGATCGATAGCCAACCTGTGGATCGCCAGCTACTGAGCTGTTCTGGCCCCAGCCTTGGCAGCCACTGGTTGAGAAATTGAAAAGCCGGGGCCAGCAAAATAAGCTGTTCAATCTGGTTATATTGCTGAGTTACCCAGGTTGCCACCAGCCCCCCTAAGCTAGACCCAATCAGTACGGTAGGTCCTTGAATTTGTTTGATTACCTGATTGATTTGGCGAGTCAGGGTGAGATGAGCAAAGTCTCCTTGATTGAGGTCCATCAGCTGGAGGTCGATATCTAGAGTCTGAAAGCGCGATCGCAACCACTGTCCTTTGTAAGACGTCGGCCCAGACGCAAACCCATGAAGATAAATGTAGTCAACCACAACCTGCTCATTTCCAGCGCTACACCATGCTTACAATATGATGTTCGATCATCTGCGATCTCGAAATAAGTCTCCATGACCCAGCAGTTTCGTATTACCCTTCTCCCTGGTGATGGCATTGGGCCTGAAATTACAGCCATTGCCGTTGATGTCCTTAAGACCGTTGGTGCCAAGTTAAATATCCAGTTTGACTTTACGGAGGTGCCCATTGGTGGCTGTGCCATTGATGCAACAGGTAGCCCGCTACCAGACGAGACTTTAGAGACCTGTCGACAGAGTGATGCTGTCTTACTAGCCGCCATTGGCGGCTACCAGTGGGATTCATTGCCACGGGCGCAGCGACCAGAAACAGGGCTATTAGGGTTGCGAGCCGGTCTAAAACTCTTTGCCAATTTGCGACCAGCCACGATTTTGCCGCAGCTGATCGATGCCTCGTCCCTCAAGCGTGAGGTAATTGAAGGTGTAGACATCATGGTGGTGCGTGAACTAACAGGCGGAATTTACTTTGGCCAACCCCGTGGTGTGTTTGCTGCCGATGGTGACCAGCGCGGGGTTAACACCATGGCCTACACCGGTAGCGAAATTGATCGCATTGGCCGAGTTGCATTTGAAACGGCCCAAAAACGTCAGGGACGATTGTGCTCGGTTGATAAGGCCAATGTATTAGAAGTGTCTCAGCTGTGGCGCGATCGCATCACTGCCCTAGCGACTGACTACACCAATGTAAATTTGACCCACATGTACGTAGATAATGCTGCGATGCAGCTGCTCCGGTGGCCTAAACAGTTTGACACCATCGTTACCGGCAATTTATTTGGCGATATTCTGTCCGATGCAGCCGCCATGCTGACAGGCAGTATCGGGATGTTGCCCTCCGCTAGTCTAGGTGCATCAGGGCCAGGTGTCTTTGAACCGGTACATGGCTCAGCCCCTGATATCGCGGGTCAAGATAAAGCCAACCCGCTTGCTCAAGTGCTGAGTGCTGCTATGATGCTGCGCTATGGCTTGGGTCAGCCTCAAGCGGCTGACCTGATTGAAAATGCCGTAAACATCGTGTTAAATCAAGGCTACCGAACGGGTGACATCATGGCTGACGGCATGACGGCTGTTGGCTGTAAAGCAATGGGTGAAACACTTTTGCAAGCCCTGGTTTAACACGATCGGCTCAGCAGGCTACTAAGCCCCCTCTAGCACAATCCATCAATGATAGCTAGTATTGGTGTACTGAATGATGGCAGGGCTGTTTCTATTTGCGGACATGGGGTATCTTCAGCAAATGACTGAGTTTAGTTAAATTCAGCGCAGTTCCATCAAATACGTGTTCTTTGAGTAAAAGGGAGTATTCAGTCGTGTCATCTTTACAGCGACCAGGGTACGGTAACCAGGGTGAGGCGGCGGTGCATCCCAGTGTGGCAGCAGCCGGAATTCAGCGTAGTCCGCTTAACTTACGTTCCCCCTCATCCATGCTAGATCCAGCATTGCTGCGGGCAGCCCGTCATATCTATCGCACCTATTATGAAGTCCATCCCGAGGTGGTTGAGCGTCCCATTGGTGTAGCCATTGGTCGCACAACCCGTCGTGGCAAACTCATCTTTGGCCCCAAGCCCGTTTTGCTGCCCCATGAAAGCTTCATTCCCTTAACTCAGCTAGAGCCAGGGCTGCACTAGATGCTAGAGAGTCTGGTCCCATGTTTGTTGATTTTCACTCTAGGGGCCTCTATCGGTAGCTTTCTGAATGTTGTTATTTATCGATTGCCAGCGGGGCTTTCACTGCTGTCGCCACCGTCCCGGTGCCCCCGCTGTTTGACCCGCTTAAGACCCTACGATAATGTGCCTGTGCTTGGTTGGCTATGGCTTCGAGGTCGCTGTCGTTACTGTAGAACGAGGATCTCGATTCGATACCCGTTAGTAGAGCTGATTAGCGGACTGCTTTACATAGCTATATTTTTGAGGTTTGGTTGGACGCTTGAGACACTTGTCTATTGCGGGCTTATTAGCTGGCTAATAGCACTTACCTTGATCGATATCGATACCCTAACCCTGCCAAATTCACTAACAGCTTCAGGGGTTTGTCTGGGCTGGATTGCTCAAATATTTTTAGCGGTTGACCAATCTATTGTCTCAGCTATGGGGGCTAGTTTTGCAGCCACTGTCTTAGGTCTATGGCTATTTGACATGCTCTCTCTGCTAGGGGCAATGGCTGTTGGAAAGACTGTTATGGGGGGCGGTGATGGCAAACTAGCCGCTATGTTAGGAGCCTGGTTAGGGTGGCAGGGCCTGCTATTGAGCGTATTGTTAGCATCATTATTAGGAGCCGTAGGCGGTGGGCTGGGGCTGATGCTGGGCCGGTTTGATCGTCGGCAACCCATTCCCTTTGGTCCATTTTTAGCCTTTGGTGCAGGAATAAGTCTATTTTTTGGAAATGCCTTGATACGAGCCTATTTGAGCCTGTTTATCTAGGGCCAGCTGTAATCTGTGACGGCGATAAAATTCTGCTCAACTATTCCAGGGGGGTGGGCAAGCCGGTAGGATTGGAGAACGCTATGTATCGAGATCAGGGTTTATGTCCCTTTTTGACTGGTTTGCAAATCGTAAGAAAGAAAACCCCATTAGCCAAGATCGTCATGAGCGCGAAATTGCTGATGGTCTATGGACAAAGTGTGATGAATGTGGGGTCCTAACTTACACAAAGGATTTGCGGGCTAACCAAATGGTTTGCCCAGAGTGTGATTATCACTATCGTGTTTTCAGTGACGAGCGCATTACGCAGCTAATCGATCCTGATACTTGGCAGTCCCTGAATGAACAGATTGCGCCCAAGGATCCTCTGCGGTTTCGCGATCGCAAAGCCTACAGCGATCGGCTGCGCGATATGCAAAATAAGACCACGCTAAATGATGGTGTCCAAACCGGCTTTGGTCAGATTAACGGCGAAGATATTGCCCTAGCAGTTATGGACTTCCGCTTTATGGGCGGCAGTATGGGCTCGGTTGTTGGCGAAAAAATCACCCGATTGATTGAGCATGCCACAGCCGCTCGATTCCCGGTTGTGATTGTCTGCGCTTCAGGGGGTGCCCGTATGCAAGAAGGCATGCTAAGCCTGATGCAAATGGCTAAAATTTCAGCCGCACTGGAACGTCATCGCGATGGCCGTCTGCTGTACATGCCAATTCTTACCCATCCAACTACAGGTGGCGTAACGGCCAGTTTTGCGATGCTGGGCGACATTATCTTGGCAGAGCCAAAAGCGACCATTGGCTTTGCTGGCCGTCGAGTGGTTGAACAAACGCTTAGAGAAAAGTTGCCAGACGACTTTCAAACGGCAGAGTATCTTCTCAAACACGGCTTTATAGACAAAATTGTGCCTCGTACTCAGCTTAAAGACACCCTTGCCCAGCTGATTCGGTTACATAAGCTGCCCGATACGTCTCCTTCTCTGAGTCATGTTTCTCTAAAGAGAGCCGCAAACGGACATCCTGTGCCGATCAAACCGGTGCTATAGTCAACCCCTTAACTGTCTTGGGAATTGACCCTATCGGTGGCATGATAGTTATTAACTATCAGCTAGCTGAATCATTCAGATAGCTGCAAATCGCGAGCGTAGCCTAATTGTCAGGCTCAATTGCTTTGTGCTGTGTTGCGCCTGTTATGGGCGATCCATTTCGAGGAGAATCATGTTTAAAAAGTGCATTTGGCTGGTGGTCGCGGCTGTTTTTCTTGTCGGTAACCTGTTTTTAGGTGGCAATGCGATGGCGGCTGAGCTGGATGAAACAATCCGTACTATTCCCCTAAATGAACAAGGAGATACTGTTGTTTTGTCTCTAGAGCAGGTTTCTCAGGGGCGGAAGAAATTTAATTACGCTTGTGCTACCTGTCATGTCCAGGGTATTACCAAAACTAATCCAAACGTTGGTTTAGAGCCTGAAGCATTGGAAGGTGCTTATCCTAATCGGAACAACTTGGAAGCTCTGGTTGACTACCTACACAACCCTACTACCTATGATGGGTTGACTGAGATTTCTGAGCTACACCCCAGTGCTCAGAGCACTGATATTTTTCCAAAGATGCGTAGCTTGACCGAAGATGATTTAGTTGCCATTTCAGGGCATATCCTGCTTCAGCCCAAGGTTATGGGCGATATGTGGGGAGCTGGTAAAACTCGCTTCTCTGCACCAGCGACATTTGACTAATTGGCAGCAGGTTGATTGAAATTACTCCTCGTATGGGGGCAATTTCTGTCAATGAGCTTTTGGGGGTAAGCAACGATGCTTACGCCTTATTAATGGAAGTAATGGCTTTAAATCTATAGCTTATCTCACATAGCTATTGTTATATAAAGCTTTCAGCGATCATCACTACTGTGAGCTGTGTGCGCCAAACTATAAAAGACTTTGTTGAATTGCTAGGCCATCCATAATGTTGCCTACCGATTGCGCTACGTTAGATAGACAGTTCAGAAAAGATAAATGTTAAAGCGACGTACCATACTGTGGGGATTATTAGGGATTGCTGTGGCTAGTTGCCGCCCCGGTGCGTCTGTTGCTCTAAAAGTAAAACTGCTGGCTCGTTCGGTACCGTCTCAAGTCTTAAAGGCGTTTGGTCGCGAAACTCCTACTCGGTTTGATGCTGAAGCTAGCCTGGTTGAGATTTATCAACAGCTGCAGTGGTGGAAAACGCGCTCACCAGTGAACCCTCCCCTATGGAGACGTTTATTGTCATTTGGTAATGGGGAAGCATCAGAACCAACGGCTACGCCAACTGTCGACACTCATTTGGTTACTCTGAGCGATCCGTGGTTAGACCATGCGATTCGTCAGGAATTAATCCAGCCACTACCGGATCTGCCTCAGATCGAGATGCTGCCTGAACCTTGGCAGCGATTGCTTCGTCGTGATAGTCAGGGAAATTCAAGTTCTACGGGAGATCTCTGGGCGGTACCATACCGCACCCAAGGGTTAATGATTGCCTATCAAAAAGCTGTATTTGATTCCAATACTAAAGCTGTAGCTAAATGGGCAGACCTCTGGCGACCAGAATTAGCAGGGCGTATTGCTATGCTCAATCATCCCCGGCTAGCTGCAGCTGTTGTGCTGATGGCACTGGGCTATTCTGTCAATGATGAAGCCGCTTTAGTGAAAGATGAGGTTAAAGAACAGCTGCTAGCGCTGTACCGTCAAGTTAAGGTGTTTGATTCTCACGCATATCTAAAAGCACTGGTTAATGAGGATGTTTGGTTAGCAGTCGGCTGGAGCGGAGATATTCTAGCAACGCTTGTTCGCTACCGGCGGCTGGGTGCAGTGCACCCCCAGGAGGGAACTGTATTGACTAGCGACCTCTGGGTAGCCCCCGCTAATGCAGAGATGACTGAGGAGGTTCAATCATGGCTAGAGTTTTGCTGGCAAACATCCACTGCGACACAAATCTCTGTCTCTAGCTATGGTGTCTCGCCGTCATTTTTTCTGCCGAATGCGGATGTACCCCCTCAACTAGCTCAGCAAGCTCTGTTAATACCTGACCATGGTGAGGTGTTGCTGCCGCTATCGGATCGAGGTCAGAAAAATCTCTCTACATTACTTAACGCTGACGCCCACCTCGAATAGCACCCTGGCCAAAGTAGTTTAGTTCTACTAGGCAGGTTGGGTTTGCTGTGTCAGCAGCACCCTGGCTAGTTTGAAGGACAAAATCTTCAGTAAAGTCACATACATGTAAGCCCACCAGTCGACCGCCTGTAAAAATTCTCAGCTGATAGCCATAGGCTTTAGCGCTTTCTCCAAACTGAGTAAGTATGGAATAGCGTTCTAAATAGTTTAGTAATGGCCAAATTTGGCCATTTACCATGACATCAACATGGGCAATAGTTCTGCCAGTATCGATGCTAACGGTGTCGGTATACGCTTGCCAGCTATTGATCAAACGCATGTTGATGGCATCTCCCACCTGCTGCTCTTGCCACCATAGACTCGGCATTGTAAAGTCCTCGGGAGATGGATTGTCATCTGCTGCGATCGCACCGTCATCGATTCGTGGCCGTTGACCATTCAGCTTACACATTGCTTCAATCTGTTCTGCCAATAGAGTCTGAGGTAATGGTTCTGCCTCTTCTGCCACGCTATCTGTTCTAGGTTGCTGATTAATCAGCTGACAGTTTGTCGCTGACGGCTGTTCTGTTTGGGCCAAGGCATAGCGCCCAGGCAAAACCAGACATAGAGCAGACAGGGTTGACCACAGAATGACTTTCATAGGCTACACAGCTGTAAAGAAAGCAGGGTTACTAAACGCTCTCGGTCAGGATTAACTCCTGACGATGTACATGTGCCAATGACAATGGCGCATTAGTTGAATCCATCTGCTGTCGTTCTAGCATACGCAGCACCTGTTCAGGACGCAGCATATTGCCATCATTTTGACAGCTACCTACATATCGAATAACGATATCCCCCGCTGTAGAAAGTTTTTGCCTGACGCTGTCGGGCAAATCAGCAGGCAAACTGTCAATGATTTCTAGATGATGCAGTCGTTCTCTCAGATTGATCTGCTTAACTTTGCCTGATTTAGTTGTGTGGGTATCTATGATTTCGGCTGTTGCCAAGATTTCATCTATCAAAGTCTGCCAGGCAACCTCGCAATTGGGTGTCTGCGCCGCAATAGCCAGCAGATAGTCGGCCTGTTTTAGGGTCTTAGTTGCAGACGGTGCTTTAATGTCAACTTCTTGAGCATCATAGATAGGCAAATTTTCAGATAGCTGTGTCTGCAGCTTTTGTCTAAAATCAGCCACATCCATATTTTCGGTCAGCTCGAAATCAACAATTTCCCCAGTGCTGGTTGCCCCTAAGGACAGAGCATTGGCTGGAGCAATACGTGGACCGGGATGATAGCCCCCTGTAAATGAAATTGGTAAAGCAGCGCGCCTAACGGCACGGTCTAGCATCCGAGCCAAGTCCAGATGGCCAATCAGAGCCATATCTCCCAATTTTCCGAGCGTGATACGCAGTCGCTGAACCCGCTCAGACTTGGGTTTGCCATGGCCCTCAAATGCCGGGATAGGAAGCGGTGGAATGACAACGTTGTGACCAAAGTCTGTGCCGCACACCCCGCAGTGAGAACAGCCTTCAAAGGAACAGTCAGGGACAACAGCTGCGGCCAGAGCCCGCCGTAGGTCATCCTGTAGCCATTGCTTATCGATGCCGGTATCTAGATGGTCCCACGGTAAAGGGGCATCCATCGCGGCTTGCCAGCGGTTCATATCCTCTAGCTGGTGGGTAGTCTCTTGTTCTAAGGACTCGCCCAAATTCCATTCGCCTTGCTCTACCTGACGATATTTCCAGGTAAGTCCAGCGTCATCAATTGCCTGGGTCCAAGCATTAAAGGCTCGCTCTAGACTTTCCCACCAGGCATCCATGCCCGCACCCAGTTCCCAAGCACGGCTTACCACTTTTGACAGTCGTCGATCGCCTCGCCCCACAAAGTCCTCCATCGCTGAAATCCGGACATCTGTGAAGTTGACTTTGACACCGCGAATAGAACGGAACGCTTCTCGCAACATGGCCTGCTTGCGCTCAAACTCGCTTGTGGAAACAGAATGCCACTGAAAGGGAGTATGGGGTTTAGGGGTAAAGTTAGACACCGTGATGTTGAAATTTAAGGCCCTGCGCCCTTTAATGCGACATTCTCGGCGCAGCCACTGAATTGTTTCAGCAATCCCTAGAACATCCGCATCGGTTTCACCCGGTAACCCAATCATGAAGTAAAGTTTGACCTTATCCCAGCCCTGTTCGTGGGCAGTTTTGACACCCCGTAATAGCTCTTCATTGGTTAATCCTTTATTGATGATGTCTCGCATCCGCTGGGTTCCCGCCTCTGGAGCAAAGGTAAGACCGGTTTTGCGAGTGCCGCCAACAATATGGGCAATATTTTCGTCAAAGCGATCAACACGCTGACTGGGCAACGAGAGTGACACATTGTCGTTTTTGAGTCGATTTTTGACTTCAACGCCCACTGCAGGTAAAGCTAAATAATCAGAGCAGCTCAGAGATAACAAAGAAAACTCGTTGTAGCCCGTTGCCCGCATACCGCGTTCAATGGTGTCGACTACTTGCTCAGGGGCAACATCTCGGGCAGGGCGTGTCAGCATACCGGGTTGGCAAAAGCGACAGCCGCGAGTGCAGCCCCGACGGATTTCAATGGTGAGGCGATCATGCACCGTTTGCACATGGGGGACTAACCCAATGCTGTAATCAGGAATAGGTGTGGCTACCCGCCGCAGAACCCGCTGGGGTACATCATCTCGATTGGGATACACCGAGCCGTTGTCGGCCATATCGTAAAACTGTGGCACATAGACACCGTGCACTTGGGCAAGATCCAACAATATTTCTTGTCGGCTCATACCTGCTGCTTTACCTTCTTCCAGTACCAGGCCAATTTCGGGCTACAGCTCTTCGCCATCTCCCAAGGCGATAAAGTCTAAGAAATCAGCATAGGGTTCAGGGTTTGATGTGGCGGTTTGACCCCCTGCAAAGATGATGGGCCAACTAGAGTCATCCCAAGGGCCATCGCTACAGCGCTCTTGCCAGGTGAGAGGAATACCGGCCAGCTGTAGCATCTCTAAGATATTGGTGGCGCCCAATTCGTAGCTAAGGCTAAACCCTAAAATATCAAAGTCAGTCAGCGGTCGACGAGATTCGACGGCAAAGAGGGGTGTATTGCTTTCTCTGAGCTTTTGGGCTAAGTCAGCGCCGGGTAGGTAGGCGCGATCGCAAAGCTGTCTGGGCTGTTGATTAAGGATGCTGTACAAAATGATGTGTCCCAAATTGGACGCACCCACCTCATAGACTTCTGGATAAGTCAGCACCCAATGAATCGTGGCAGTTTCCCATGTCTTATGAACTGCTCCAAGCTCATTACCTAAATAGCGGGCAGGGCGAGCAATGTCTGGGGTAATCAGTTGATCTACAGCGATAGCCACGGCGAAGAAAAAACAACTCAGACATAAACTATAGCCGACCTCCGAAGACTAGCGCCAGCCTGACAAAGAGACCAGACAAAGGCATCAAACCTATAAGCTAAGGGGCTCTCAACTATAGTTGAGAGCCCCTTAGCTTGTGTAACCTTACCGAGTTAAGCTGAATGCTTTATGGAAAAGGTTCTGGATGTTGGCTTTAGGCGGCCTGAAATTCCTGAGTGTCTACCATTGAAACAGCGCGGTCAAGCTGAGCTAGCTCAAGAACAATACGGACTGGAGGTGCAACATCGCATAGGCTTAGACGCTTACGATGATGCTTTGCAGTGTTGCAGCCAGCCAGGATAGCGACCAGGCCAGAGTTATCTACGCTGTCTACAGCTGCCATATCAACAGCCACTTCGCTGGCGTTATCAGAGGTGATAGCAGTTAGCATTTCTTTTCTAAATGCATCAGCATTCGCGGATGTTAGAGCGCCTACAGGTCGCACAACCTTAACTGATGTTTTAACGGTATTCATAGTCTGTCTCCTATCAGCATAGTTAGATTGAAATAAATGTCTGACTACGACCTTTCCATATGTTGTCGAAGCTAACTTGGTGAATCTCAGCTTGCCCAGATACCCAAAGACTGTTTGTGAAATCTTAATGTCTGGCAGAGCTATTTGAAGTTTCCAGAAAGTTGACTCGTCAAACAGTAGCCATGACTACCCTACTGAGGGTAACGCTGTTCGACAGCGATGCTTGGTGATGCCGATCACTGAGGAACATCAACCTAAGCAGTTTCACTTGAGATACCCCCAACCAGTGGAAACCATGTTCCAGATGGAAAATGGTCCATGGGATCTAAACACTGACTAAAAGCCCGCTAAAATCATGCATTCGTTTGCCATTCGCCAGCTTGTAGAGAAAGCTCTTTACACCAAGAAACTGACTCCCGACATTGAGGAACAGATTAATTCTGAACTTTCTCGCTTAGGCTACATATCTGAAGTTGACTACGAGGCGCTTGAACTGCTCATGAGTGAGATGGATGAAGGACGTATTAAACTTGTTCCGACCGTCCCATAGCGCCCCGAACTGGTTTACGGTCACTGAATTTACTCGTAAATTGAGCAACTGTAGCTTCACCTATTTATATTTAGGAAGCAAAATTAATAGGCTCCATTAGTTGGATGTACAGACGTTGCATCCAACATCTCTCCAACAGAAATTTTTGGATCTTACTAAAACCCTTATCCCTTGTCTAAATTTCTATCGTATTGAGACTAGCTTCGTAGACGATTGAGGCGTATCGCCGTCAGAATCACTGTGGTTCCAACACGTGTGTAAAAAGTGTTGAAAATGTTTTTTAGCTAAATTTTCAGAGCTAGTATTGTCCGCAATACGTAGGTGAAACAGCAAGGCGAAAAAGTCTGTATCGTACGCTAGCTTAAACCGCTCCATTGGCCAAACGAGATCAGGAGCTGTTTTTAGGTCATAGAGGTCCAGGTTGCAAGTCTCAGGGCTGGCCGCTGCTTTGGCAATCATCAGCTGCTGCTGGCGCGAGCCGTAAGGAAGATGACATACCAGCATTAAAGGCCGACACCATAAGCGTACTGAGCCGGCCAGCTGAATTGCTTCGGCATACAATCGCTGATCTAAGCACTCAAGATATACAATTTGACCGGTATTTATGTTAACCATGTTGAAAACAAAATTTCAATAAAGCGAATAGAGATAGACGTTAATTACAGGTTGGCTGTAATCTCAATGAGCTGTCCTGATGAGGACTAGCAGCTACAAAGCAGCATTTTTGTCTATTTGAGATGCAAAAGTTCAATTTTTGTTAAATTAGCTAATAAACTACCATTTAGCGTGTTGCGAAGTATTTACTTAAATTATTTATTCGTTGCTTTTAAAGCTTGCTCGAATTGTTAATAACTCGCAAGTCCTTGCCTGAAGATTGTTTTGAGGCTCACAACGGAGTTTTAGGATAAGTTCTGGTTAAAATTAAAAACGGTGTGTGTGGCTTACGTTTTGAGCTTTTTCTCAGAACTGGCTGTTTGTAAATATAAACCTCGCTTGATTTAACGATTGATAAGGTTATGGTGGCTACCGGGACTATTGATAATACAGTTACGTCTATTAAGCTGCAGCATGCTCCCCGCTATCGGGTGTTGCTACATAACGATGATTTCAACTCTATGGAATATGTAGTGGACTCCTTGGTGAAAAGCGTACCTAGTCTATCGGTGCCGCAGGCGGTCGATATTATGATGCAAGCACACAATGCGGGCGTGGGTCTTGTGATTGTGTGTGAGCTAGAGCATGCAGAGTTTTACAGTGAGATGCTTCGCTCTAAAGGGCTGACAAGCACCATCGAGCCTGATGAGTAGCCCCAGGCTGTTTGTTCGACGCAGCATTCTCTTAGCTCCCATGAGTCTTTGGCAGCGCTGCTATCAACGAGTTGCTCGTGGTTCGCTGGTAGGTCGTATTGCCTTTTTCTTTGTATCCTTACTAATCTTGTGGTCTCCGTTTGCACTGGTGTGCTACGGAGCCGGGTACTTGTGGGGACAGATACAGCTGACAAGCACGCTGGCGCTGGTTATTCTGTATCTTTGCTTTTTTGGTAATGCTTGGTTTTGGGGGCGCTGGGGGCATGGGTGGCTACGTCCGTTTGAAACCTATGGTCTGGTCTTTAGCTGGAGCTTTTTAGCCGATACAGTGTTGGCCCTAATTTTTGGGTTGGCTTTAGTCTGCCTACTGTTTGGGGTCAAGGTGTTTGCTGGTTGGGCTAGCTTTCAATTTCAGCCCCTGTCGGCGATTGCTCTAGAGGGATTAGCCGTTGGTATCGGTGTTGGTTTAGCAGAAGAACTTCTGTTCCGTGGTTGGTTACTCACTGAGTTGAAAACTAAGCTGTCACGCTCCCAGGCTATTCTCTGGAGCAGTGTTATCTTTGCGATCGCTCATTTTATTAAGCCACTATCAGAGGTGTTGCGTACCTCGCCTCAGTTTTTTGGGCTGCTGCTGCTGGGGATTATTTTGGCCACCTGGCGATATATTTACCGCTCAACACGTCCGTTTGCCAGTTTGGGGTTGCCAATGGGTTTACATGCTGGGCTAGTTTGGGGCTACTACATTGTGGATGTAGCAGACCTAGTGGTCCCTTCAGACCGTGTTCCTGAGTGGGTGACGGGCATCCACGGCAACCCTTTATCTGGAATTTTAGGATTAGTCATTCTAAGCAGTGTGGTTTGTCTATCTTTTATCAAGCTAGGTCAAACCTCTAAGATTCACTCAAAATAGCTGCCAGCAATGCTTTTTGCGCGTGCAGTCGGTTTTCAGCCTGATCCCAAAGGCGCGATTGAGGTCCTTCCATTGCATCATTGGTAATTTCTTCGCCACGGTGAGCTGGTAAGCAATGCAAGATAATGGCCTGCGGGTGAGCAAGGTCGAGCATGGTCTGATTGATCTGATAGGGCTGAAATTTAGGCATCCTTGATGCGGCTTCAGTTTCTGCTCCCATACTGGCCCAAACATCTGTGTAGAGTGCATGACTGTTTTGAGCAGCCGCTTTTGGATCTTGAGTGACAACTACCTCGCTGCGGTCTTGAGCGATTGCTTTAGCTTGTGCAACGACGCTTGACTCTGGGGCGTAACCGTCTGGTGTGGCCACTCGAATATTGACTCCAGCTAGAGCACAGCCCAGCATCAGTGAATGGGCAACATTATTGCCATCCCCCAGATACGACATGGTTAAATTCTCCAGGGTGCCAAAGGACTCTTGCAGAGTCAGCAAATCTGCCAGAATCTGGCAGGGGTGTTCAAGATCGGTCAGGGCATTAATCACAGGAATTGAGGCATATCGAGCAAACTCCTCAATTTCAGACTGCTGAAAGGTGCGAATGGCTACCACATCTAAATAGCGGTCAAGGACACGGGCGGTATCTGCAGTCGGTTCTCCTCGCCCTACTTGAGTAACGCCAGCATTGAGGTCTAACACTTGCCCCCCGAGCTGATACATGGCGACTGAAAAGCTCACACGGGTACGTGTCGATGCTTTGGAAAATACTAATCCAAGCACCTTGTTAGGACATTGGGGCTGGATGGTGCCAGCTTTTAGCTGCGCGGCTAGTTTGAGTAAGTCATGTAGCTCTGCGCTACTCAAATCTGCCATGCTAAGTAGATCACGTCCCTTGAGTGAGTCCATAACGTCTTTGGTGATAAGCGATGAGTCAACAAGATACTACTATTTAGTCTGGGAAGGCGGTATTGATGTTTTGGGGGAATGTCATGGAGGATTTAGAAATTAGGGTATGGGACTTTATTCGCGGCTGATTTTTCCGCGCTTGTTGGACCTGTCGATGTCTGGTCGGGAATTGAGCCATTATCGCCAGTCGTTGCTTAAGTCTGTTAAAGGCCAGGTGCTGGAAATTGGATTTGGTACAGGGTTAAATCTGCCTTACTACGGTGAAGGGGTGACCACACTGACGGCCATTGATCCAAATGAGGGTATGGCTGCGATCGCACATCCACGAGTTCAAAATTCATCTATAAATGTCGCTTTAGAAACTGCCAGTGCCGAGGCGTTGCCCATGGATGCTGAAAGTTTTGATGCTGTTGTGTGTACCTGGACCCTGTGCAGCATTCCTAACCTGGACAAGGCGTTGTCAGAGGTGTATCGAGTGCTAAAACCAGGTGGACAGTTTATCTTTATCGAGCATGGTCTCAGTCCTGAACCCGGTATTGGCAGCTGGCAGCGTCGGCTGACGCCGATTCAGCGACGCATTGCTGACGGTTGCCATATTGACCGACCCATCGCCAGTATTGTTAAAACGATTTTTAACCACGTAGAGTGGGATGAATTCTATGCCAATGACTTACCCAAGTTACTGGGGTATTTCTACAAAGGCGTGGCCACTAAACCTCACCACCCTTAAAAATTTTGGCAATTGCGATCGCGATTCTTTCAATATCAGCATTTAACAGCGGGGGCCACTCTACATGGGCACGCCGACCCTGCTCATAAGATTGGCGACTTTCATAGGCCAGCTGATGTAGGGCGTAAACTAACGTGCGTTCTAGCTGTTCTGCGGTTTTGAGCTCATTTGCAATGGTTGTTAAGGCCAATAATAATGATGTTACCTGGCCAGGCACGGGGGGAGAATGCTGTTGCAGCCGCGCTAAAAATGAATCAGCCACAGTCACATCTGCTTGGGTCATCACTACATGTCGAGCTGTCTTCATGTCCATAGTGTGCGGAAAAATGAATGATACCGTCTGGTGCTACAGGTTCCGCTCACCATAAAGTCAAGAATGACGCGCGTCAATTCTGAAGCAGAGACAAAGCTATAGGACAAGCTTCATAAAAAATTCATCGTCTAGGTATGCCCAAGACTTGAATCCACAGGACAAACTGAAAGATAGGGCATTAAACACTACCGTGTTGATTGCATAAACACTCTGTCATCCCGTGTGTGAGATTGGTTCCCTTAAGCATTGACCAGCATTTTCTAGGGAACATTTTGTAAATAGCAGCTGTGCCTGCTCGGTAATTGTTATCCACTTACATGGGAGCAATGCCAACGTTTCGGTAGGAATTATTCACACTATGGCTAGTTCGCGCTTTGTTCCCTTTGTTGATTTATCTAAACAGCATGGTCGGCTTCGCTCAGAGTTGACGGCGGCGATAATGGCTGTGGCTGAACGCGGTGACTACATTCTGGGTAAGTCAGTTGACCACTTTGAGCAGGCGTTTGCTGCTACCTGTAATGCTCGATATGGCATAGGTGTGGGGTCTGGGACCGACGCATTGACTCTAGGGCTGCGGGCCTGCGGTGTAGGGCCTAGAGACCAAGTAATTTTACCTGTCAATACATTCGTGGCGACTTTGATAGGCGTGCTGCAGGCGGGGGCAACCCCCGTCTTTGTTGACTGTGATTTAGAAACAGGGCTGATTGATTTAGCCGCAGCGCAACGGGCAGTTAATCGCAGAACTCGGGCCATAATTCCTGTCCATCTCTATGGTCAGATGGTGTCGCCCCAGGCCCTGCAATCCTTTGCCAAGGATCATAATGTCATTGTTTTTGAAGATGCGGCCCAAGCTCATGGGGCTGAGCGAGATGGACTCAAAGCTGGCGGCGTTGGGTTAGCAGCGGCCTTTAGCTTTTATCCCAGTAAAAACTTGGGAGCAATGGGCGATGGTGGGATGGTTGTGACTCAAAAAGATTTGGTTGCCCAAACTGTCAAGTCCCTGCGCAACTATGGTTCAACACGAAAGTACTATCACACAGACCCCGGAGGAACCAACAGCCGTCTGGATACGCTACAGGCTGCCATATTACAGCTTAAGCTTGAGCATTTGGCGGCTTGGAACTGCGATCGCAATCGGCTAGCTAAACTTTATGATGAAGCCCTAAAGCCGCTAGCTAGCTTTGGTCTACTACCAATGGCTAATTACAGCGGTAATGGTCATGTGTACCACCTTTACGTTATCCGTTTGACCCCCAACTGTCAGATTGACCGCACCCGTTTGCAACAGGAGTTAACCGCTCATGACATTCAATCTGGCATTCACTATCCGGTGCCCTGCCACCTACAGCCTGCATTCCACCACCTGGGATATCAACTTGGTGATTTCCCCATCGCTGAGCAACTGAGCCAGGAGATTCTATCGTTGCCTATATATCCAGGCATGACTGACGAACAATTAGAATACGTTGTCGAAACAATTTCAAAGGTTCTTAAAGCCTGCCCAGTATTGATTTAAATAAACTCTAGCGAAACATCTACTATGATTAGTGTTCCTCAATCTAAATCTTCACGCTGGGTGATTGAGCTAATAGTTATTAGCTGTCTGGTTATCCTCTACGGACCGTTGCTCTATCACTGGGTGTGGGACGGCTGGGTCAATAAGAACATTAGTATTCAGCATGAATATTTCAGCCATGGTGTTTTAGGGATTCCCTTGGCATTCAAATTGTGCTGGGATAAACGTCAAACTTGGCATCGATTAAACGATAGCTATCACTGGAGCGGTATTGCTTGTTTAGCCCTTGCATTTGTTTTTTACGCCAGTGGGGTGATGGATGCTATCAATCTATCGTTTCCCCTGATGCTCACCGGTCTGCTTTTGTGTCTCAAAGGTCCAGCCGGTCTAAAGCTCATGCTTTTCCCACTAGTGTTGATTATTTTTTCGACACCAACACAGCTGCCTTACCTGATTGAGCCTTACATTCTTCCACTTCAGCGGTTTATCGCAACAGTCGCAGGGACTATTTTGCACGGGCTTGGTTATGACGTGGAAGTCAATAACATATATTTGAGTATGAATCAGCAGCTGGTAGAAGTCGCGCCCCACTGTGCAGGTCTAAAAATGCTGTTTACTAGCCTGTATATGGGGCTAGTTCTGACGTACTGGACAGGTATATATCGATCACGGCTGCGCACAGGAATCTTTTTTGTGGGCATCATTTTAATCAGTGTCATCGGTAATATCCTCCGTAATACGATTTTGACCTTTTTCCATGGCAACAGTATGAAAGAGGCATTTCACTGGCTGCATGAAAGCTGGGGAGGCGATATTTACTCAATGATTATGTTGGGGTCATTGGTTTTGGTGGTGAACGCTATTCAAAGTCATGTCCCTTTGAAGCTAGCCACTGCAAAAGTGCATACTGATGGCAACCAATCTCTAAAACAAGCACCTCCAGTTGATTTTTAAGACATTATTTCTTCCGAAAAGTCACAACCTTTCACAAATGGATAGTTTTGCAAATGGCGTTGTCGTTGTTCTCCTCAGATTCTAAATCTAGAACTTGGCCAAGGTGGTTAGTTGTTGCCGTTTTGGTCGCTATCATTACAGCTGTTGCTCTTCCTCAGTATGTTTCAGGGCAGTTGTCCTGGCAGTCGCCACCGGGGGTTCCTCAAATTCGCGCTATTAGAGAGCTGAAGGAGACCGGGTTATTTATAGAAGGTTGGTCCCAGGATTTTCAGCAGAAGATCCCTATTGGTGGTTCTCAGTGGTCAGTCCAGCAATTGACCCATGCCAGCGATTCCACTCCGCAGCAGATGGTACTCTTCCTGAAACCACAGGGGCAAGCAGACGACCAGCCTGAAGTTGAGTGGATTGATATCAAGGGTTCTCAAAAATGGCAAACATCTGACCAGCGCCGACTGCGCACAGGGATGCTGAATATCGATACTTTTCGGGCTTGGACATCAACCCAAACTTTTGCTGTTGCCCAGTGGTACGCCTTACCTGAAGGGGGGCATCCGGCTCCATATCATTGGTTCTGGCGTGACCAAAAGTATCAGTGGAGTCGAAGAGAACGGTTACCTTGGGTTGCAGTAAGTATGCTAGTTCCAATGCCTCCGCTTGGAGATGTATCCCTCTTTTATTCTGATTTGGAAAATCTTAGCCAGCAGGTACAAAAGTCATTAGAGAATACTGTTTTTCTTGATGAGTCCTAGGGTTAAGAGTGTCCGCAATTGCGTTTGTGTGAGATTTATAGTGGTGACAAAGATAAGCTAAAGTGACTACATTGAAACTTTTATAGCTTTCGAAAGTTAGTTCTATTCCAAACACACTTTCATTAATTTTAAGTTGGTATGGTTCTCATCAAAAATGCCACAGCATCTCAAGTTTCTCTTGATAAAAAGTTAGGCTTATTAGCCAGCCAGCTTTTATTGGGTTTAGTCTTTTGGTCTCTTTGTCAGGTGCCAAGCAGGGCTCAGCTGGAGCCTTTACCTGCCGAGGAAGAACTAGCACCCGCTCAAGATGATGCTAATGACGATGAAGAGTTACCTCTAGATGCAGATGAGGCTGAGCTTCCTTCCGTTGAACGGTTGGAGAGACGACCTACACTTGAAGACTTAGACCCTCGCATTCGCACGGGTACTACTCCCAGCCCCGTTGAAAATGCATTTGAGCAGTATCGTTTGGGACCTGGCGATGGTATTTTTGTCAGTGTTCAGCGATTTCCTGATCTTTCATTTCAAGCAACTCTTGATCAGCAAGGAAACGTAATTCTGCCAATTGAAGGGGCTGTTTCTTTAGAAGGACTGACTCTCAATGAAGCAGAGAATAGAATTCGGGCTGTTTACAATCAATACGTAGTATTGGCTGAGGTCCGCTCCATCGGTCTAGCTGAGGCTCTCCAAGGACTGCCCTATCAAGCGGCAGAAACTGAGATTAATAGGCGCATTATTCCTGACTACCAGACCCTACGCTCTGAGAATCCACGTCAGTTTCGTGCCCCTGATGTGACACTCACTTTAACGGCTCAGCGTGGCGTAGAGATTGTTATGTTAGGCGAGATTGAGCGTCCCGGACTGTATCCCCTCGAAGTGCCTCGACTAACTGCTGCTCTACTAGCAGCTGGTGGAGCTAGGAGTACAGCCGATTTGCGCCAAGTGAGGATTCAGCGACGTTTACCTGACAATAATGTTATCGAAAAGACTGTTGATCTTTACACGCCTATTCGCGATGGAGATCCTATGCCAGAGGAGCGTTTAGAGAATGGAGATGTTGTTATTATTTCGCGCCTCGATCCGGCACAGGCGCAAGACTATGATGTCAATTTTGTCACCCGTTCAACACTTGCTCAACCCAATATTGTAGTTCGAGTATTTAACTACCCAGCTGGTGTTGCTGGTGGTCGAGTGATACCCAATGGCAGCACATTTGCCGATGCACTAGTGGGTGATTCTGTAAGGGGTGGTGACGGTATAGGGTTACCCCTTAATCAGGCAAATCTTCGCTCAGTAGCGTTAATTCGGTTTGATCCAGAAGAAGGTGAACCCGTAGTTCTAAAGTTAAATGCTAAGGATGCCATCTATGGGGACCCAACTCAAAACCCACCCCTTAGGGATAACGATGTGATTGTGGTGGGCCGCAACCTTATCAATCGCATTACCTTTGCGATTAATACGATTACTCAGCCTTTCCAAGATACTCTGAGTTTTCTGCTTTTCTTTGACAATTTTGGTGACTTATTTGACGACGATTAGCAGGTCTGTAAACACGGCATATCCTAAGGAAGGGTAGATTTAACGATTGAGCTATGATTTGCTTAAATGTCCGGATCAGTTTCAGGCCTTTGACATATCACTAATCTTTTTGCCTGAGCAGTTCAGGCTCTTGCTTCGAACTAGTCCTTTTTATTCGGTGAGTGTCTATGGTATCTCCTATCATCAAGCGGTACACGTTAGCTGTCCAGCGATATAAGTGGGCTGGACTGACATGCTTGTTGTCGATTGTGGGAGCTTCGGGAGTCGTTGCTCTGCAGCCGCCACCGCCTCTTGAGTTCTATTCCGAGGGAACTCTGGTGGATAATTCTCCATTGGTTTCGTTAACCAATACAGCAGACACGATCGATCAGCTCGGTCGGGGCATTATTAGCGAAGATCAGTTGCTGTCTGAACTGCTGCTACAAGAGGTATCTCGGCAGTTAGGTAATCGAGGATTAGATTTTACCCCAGGAGAGATTCGTCGGAACACGACTGTAGACGTCGATGGTGGTAATAAAAATGATCCAGGTGTGCAAGCCGTTGTCCGCTTTATTCATCAAGATGAAGAAGTTGCGACAATTGTTCTGAACACGCTGTTTCAAGGAATGGTCGAGCTGAGTCGTGTGCGCAACAAAGCACGATTACAGGCAATTATTGATGCGCTAAACGAGCGATTACCACCTATTGAAACTGCGCTCAGACAGGCTGAGCAAACGTTAGAACAATACGATCGTCAGGAAGGTCCTGCAATTCAAGCAGCTCTAGACGGTAGCATACTGAGCCAGATCTCGGGTAGTCAGCAGCAAATTCGGCAAAATCAAATTACTTTGGCAGGTATAAATACTCAAATTCAAAGTCTGGAGAGCCGTTTGGGGCTCAGTGCAGATGAAGCGTATGTGTCTTCGGCACTGAGTGCTGACCCCCTGATTGCCGATTTACGTGCTCAATCGTATCAGGTTGAAAGTGAGCTAAGTGTTTTACAAGCGTCAGATTATCGAGCTGATCACCCAATTGTTGTAGATGCGTTGCGTAACCTAAATGCCATACAGTCGCAGCTAAATCGCCGGGTGAGCGAAGTTCTATCTGGAGATGGGCAAACTGCAGCTTTGCCTGCTGGAGTAATCAATGTAAATAGCAATTTGGATCCTGCTCGCGCTGCTCTGGCAGATCAGCTAGTTACTCTGCAGACTGAGCGGGATACGCTGATTACTCAAAATCAGGTACTAGCTCTCTCGGCTCAAGATCTGCGCGAACAGTACTCAAGTCTGCCAAATAAGCAGCTGGAACGTGAACGTTTGGCTTACCAAGTAGGTCTCAAGAAGGCCCTATACGATCAAATTCAAGCCCGTATCGTTGATGCGGAAGCCGCCGAAGCTGAAACGGTTAGTAGTTTGACGGTTGCAAGCCCACCTACAGCTGTCATCAATGAGCCTGAAAGACCCAATCCTGCAACGATTTTATTAGCAGGCGGCATCTTAGGTTTGGTGGCTGGCGGTGGCATCATTTTCCTTTTGGATATGCTGGATGGCACTGTCCGTACACCAGAAGACTTGGAAAAACTTCTACGCGATCAAGATATGCCCATTTTGGGGGCCGTTCCAGTCATTCGTACACGACCTGCTAAAGCTGCTCCTATTTTGGTACAGGCTGACTCTCAGTATCACAGCAGCTATGAGCGCTGTCTGAGTAAGCTGCGTCTGACAGGTTTTGAGGATAGTGTGATTGGGCCTCGCGTCGTTTTGATTACTAGCACTATTGCCGATGAAGGTAAGAGTGTTACTGCCTACAATTTAGCGATTGCTGCTGCTCAGGCTGGACGAAGGACTCTACTGGTTGAGGCTGACTTACGCTCCGGTTCAAAAGCCCAGTACTTAGGGTTAGTCAATGATGAGCAGGTAGTAACGGAGCCGCTGCGCTACTACGGTGGCAGCATTGGCGACAATGTTCGTATGGTGCCATTTATCGAGAATTTGTACGTATCACCCAGTCCTGGGCCCCAGCGTCAGGCTGCAGCAATTTTAGAATCGAGTGAGATGCGTCGTTTTCTAGATGATGCACGAGAGCGATTTGACATGGTAATTTTGGATACTCCATCTCTGAGTCGTGTAGATGATGCGCTGCTGCTTGAGGAACAGACTGATGGAATGGTTTTGGTCGCACGACCTGGGGTGACAGAACGAGCTGTTTTAAATACGGCACTTGAAGAGTTAGACCTCAATGAGGATATTCGTTTGTTAGGCGTTTTGATTAACGGCGCTAACGTTACTCTTCAAGATGAGCTTGATGATTATGAAGATGAAGATGAAGATGGTTATCTGCTAGATGACGATAAAGAAGCTCCCCGCGCGGTAGCAACGACACCTGTAGATTTTTAGGTGTTTTGTCAGAAATCTTGAGTAGGGCCGCTCATAGGCAAGGTTTGATTGCAGAGTTTACTGTGGCTCTACATTCCTTGTTAAAATTCTGTCTATCGGATATCAAAACAAAGTCCGATGTCGGGTGATTGCCTTTAATGCTTTTATTAAGACGTATGACGACATACTATTACGCCACAGCTAGCCAGCATTTTCTATTAGAAGAAGAGCCTTTAGCAGAAGTTCTTAAGGAACGGCGGCGTTATTATCAAGAACAAGAAAAAGAGATTGATTTTTGGCTTATTAAGCAACCTGCTTTTTTGGAAGCACCTGAGCTAGAAGTTGTAAAGGCGAGCTGTCCACAGCCTGCGGCGGCAGTCGTCTCGACTGACAAGGTCTTTATCACCTGGCTAAAGCTAAGACTTGAATATATTGCAATCGGGGAGTTTGAGACTCCACTGACGTCGGTTAGCGATCCATTAGCTTCGCTAGCACCTGCCGCTTAGCTGGCATATAAACATTATTCAAGCTATAACTCTGGGATGTTTCTTCTAGAATATGGTGGCTTGAGTACAGATGCGGTCTAGTCAGCTTGGAGCGTTAGCTATGGGATATCGGTGGCTAAGTGGAGCAATCATTGTTCTTGTTGGTGTTAGCAGTCAGGGGATAGCTCAAAGCTATCCTGACTGTCCACCACCGGCCAGTGGAGAATACTTGCTGCTAGTGCGGGGTGCGGATGAGACAACTCGCGATCGCACTACCTCGGTGCTACCTGTCGATAAAACCACCTTGGTGTGTAACTACTTGGGCGATACCGTCATTCGCGCTGGCGGTTTCAATTCCTTAGAGGTAGCCAACTCCTGGGCGCTGTACCTCAACGATATTGAGCAGTTGGAAACGGTTGTGGTGGAGCCATCTGCTGCTACTGTAGCAACCGTCCCTGAGCCTGCTACAGCCCCTTCCGAAGCCCCTGAGCCTGCCACAGTCCCTGAGCCTGCTACAGTCCCTGAGCCCGTTGTTGGCGCAGAAGAACCTGCAGAGTCTCCAGCGGTTCCAGCAGCAGCGGAGCCTGAGCAACCGCCTGATGTTCAGCAGTCTGCAGCAGCAGCAGACCCCACGCCTGAACCTGCCACGGAGCCAGCGGCCATCGCTGCCAACGGTGAGAATAGTTCTGCTCAGTATCAACCGACCTTATTGGGGGAAGGGGTGGCAGTGCTGGTGGACTATCAGCAGAATCCTGATATTGGTCGTGATTTAGCTCAGCAAGGCGTCATCGGACTAGCTGTCTATCAACAGCAGCCTTATTTATTAGTACTACATACCACCGATTCATCGGCAGCGGCAGCTAGACTACAAGAGCTAGTTGATACTGGCCTAACCTCGTTCTTAGTGGACGGTCAGCAGGTGATCAGATTGACGGACAGTATTCAATAGAGTCGACACCTTTCTTGCTGTTATCGCCTTAATAGGCTGGTGCTGCTAGCAAACCGATAAAAACTCCAAGGGCCGCCCCGGCAACAACCTGAACAGGTGTATGACCTAGCAGTTCTTTAAGCCGATCTTCTTGAAACTCGTGCTCATTAAAGAATTCATCCACAATTTGGTTTAGTACGCGTGCCTGTTTCCCAGCGGCCTGACGTACTCCAGCCGCATCGTACATAACAATCACAGCAAATACTGCAGTCACTGCAAAGGCTGGGCTAGACCAGCCAATGGTTTGGCCAATACCACAGGCTAGAGCTGTAACCAGGGCTGAATGAGAGCTAGGCATTCCACCTGTTTCCACAAGAACACGGAAGTTAAGCCGATGATGAGTAATCGCTTCAACGATCAGCTTGATTAATTGTGCACTTAAACAAGCGACAAGAGAGACAACAAGAACGTGGTTTTGAAAAATCTCGCTAAAGGCTTCCATATGGATATGACGTTGATGAGATATTAATGCGTACGTGCAGTGATGTAATCTGCGATCGCAACCAGGGGTTGCTTTAAGTGACCGAAGGGAGCTAACTCATCTTTTGCAGCTTGTATTAAATTTGCAGCCTGTTTCTTAGACTCTTCTAAGCCCCAAATACTAGGATACGTAGCTTTTTGGGCTTGAATATCTTTACCGATTGACTTTCCTAATTCCTCTTTTGTAGAGGTAATATCTAGGACATCATCAACAATCTGAAATGCTAGACCTATATTTTGAGCATAGCGAGAAAGACGCGCTACAGTGTCTGTCTCTGCCTCTGCCAAAACAGCTCCGGCCACCACAGACACCTCCAGCAGTGCGGCTGTCTTGTGCATATGAATATAATTGAGGGTCTCGATGGATGTATCCGGGTTGCCCTCAGAGGCTAAGTCCACAATCTGGCCACCCACAAATCCTTCTGCTCCAACAGCCTTTCCTAGGCGTCGAACCACGTCTAAAACAGCTTTTGGAGGTACATTCTCAGTACGGTCGGCAATAAATTCAAACGAGTATGCCAAGAGTGCATCCCCGGCCAAAATTGCCACATCGTCCCCATAGACTTTGTGGTTTGTCAGCTGTCCCCGACGATAGTCGTCGTTGTCCATGGCGGGCAAATCATCGTGGATGAGTGACATGGTGTGCACCATGTACAAGGCGCAGGCAGTGGGCATGGCTTGAGCCGCTGTCCCACCTACTAGCTCACAGGTTGCTAAACAAAGAATCGGCCGTAATCGCTTACCTCCTGCTAGTAACGAGTATCGCATTGACTCGTAAATCTTTTCGGGATAAGTCATCGATAATGACTGTTCGAGCGCTGCTTCTACCTCACTGCACTTAGTGGCAAGGTAGGTCTTGAGATCAAAATCAGCAGCAACATCGGTAGTCATCATAGTGATAAGGAATGAATGAATGAACCTGTGGCGATACGTTGGGGCAATTTGCGATCGCGCCTAACGTTAATTAACCATTAAATCGCTTACGGTAGCTTAATACTGTATTGTGCAACAACATGGCCACAGTCATAGGACCAATTCCACCAGGTACCGGAGTAATCGCCCCTGCAACGGGTTCTACAGCAGCAAAATCCACATCTCCAACCAGGCGAGATTTACCGCTGTCGCTTTGAATGCGATTGATACCGACATCAATAACCGTGGCCCCTGGTTTTACCCAGCCAGCCTTCACCATGCCTGGTCGACCGACTGCCGCGATTAAGATATCGGCCTGACGGCAAAGACTGGCAATATCCTGGGTTCGAGAGTGGGCAATGGTGACCGTTGCATTGGCCTCTAACAACATGAGTGCCATGGGCTTGCCAACCAAAATACTGCGTCCTAATACGACAGCTTTTTTCCCAGCCGGGTCAATGCCGTATTCCTTAAGGACCTCCATGATGCCAGCTGGAGTGCAGCTGCGCAGACCAGACTCACCTCGCACGAGACGACCTATATTTTCAGGGTGAAGGCCATCAGCATCTTTAGCCGGATCAATACGATTCAGTAACGCTACGGCATCCAAATGTTCGGGCAGCGGTAGCTGAATCAAAATGCCATCAACACGCTCATCTTGATTCAAGCTGTCAATTAATTCAGCTACGGCGGTTTGAGAGGTATCTGCAGGCAGATGAGAGCTAAAAGATACAATGCCCACGCGCTCACAGGCACGCTCTTTATTTCTGACGTAGGCTGCACTGGCAGGATTGTCTCCAACCATGACAACGGCTAACCCTGGTAATCGCGTATGCGTTTCACCATTTGTCGTGATCTCAGCTACTAGCTGAGATTGAATCTTTTGAGCAAGCGCTTTGCCATCTAACCGCTGGGCCATGAAATTTTTGCTAACTTTATCGGTAATCGTGCCAGCGTCGCGAGTCAATTAGGGATACTAGCGACGTCGGCTGTCCTCAGATTACCAAAGGCTATCACCTGTCCAAAAATTAGGCGCGACTATATCTGTCACTCCAGCCAATCTGTGTGCAAAATCCGCTGCCATCGGCTCCAGTGACATTGGCTTCAGATTTCGACGACTCCTATCTTTTTCTTGCTACTTACCCCTGCTAGATCTTTTATGTGATGTGCTTTCTTAACTACAGACTAAGGATGAGTCTAAGCATTGGCCTTGTTGTATTGAGCACTGCCTGTCAGGCTCCATCAGGCAGCAGTGTGCCAGTGCTATCACTGCCAAAAACGACTGTCACCATTGACTCGTTGCGGCAGCCTCAGCAAGTTGATCGTTCTGTGCCGCTAACAGGTTCGGTAACCCAGCGGTTAGCAATTTTGAACGGCTGGCTATATCAGCTGGATGACGGTACCGGGCAGGTATGGGTTTT
Source organism: Leptolyngbyaceae cyanobacterium (assembly GCA_050043105.1). Classification (GTDB taxonomy): domain Bacteria; phylum Cyanobacteriota; class Cyanobacteriia; order Phormidesmidales; family Phormidesmidaceae; genus Leptothoe. Next base: position 24,520 of record JBHJIV010000196.1, on the reverse strand, counting down.
AACTCAGCAGACTGCTCCAGCTGTGGGTGAGCAGGTGTATGTCAATGGCATACTGCAATATGAACCCATTGTTATAAATGACTCCGATTTGGGCGACTACTATCTAGAAGAAGAACAGCGGCAACTGACCTCAGACACTCCCTAACACTACTCGGCAAAGGAATGCGAGCCAGCTAGAGTTCTGAGATGTAAGGGAGTCACTTCGTCATTGGAGGGGACAGCGTCGTATATGTCATTAGCGACCAGATAGCGCTCCAGAATTGCCTGAGCGTCATCAGCAGACTTGAGTTGATAGCTGACAAAAAAACGATAAGATGCTTGGCCAGGGGCAAACACCGGACTATTTTCCCAAACATCTAAGCAAACGCCCTGAGCATTGGGACGCAATCGATAGTTCAAGGTTTCCTTACTTGATGCTCGGCTATTATTCATCGTCGGTACGGGTGTTGTTGATCACTTGAGTACATACGCAGAATGCCCGTCTGCTTTGAGGCGTCAACTGTTTGACGCCATAAATAGATGGTATCCCCTACTCTGTTGAGGACGCCAGGACACAGTAATAAGTAAAAACCGATGCCTGCTAAAAATCTACAGTTAGATTTTGTGTGAAATCGCCATGTAAACCGTAGGGAACGTGATGGGGTAGCTTCAGTGTAGCTATCGGACCCTGTGTGATCTTTTGGGCATCTAAGATCGCCAGCTCTGAACAGCGGCGCTCGGCGTTGTAAAACAGATTTAAGATCCAGCCGTCATCCTCGGCCATAGCATCAGGGCGAGGGACAAAAATAGGTTCACCGGCAAAGCCACGGGGAGCAAAGCTCCAAATCTCTTCCTGGCCAGTGGTCAAATCGCGTTTGAGAATCGCCTGAAGTGGAGCATTGCCCTGTGGGCGGTGAGCAACGCCAATGTACAAATAGCGATAGGGGTGGCCAACATGGTTTGGGTTGAGATCTGGAAACTCACAGCCGCGCTCGATTAAACACTGGGCCTGGCTAGTGTTAGCTGTTAAATCTAATTCAAAACGCCATAACTGCCCTTCAGGAATACGACTAAAATCTGCTTCTAAGTAGTTTTCTGCGCCTTTAAGATCAGGGAACTCCTGATAGCAAACAGAATCTAGATACAGCTTTCCGTCAACTTCAAATGCATTGGCGTGGTGAAAAACAAAGCAAGGCTGTACATCAATAGTGTGCATGGGGCTTGTCCCATCGCGCGGAATAATAAACGCACGAGTGGGCTGTTTGTCATTGAACTGGATACATTCCGCAGCTCCCTTGGTGCCTGCTAGATATGGCAATGGGTTAAAGCTCACCGGATTTTGAAAGAAGATGCAATAGTTGGGGGTGATTGCAAAGTCGTGCAGAAATGCAAATCCTGGAATATTGTGACGGTAGGTATGTACGAGGCGACCTTTGGGGTCAAACTCATACAGAATGATGGTGCTAGACAGTCCAGTTTTGACACCAAAGTTGACGAGACATGGTTGTTGGTTAGTGCGATCGCAGCTAGGGTCAATGCGAGGATGGGCCGAAAATGCATCTCCCGGTTTAAGTACACCGTCTAGATAATCTAGCCCCAATGTTTCGAGCGTATGTGGCTCAAGCCGATGCGGTTCAGCCGCTTCCCATAGTGCTAAAAGCTTGTTGCCCCAATAAATCACATTAGTATTTGCAATATTTTTCAGTCGAAAGTCAAAAGCATTCGCTAACGGGCCACCTGGTTTTTGCGTGCCAAACACACCTCGATAGAGAGGTTTCCCAGCAGCCTGTTCTTTGACATAGCCTTCGGTGCGTATAAAGCGATTGCGAAACTGGGCTTTACCATTCCTAATTGAAATAGCCGTGATCATCCCATCGCCATCAAACGGATGATGAACAGGGTAGCCACCAATATCCAGCAGCCCTGGCCCATTTCGAAACAGAGTCCCTTCTAGGTCAGCCGGAATAGTGCCATCAATATCGTCAATTTCATACGCATACTCATTGGGCTGCGAACGATAGCCGCTACGCCAATCGTCCATATCAAAATTTACAGAGCTACTGGGCGATGAAACAGTTTGCATGGCTATGAAATAAAAGAAGTAAAGACAATATAAAACTACGGAGTGAGCGCACACGCTAAAAGGCCACAGAGAGGCCCTATGACGATGTCAGCACTGGTTCTGGAGATGTCGAATCTTCATCAGTCAGCGCTTCTGTCGATGATTCAGTTAATTGGTGCTCTGACGAGGCGGAGGTGCTGGGCAGTAAAAACAGCAAAGGTAGGGGTAACAACGTGGTCAGATTGGTAATTGTCACCAGTAGCCAAAGGTTGTCAAAATTTGTTTCAGTGACATTCAGCCAATGAGTCAAAAGGGCCCCAAGCTCATGGGAAACCAACCCAGCTAAATTCACAATTGACATCAATAAGGCAAAAAGTGTGGCCTCTACACCCGCTGGGCAAAGACGTGCCGACAGCACTAGCACGGGCATGAATGCAATTTGCCCCATCACAGTGAGGATGGCATTGTCACCCAAACTAAACCATTGATCGTTAATGCCAAGGCTGCGATTTACATGGGTTACTAAGAGTAGTGTGGGCATGCCACCCAGTGAAGCAATCACTGTTGACCACGCAAAGATGCGGCGAAACGGCACAGCCTTTAAGAAACGCTGGAAAATGGCGATACCCAGCAATGCCGCTACACTTGTCACCAGTCGTACCCGACCCAAAAATTCAGGCTCAAAGCCCAAATCATTGGTCGTAAAAAAGAAAAACGCTGAATCAGCGCTGGGAGTCGACTGCCAAAGAAATAAAAATAGGGCAGGCATCCAAATTGCCCGCTGACTAAAAGCTGCCTTAAGCTGTTTAATCTGGGTCCAAACGGTTTGAATATTCAATTTTTCCTGGACTGGTTCCTCTGCAATTAGCCAGGCTACAACCGACACAATCAGAGGAAACGTAGCGGTGACCGCAAAGACTGTGCGGGTACTAGTTTGTTCTAGTAATAGCCCACCCAGATAGGCCGTTAATAATCCTCCTACAGCGGAGGCTCCCCAAGAGAGAGACTGCAATGTACCCGCTTCACTTTGGGATTCCTGACGCGCCCGTTCTACTACCAGGGAGTCCACAATGACGTCTGAAATGGCAACAGACGCTGAGCTGAGCAAGATCATGGCTGTTGCCAGCCAGGCAGTTTGCACTAAACCGGCCAATACCAACCAAGCTGCCGTGCCCATTAGACCCGATAATATCAAATAGGGCCGTCTGCGATAGCCGATGATGGGTAAACCGTCAGATAGAAAACCAAATAGAGGTTTAATCGTCCAAGGCAAACTTGCCACACCGGTTAAGGCTGCAACTTCTGCGGGGCTCAACCCCAAATCATCTTTAAGAAAAAAACTGACCGCTAATCGGGCTAAACCCAAGACGCCTTGCACAAAGTAAACCAGCAAAATAGCGCTTAACTCTGTGGTAAGGGGCCGACCCAATAAAACACGTTTTTCTAGAAATCGCTTAAAACCCTGCGAGTCGGCAGTTGCAGTCATGTATGACAAAAACCTTTAAGAAATGTCAACTATCTTAATCATAGCGATTCTTTTGACCAGGGCTCAATGTTTCAGCCTAAGAATCGGGGAAATAACCATAAAAAAGGGTCACCTACGTGACCCGATATCTGTTTGATTAACTACATTCCTCCTTTAGAGGTGCAGTTGAGTTAGCGATAGCCATTGTGCTCACGACTTGTCGCGCGTATCCAACGCATCAAGGCGATATTGCTGGATAGTCGTGTCAACTAATGAACTGCTGCTCTTGGAGCGTAAGTTGAGTTCATCTAAACGACGTTGCTGAATGGTTGTATCGATTAGTGAATCACTGCTCTTAGTGCGTAGATCTAGAGCTTCTAAACGACGCTGCTGAAGAGTTGTATTGACTAATGAGTTACTGTTGGGAGTCTTGGCTTCTACAGCAGGGGCAATTGCAGCTGCTGCTAGCAGAACGGATAAGCCAGAAATTACGAAGCGTTTCATTGTGTGTCCTCCAATGATTAAGAAGGTTTTATGCTTTCTTACCTTCAATATTGGAAAACGGAGCTGAACGTCTTCTGATAGAAAAGTGAGAACCCTTAGAAAAATCGATGATAGCTGGCTGAGTATTAAATGTGATTTAAATCACATTTTGAAGTCTTGTAGATGGACTCTACTCAGGAATACGTACTGCAACGGTACTGGTCTTAAATGTGTAAGTTTTGCCTTCTAGTTCAATCGGGGTGCCGATTTTGACTTTGCTGTTACCAAAGACAGGGCCATCGTCAGTAATTTGGGCAGGACCGGCCAAGGTAATTAACATATCAGCCGTGTAACCTAGCTCAGGACGAGGATCGGGAAATGACTCGACCGAACCATCGGGTTGAGCAACAGCTGTGCTGCGAGGTAGAGGTTGAACATCTGTGACGGTAACCTGACCGTAGGGCTGATTGCGAATGATTATGTCAGTACTCCCTTCAGTTTTCAGGTCAGCCAAAAACTGTTCAGGATTGAGCACGGTTAGGCCACGCACCATAACGTCAACTTCGACATCCTGAGTAACTGCACCTACTTGAGCAACTGAACCGGAGGTTCCAGGGTAGAAAAAGACTGCGACTGCCACCATCAGGATAATCAGCCCTGCGCCAATATCGAGCAGGCTAATTTTGCCAAATAAACGTCCCTTAGAATCCAAAATAGCCATAGCTTTTGGCACTCCGAAATTTTCTAGCGATTTAAGCTGATGTGCTTGAAGATGTGCCCATCAGCTCAAGCGATAATGTAACAGATATACAAAGCCCCTCTATTGAACGGGGAATGCAATCGTTAGTATTTAATCATGGGGTGGTCAAATTGGGTGGACAAAAGCCTTTGAATCTGCCGGTCCTGCAATGTTGTTTGCAGCGCGCCTGCATCCGCTATTTGACCAATGCTGCCTCATAGCTTGACTTGTTACATTGACCCTAGTTCGTAAAATCACAATCGATTAACTGTCACAGCCCATGGGAAAAGCCTCTAAGGCTCTCGCTATGGTCAAGTTACGGATATTGTTTGAACCATCATTGCTAAAAAAACAGCAGAGTTAGCCTTATCCGTCTTCGCTTTATTTATCGTTCCGACACAGTACGCTGACCATGTCTAATGGAATTTTTAGCTGGGGCAATTGCTGGCAACGCCGCTTGGCCTACGGCACTATGGCCTTTCTGATGACGCTGAGTTTAGGCATTTTGATACCTAGACCTGCTACTGCCGGTCTGCTTGACATCATTTTGCCGACCATTCAAGTGTTTCAGATTACGAATATGTCTGATGAGCAGGAAATTAGCTTAGGTGGACAGGTCAACCAGCAGCTACTCTCTCAGTCATTTAGACTCCATCGTGACGATGTGCTGACAGCCTACGTGGATGGCATTGGTCAAAGTCTTATCTCCCATAGCGATCGTCCAGATATCCCCTACGTGTTCCAGGTAGTTGAAGACGACGGCATCAACGCCTTTGCCACTATGGGCGGATATGTCTATGTCACTACCGGGTTACTTGCGGCAGCCGACAATGAGGCAGAGGTCGCTGGTGTATTGGGGCATGAGGTAGGGCACATTGCCGAGAAACATGCGCTTGACCAAATGCGGGATGTGGCTATTGCCCAGGGAGTGGCTGGTGCCTTTGGGTTAAGTCGAAATCAGATGGCTGCGATCGCTGTAGACGTTGCCTTACATCTGCCCAACAGCCGTAAAGATGAGCTAGTGGCTGACGAACATGGCTTTGTGACCATGGGTGAAGCTGGGTATGACCAAACCGGCATGGCTACTTTGATGCAGAAGCTAGATAGTGGCAGCAGCCCACCGGCTCTGTTTAGTACTCACCCCAATCCTAGAGATCGAGTAGAACGACTTCGGGCAATGGACAGTGAGTCAGCAATTCCATCCGCTACGGCTGGTACAGATACAACGGCCTATAGTTCTCGGGTTTCCTCACTGCGATAAGCGGCGATTCCCCAAAACATAAGATTTGGATCAAACCAGGTTCTGTTTATCGGAACCTGGTTTTGTTGTATCTGATGTTGTATCTGATACAGCCGATACAGATACTGACCGTCGCCGCCTGTAAACAAAATCGTTGTTCTTGGATACTGCTGCTGCCAGCTGTGGATAAACTGTTGAATGCTAGCCAGCATCGTATAAATGACACCACTTTGGATAGCACTAGCCGTATTGTCAGCCCAGCGATACGGTAAATCTGCTGGCGGTTCAATTGAGGGGAGTGCGGCAGTGGAGTGATGGAGTGCTGCTAAATGAGATCGCATTCCCAGTGAAATAGCGCCTCCAGCGAAAGCACCTGCGTTGCCAGCCGTAAAGGTGAGTGCGGTGCCCGCGTCAATGACCAACACTGGCCAATTGTAATGCTGACCGGCTCCCCACAGTGTTGTGACTCGATCTAGCCCCATGGTGGAATACACATTTCTAAGGGGGAAGCGCTCGATCCATTGAATCGTAGTCAAATGGTTCAGACACTGCGTTTGGCTAGGGACCACTGAAATAGCCCAAATTTTCATGGATTCAACCGGTAGATGCAGAATCTGAGGGGGTGCCTGCTCTGCCCACATTGAGCGCAATGATCTGTCTGAGATGGAGTGATTTATGAGATGGCTAGTGTGCCAAACCTGTTTGAGGGCACTTTTCTGAAACCAGGCCCAATGCCATCGTGTATTACCGATTACTAATGCTAGCCAATCCACCATTAGGGACTTATGTTATTGGCTTAAATCAGATTTATACAAATTTATACAAATAAAAATTTTCATTAAAATAGGGACCAGCTATTTCTAACTGATCCCTTTTTAATTTGGCAAAACTCAAAAACAATCGCTAGTCTACTGTTAACTTGTTTGGAGAAATAGATAGGAAAATCTCACTAAGGTTTACGGTTCAAATTTGCTACTTGCCTTATATCGATTGAGATTTGGCAGCTTTTTCCAATTACTTGAAACAGCTAAAGCCCTTCTTTGACATGCAGCTAAACCTGAAATAGGTTTTGGTTTTTAAGTGTCAGGAATAAAGTGATTTGCCTGACTAATATTCAGTTGTTTCTATAGGGTTAATGTAGCACTAGACATATGATGAACTCACCCGACTTTACCCAAGTTTACAACCGTTGATATAAGTCTTTGATTGAATATCTTTGTCAATTTGGAAAATAGTGTAGACGTCTTTTATGTAACGTCTTTACTCTATTTTTTGGTTTGATTTTCTGTTGGGCAACTAATATGATCTATGGCTGACCGCCTATCATGTCGCCAATCGGAGTATGACGACACGACACTGGGTTTTAGTTTCAATCAAGGCCACCACTTACGGTCGACGACGCGCGATGGCCCCAGCTTGGAATGCCTCGCAATATTGCCGATGACCACCGGGGAAGACCACATTCAGCTTGAGTGGATCGCTACTATCGCGTGGATCGCCAGGACCTTGAGTGACTTTTGAGACGCCGTCTTGAGTCTCTAACTGAATGGGACGTCGGTTTTTGAGTTCGCCACCGCTGCTGTCAACATAGGCGACAATATTGCCGCTATTGAACGCCTGGCCAATATTTTGAATCAGCTGAAGAAAGTTGCGATCGCTCCCCCCCCGCTTAAACGTCAGCCCATTATCTGTGGCAACAGCCTGACTGGTGACAGTATCTCCCACACCAATAATCAATGGCATATGAGCTGGGTCAAAGTCCTGCTTCACTAACGCCAGCATATCCTCCATGGTTTTAGGTGCTTGTCGGGCGTTAAACCCAATCCCCAACGGGTGTACCCCCGTTTTCTTAAAGTAGTAACGGTTGAGTAGAGCCAGAACCCCAGCCTCTTTGACAGCTCCCTGCAGCATAAACTGAAAATCTGTTGTGCCAGATGTGGTTGTATCAGCCCACCACACGACTTCATCGCCATTGTCATCACGACCTAAATTTGGGGCATAGTGCACAAAAAATGAGTCGCTTAGTCCTTTCTCTGCAGCTTCTGCTAATAGCTGCTCCATCAGCGCTTTCATCTGTGCTTGGATCTGTTGATAAAGAGTCGGATTCTCTAGTATTTCGTAAAACGTAATGAGATTAGCAGTGGGGGATGCAACATAGTCTAACACAGATGCACTAATGCAGTGGTTCAGCTGCTCAGACGATAAACCATGGTCAACGTTATGTAGAAACTCATGCAGAGTAGTTTCTACTCGATGGGGGACAGATTTAAGAAACGCTAGTTCATTGTCACTGACACCTGGATGGGTCAACTGACCACAGCGGTTTTGCCACTGTACGCCTCCGGCGGCTAGCCCTGGCAGATATAAATTTTCTACAGCCTGCCCCAAGGCTTTTTCAATAATTTTGTTAATTCCGCGTTTGCCAATATGTTCGCCATTGGTTAATACAAAAAAATGGCCGTTGTATGCAGTTACAGCCTCTACATATGTCTGTTCAATTTCCCGATTTAGTGGGTCTTTCACTAACCCCATACACACACCGTCAAGATCTTGAATGGTCAGTAGATTTTCGGTGTCGGCAAGTAGCCTAGTGAACGCTATGTGGTCTAAGGAAAACGTCTGCTGATGGATTGGTACACCTGTTTCATAGCCGGAGTTCGCCATAGGACTTGTGTTAAGAGAATTAGCCGTTTTCGTAAAAATACGGTAACACTCGTTAAGATATTTTTTGCAGTCCCAAGTAACGAGTGAGGGCTGGACCCATGGCTACCTTTTATACCCTGCATCCAGAGTCGCCCCAATCTTTTAAGGTTGAGAAAATTCGAAAACAGCTACAGAGTGGCGCAATCATGCTTTACTCTACCGATACGGTGTATGCCATCGGCTGTGATTTGCAATCAAAAAGCGCGATTCAGCGAGTCCGACAGCTCAAGAAATTGTCTAATGATAAACCTCTGACATTTCTGTGTTCCTCGCTGTCAAATATTGCGCAGTATGCCTATGTGAGCGAGCCTGCTTATCGCACAATGCGTCATCTGATTCCAGGGCCCTATACCTTTATTTTGCCTGCTACTAAACTGGTGCCTAAGCTGGTGATGAATCCAAAACGTAAAACGACAGGGATTCGGGTGCCAGACTCTTCGGTTTGCCAGGCACTGCTGCACAGCCTCGGTAATCCGATTATTTCCACATCAGCCCATGTGGGAGATATGGATGAAACCTACTTCTCGCGCTATGAGTTATTTGATGCATTGGAAAAGCAGGTAGATCTGATTATTGATAGTGAAGCCGACCCGAGCTATTTAGCCTCTACGATTCTGGATATGACTGAGGATGAGCCGGTCGTTATCCGCAAGGGGTTGGGGTTTGCCGCGGTTGAGCAATTTGCTAACACGGCTGTTGGATAGCATTAGCATGTTCTTAACTCATTAGTTGCCGTGCTAAACAGCCAAAGGTAGCTGACAAAATCAATTAGGGTAGACATTAAATATGCTTCTGAAGAGCTGGAGTGATGGATGCCTACGATGCAATTCTGATTCCAGGAGGAGGCGTTCGTGCAGATGGAGGATTACCTTCATGGATTCAACGTCGGCTAGAGCGTGCCATTGAAAAACGCCAGGATGCTTATCTAATAACTTTGAGCGCTGGGACTACCCATAAACCCCCTCCATTAGATACTGACGGATATCCAATTTTTGAATCTGTGGCAGCCGCCAACTATTTAGTTAAAAGGGGGATAGAGCCCCAAAAGATTTTGGTGGAAACAAGCTCTTATGACACGATCGGCAATGTTTTTTTCTCACGAATGATTCATGTTGAACCTTTGAACATCAAACGGCTCTTGGTAGTCACGTCTGAGTTTCACATGTCGAGAACACGTGCCATCTTTGAATGGATTTATCATCTAGAGGGATTGCCCCAAGACTGTGAAATCTCCTTTGATGCGGTGAGTGATGTAGGTATTGGCGAGGTAATGCTAATCGCAAGACGGCAAAAAGAAGCTAAAAGTTTAGAAACACTGCTTAAGACTACAAACAAGATCTCCACCGTAAGCGAGTTTCATCAATGGTTATTTCAAGAACATGGTGCCTATGCTCTGTCTGCTCAAGTAATTCGAGAATCAGGTGCGGTGCTTGGAACATATTGAAGTAACCTTGATTGGTCTCTTTTGGGCTTGCAAGACCAGCAACAGGTATAGCCTCTCGTAAGGGCAGCTACCTCGAGATAGCCCACTAGGATTTGATAGGAATAGTTTGGTGAGAGTGTTGTCAAAAAAAAGACTGTCGGTTTGCACCGCACAGTCTAATCATTGGCTTTCAGAATCAAAGAGACCGATCGTACTGGCAGCCACCTTCTGTCTCAGGGAAGATTGCTGAGGTGCTTGTTTAGCACTTCTATAGGATAGTTATTAACTCCAATCGTTAGATAAATCACTTGTGAAGAAATCCGTGTTCAGTGTGATCTACGTGTGAAACTCACCAGTGATAGATTCTTATACCAAAGAGTATGAAGTTGCGGATAGTAGATATTTAGAGGACCTTACCTATTCTCTAGCTAGCGTTGTCTAATAGAGTTTTTACCCTGCTGACTTGCTTATGGGCATGAATATCTGCGTATAGGGATAACGCTTGGTTCCAGTGATGGTGAGCCATAGGGAGCTGCTTAAGATACATATGGCTATGCCCTAGTTCAACGTAGGCATTGGCGAGATCACACTTTGCTTCAATACTGTTGAAAAGGTCGATAGACTGGGCGTGATAGTTAAGGGCTACTGCCATTTGTTGGCGTTGGCGAGCGATGTTAGCCAGACCAGTCAAGGATTTTGCTTTAACCTGCAGATAGTGGCTCGCTTCAGCAAAGTAGAGTGCCTGCTGATATAGCGCTTCAGCTTGCTCGATATTGCCCAGCTGTTCATAAGTTTGCCCCAGGAGCTGAATAAAGTAGGCGAGTCTACCGGACTGTTGGCTCTGCTGAGTAAATTTATGGAGACATTTGCTGGCTATGATTTGTGCCTGTTCTGTTTGATTCTGACAAGCATGGGTCAGGGCTAGGGCAACAGTCGCTTTTTCTGCCCAGGCTTGATGGGGTGTGTTTTGCCCCAGTTCAATGACGGTATTAAAGGCCGTTTTTGCCTGGTCTAGTTCCCATAAATCCATAGCATATAAGCCCAGACTTAACCGTGAGTCAATGTTTAACATTTGCAGATAGTAATGGTTGGGATTGTCTGCTTTGTCAATAGCGGTCAAGCGTTGTTGGGTAATTGCGATCGCACCCTGCTGACACTCAATAGCTTGACGAATCTCTCCTGTAATCCAGTAAATATCACCAAGAATGTTGCGCAGCTCGCTAACCTGAGATAAGGGTTCAGATACCGCCTCTAGATGAGTCAACACTTTGGTAATGAGTGTACTCACAGGATGTAAGAATCCCATGCGGTAAAGGCTACTCGCTAGGGGTAAAAACTGTTGCCACTGGTTATGACGGCTTTTAAGCAACACCTGTGCTGCCGCTTGATATTCATCGATAGCAACGTAGTGATAGTAGGCCTCTAGGGCTTGTTGTGCATCTAACAAGTTTGTTAGGAGTTTTACGCTACTAGTCCAGTAGTCGGCTGCAACCCAATTGGCTTCGTACCACAGGTTGCTCTGTCGGAGTCTTTCAATCGTGACAGCACGAATCACAGGATGAAGCCAATATTGACTATTCTCGACTTCAATTAAAGAGCGATTGCGCAAAGAGGCAATAGCTCGGTGACCTTCAGCATCGTTACATTGAGCTAGAATGGCAGATAATGAAAGTGTTGCGATAGTCTGGTATCGATAACAGCTGAGACGACAAAGCAGCTGGTAAGCTTCTGGATCTAGGCATTGCAAACGGTCAATCTGGCTGATAACCAGATTTTTTAAGTCAATTTCGGCTAAAGGGTCTGCGCCATAGGTTTGCCAGTAGGCTTCTAAATCACTGTTAAAGTCAGTTTGTACCGTGCTACATAAAATCTCCATTGCCTTAGCATTGCCACCATAGGCACGGTGTAGATATTGCAAAGTCTCCTCAGTGTGAGAAAACTGCAGCTGATGATAGCTAAAACACTGTTGCCAATCTGTGAGTGTTAGTCTAGATAAACGGTAGTGATAGGCCCTAATGCCAGGTTCACAGAGCCGATCACGACTGGTGATTAGGGTGGTTGCGCTAATTGAAAAGTCAGCCAATAGCTTGAGTAGCTCTGTGTAACAGCGAGCTTCCGCAACAAATTGTCCATTGCCATCTAATGCGGGCTCAAGATTATCGATGAGAATGCCAACGTATTTTTGCTTGAGATGACGCTTTAGGCGACTGAGGCTAATACTTAAATCCTGACCTGGTTCATCATTGAAGTCTTGACGTAGCCACTCGTCAAGAATATTTTTGACAGCCGTGAGGCTTGACGTTTCTTGCGCAATGCGCCATTCCAACACTAAAGCAAAGGTTGCCTGACGAAGATAGTGCTGAGCCAGTGTAGTTTTGCCCAGTCCGCCTTCACCTTGAATAACAATAATTTTGTGACCCTGGCTGCTCAGTGTGTTTAAGGCTTTGATGGCGTCATCGCGACCGATAAAATGCGGATTTGTGACCTCGGTCTTGATTTTTGGGCTAGGTTGGCTGGATGGGCTGACACGAGGCCATGCTTCCTCAGCTACATGCACCATCTTACGTTTGGCACGCTTTAACCAATAGACCAACCGTGAACGATAGTTCCCTTTGGTGATACGCTCTCCAAGTACATCGGATAGCAGCCGCCATAGCTGAGATGCTACATCCTTAACGTGACCTTCGCTATAGCCAGCGATGGTTGCGATCGCACGATAGGTTTTACCTCCCCACACCTGCTGCAAGATACAGCATTGCAGATCACTGAGATGTTGCCCTGTTTTTTCATAGAGCAGAGAGTCAGTAAGTTCGATCGCACTATCTACACCCATCGGCCATGGTCAATGGTTTTCCTCATTGATAGCCTACCGCCATCCTTTCAGGCATTACGCATAGGATATTCCGACTTTTCCAGACCTTTAAATTCGCACCTTTACCTACAATCTCAGACAAAGAACACTATAGGGTGTAAACAAGCAAGGGGGTACACTGGTCTGACCTGTCTTTTTTAAGTTCCTTATCAAGGGAACTTAAATGTATGCCCTGCATTTTCCACAGACAATGATGGCGTCTAAAATCCAATGATTTAGGGCATCCTTGATGCATGTCATAGCTCTTGATGGACTGTGTAGGGGGGGTACATTAAAGTCCCACAGGCCCGTGAGGGCTAATATTTTAATTTCTCGTTGAACTTGTCCCTATCGGCTACGTAACAGCGTAGACAGGTTTATTCACATTTAATGCATATTTGGAGCACTACGTATCTGCAACTATGACGACCCAAACTCTGCAAACTCTACCGTCTGACCTCGATCCTCGTGGGTTACCCAACCACGTTGCTTTAATTATGGATGGCAATGGGCGCTGGGCTCAGAGCCAAGGTCTACCTCGTATTGAAGGGCATCGGCGAGGGGCTAACGTCTTAAAAGATTTGCTCCGCTGCTGTAAAGATTGGGGAATTGGGGCCTTAACAGCCTATGCATTTTCGACTGAAAATTGGCGACGTCCCCACGAGGAAGTTGATTTTCTGATGGTGCTGTTTGAGCGATTGTTGCGTAAAGAGCTATCAGAAATGCATCGTGAAGGGGTGCGTATTCGCTTTATTGGAGATCTCTCAGGTTTGCACACATCTCTCCGTCGAGAAATGGAGCGCTCTGTTGAGCAAACTCAACATAACGATGCTATTGAGTTTAATGTTGCCATTAACTATGGCAGTCGTCACGAAATTACCCAAGCCTGCAGATCGGTAGCAGAACGGGTCGAACGCGGTGAGCTTTCTGCTGATGCCATTACTGAAGAACTCTTAGAACGACATCTTTATACATCTGGCAGTAGCGACCCAGACCTGTTAATCCGCACCAGTGGTGAGCAGCGGTTGAGCAACTTTTTGCTCTGGCAAATGGCCTATGCCGAGATGTACTTTACCGATGTTTTTTGGCCACAGTTTGATCGCCATCAGTTTCATCAGGCATTGCTGGCGTTTCAAAGTCGAGACCGTCGCTTTGGAGCACTAACTGAGCCGGTTAAGGCGAAGGCGCTGACGGCGTAATTTTGAGTTATTGGGTTTAAATTTTGAGTGAGGTTAGCCACTCAAAATTTAAACCCCACTATTACTCATTTACTGCTGCAAATACCGCCGAATAATCCTGGTCTGCTAATCCGTTTTCGACAGCTTGTTGCACAATGTGGGCAACGCTCTGGGCAACTCTGGCGTCAAAGGTTTCGGCAGACTGTACAAATAGGTTCATGTCTTTGAGCAGATGCTTGGCAGGAAAATTGGGATTAGCAAAGTTGCGATCGCACATACGGCTTAATTTTTTATCAAACGTAGGTGCATAGAGAGCACTTTGCCGCACAATCGCCATGAATTTATCGACATCGATTGATTCTTGTTGCACCAATCCTAAACTCATGGCAAAAGCCGTAGTTAGAGTCCCAATCAGCTGATTCATGGCTAGCTTGACACCACTACCCGCACCTACTGGCCCCACCAGCTGCGGTTCCGGGCCAAAACACTCCAAAACAGGTTTCCATTGCTCAAACTGACTGGGTGTGGCTCCTGCCATAACAATTAAATTGCCTGCTTTGGCTTCAGGAATACTGCCGAGTACGGGTGCTTCTAGATAATCGCCACCAGCCGCTTGCACAGCTTTGGCGATGGCTTTACTCTCTTGAGGCGCAATTGTCCCCATCTGTAACACGGTGCGATCAGTGAGCTGGGCAGCGGCGGCTGGACTAAGCAGAGTGAATTCAATGGCGGCTGCATCGGTCAGCATAAGAATAATCAGCTGAGACGTTGCGATCGCATCAACTGCAGACTCTGCACGTTTTACCCCATCTACGAGCAGTGGATTGAGCTTATCAGCGGTGCGATTCCAAGCGTATACCTGATGCCCAGCCAACTGCAGCCGACGTGCCATGGGTGCTCCCATCAGTCCTGTACCGAGAAACCCAATGTTCAATGTAATTTCCTCCAGCGTGTTTGAATTCCAGATTTCCTGGGGTAACCCTAATAATCTGTAAAACTATGAAGCGGTAACGTTGCTGCCTAGCACCGGTATTGAAACGTGCCGATAACCCGCATTACTCAGAAGCAACCAGGTTCTAGATGCGGCAAAGTCAATGATGTCTAAATTTTATATGTTCAACTTTTTCTGTTCCCGTGCCCTGGGTCGCAAGATTTTAGCGTTGGGTGCTATTTCGGGTCTAATTTTAACTGGATGCACTCCTCGGGAGGATTGTGTATTGATTAATGCTGCTCTTGCTGAGGGCAATTCAAGTATTCAAGAAATCAATGAAATCAATCTTGGTGGTTCTGGATATAACCAGGGAACTGAGCGCCAAGTTGGTCGCATTTACTATGACGTTTCTCAGATGATTGATGGATTACAGATCTCAAATCGCCGTCTACAGACGCTTCAGTTTGCGCTGGTAGAAGCATATCAACGGGCCTCGGATTACCGCTATCAAGCCGCAGAGCTAATTGCCAGTAATCCTCAACCAAGTACACAAATAAGAGCCGACATTCGTACGCTTCAGTTAGATTCTGAGGCGAATGTCGGCACGGTGACAGAAAATCTGCGTAGACGATGCCCGCTCAATTGAGCAGACTGACCTGACTGTTAGGCGGCTTCTAACAGTTGTTAGGCGGCCTCTAGCATTTGAATGTTAGAGAAATTGAATTCCAGATCGCCTTCATCATTAGATGCGATCTCACGGCGTGACAAGACAAAGTAGTCGCCTATCTTGTCATACTCATCAGTAAACTCACTACGACCCTTTTTCTGTTCTCCAGTTTTTGGGTCGTGGTACACCGAGTCGTACGTATGAGACAGATAGCCAGACCCTGTGTCATGGCTGCTAAACGTGTTGATAGTCACTATGACACCATGGATATGACGGTGTACTAAGACAACTTCATTATTTAGTACTTTGTACTTATCACCTGTGGATTTGCCTTCAACTATGATTTCTACAGCACCTCTATCATCAGTCTCACCCAGAGCAAAGGTGTTTTTACCATGGGTATCTTCAAACTCACGGCGCACTCGGTGAATGGCAACTTCCCACAGCTGCCCTTTGACCATTTTTAATGCGGCCTCATCGTCAATATCAAATACCTCAGCCGAAAGATCAGGATTGACACGAGCTTTGCCAGTGTAGGTCTTATCACCATGCTTGAACTCAACGTCTGTGGTGTACCCAGGAAAACTGCTATCCCAGGTGTAGCGGTGTTCATAGGCAGCACGCATCAAATCGCGGGCAGAAAGCTGTACAGCACTCATGGGCAATTGGTTGATTACATCTACCCTTTACTTTAGTACCTTAGTCAGTTTTTTATCCGTTGCGCAGATGGATATCGCTGAGCGTCAGACTTGGTATGCGAATTTAGGTGCTACTCAGACAAGTCGCCCCAAACCTCTGCTAATCGCTGGTCGCGACCACAGCCAAAGCGATATAACCGATAGCGAGCCGGGTGGGTCTGATAATAATTCTGGTGATAATCCTCCGCCGGATAGAATGTGTCTGCTGGCACAACCTCAGTTGCAATTGACTGGTTTAAAAGCTGATTAACGGTCTGCTTGGAACTTTCAGCAAGCTGGCGCTGTGTTTCATCATGATAAAAAACGATCGATCGATACTGACTGCCCTTGTCGCAAAATTGCCCTTGTGTATCGACGGGGTCTACATTGTGCCAAAACGTATCGAGTAGTGTTTCATAGCTAACCGTCTCAGGATCATACTCAACTTGCACAACCTCTGCATGGCCTGTCGTTCCTGACGATACCTGACGGTAGCTAGGCGACTCAACGGTACCACCCATATAGCCTGATGTGGTGTCTGCTACACCCTGGAGCTCATCAAAGGGATGCTCCATGCACCAGAAGCAACCCCCCGCAAACGTCGCTTTTGCGGTTTCTGCTATCGCTATAGCAGGGCTTAAACACCAGAGACTACTAATTAGTAAGCCAAGAGCCACACATCGCAGTAGTTGTAGTAGCTGAATTTTTTTAACAATGCTAGCCATAAAAATGCTGCCCCATAGAGCAATTACATGCTGGGAATAACAATGGCTCCCAGCATAAATGACAAAGCAGCCAGCAGCCAATAGTCAATATGTCGTTTGACCATACCCCTAAATTGATGTCCCATCATCGACAACTCCTACATCCTAATGTTTGGTAGACCTTGTTTTCTGGGTCGGTGGAGCTTATCAACTAGAGTTCTAAAGCTCACCAGCCTTCCTTATCCTTCGTTAGAGAATTTGAACTATCCGGTAATGACATTGAGTTTGCCATGATAACGCTAGGTTTCATTAGATTGACCAATTGGGTAGCCGATACTTGATTGAGGTTTGACAGAAGATGTTTGCGCTTAAACGCCAAAATTTGGGAAGCAGACGCCAGACGCTCTGCTCCTAACATTCCCCATTCTGCTGGCAGTAGAGGCTCTACCCAAAGCATTGATGTGGGCTCTTGAGAAGGTTGCTTGGGTGCAAGGCGCTTGATGATGGGGGCTCTACCTGTAGACCAGTGGTTGAATTGATTATGCACTAACGATACCGTCATTCCCGCCATAACCGCGAATGGTAATAGGACGGCTACCCCCCGTGTTCGCCATCGTTGATAGGTTACAACGCGTCCACTCAGATCAATAAACCTTTGAGCTAAGTAAGAGAGGTCTTGGGAGTGTTGTAACAAAAACGGCCTGATGTCATTTAGGTACTGTTGTTTTAACAAATAATCTGAGTTTTTAGATTCTCCTTGTTGATGCCATATCCAAGCACGTTGTTCAATATCTCGTTGCTGTCTTAGCGACGAACGTTGAGTTTGTAACCACTGACGTAGTAAAGACCAATCGAGGACCAAGGACTTATGAGCGAGTTCAATCGTTTCCTCAGAGCCTGCATCCATGACAGGCCACCGAGCAACACGTGCAAGCTCTGATTGTGTGTGAGTATCCCCAGCCGCATTACTAATCTGTCCCTTTATTTGCTGAGCGAGTTCTGGCTTGTCGGATACCAGTAGTCGAGCAGATACTAACTTCTGCAAGGTGCGCTCGATTAAATCACTAGGAAATCGTTGATTGATTAATTCAGCCTTCCGTGTGGAGCGGCATTGATCGAAACGCCCTTCACCTAAATCACAGAGCGCTATAAAGATTCTCTGGGCAGCAGTCTGTTCATCTGATGTTAGAGACTCATAAACAGTGGTTGCCCGATTAGCTAACATTTGAGAAAGCCCTCCTAACTTTATGTAGCTGTCTAACAAAAGGCAAGGACCTCCTTTGCTATACGAGGCTACACTTCGATGTTGCCAAAGCTCATAGAGTGCGCTTTGCAATAGTGCTAATTCACCAGGTGCACCCGTCAGGTCTAGGGTGAGATTATGAACTAGATAAGGATCTAGCTTGAGACCTATTTTTTCTGCAGGTTTTTCTATTACATCTCGAATCGCTTGATAGTTCATAGGTGGGATCACAACTCGATTGTTTTCTAATAAGGAAAACATCTCACCATAGGACGTTAGCGCGTCAAGCGTGTCTGAGCGAAGACTGACAATAATGCCTAGAGAGCTAGAAGGATCGCATAATGCTGTGATTAAGGCATCAATCACTTGACATCGCTCAGTTTGGACCTGAGGTTCAGATGTTGAGATCAGCAGATCTTCAAACTGGTCAATAATGAGCCAAAATTTCTTTGCAGCAGGTTGTTTAAGCAGAGCTGCAGCTACCAAGTTAGCTAGACCAGTAGACTCATTGCGTAGTAAAACTTCAGCCTGACAGAGCTGATTTGCCGTATCCACCTCCTCTTGTTGAGCTATGGTAAAAGCGGCTGCTAGAGTTTTTAGCGGCTGTTTTCCCAGTGTTACATACCGAACTACCCAATGTTCACTTCCTAAAATGTCGTTACCTTCAGATAAGCGTGGGATTATACCCGCCTGTAACAAGGATGTTTTTCCACTCCCTGAGGCTCCTATCAGTGCACATAGGTTGCTGTTCTGTAATGTTTGGAGGACTTTCTGAATTAAACTTTCACGGCCAAAATAGTAATCGGCATGTTTTGCCTCAAAAGGCTGTGGTCCACGATAGGGGCAAAAGTTAAAGCTATATTGTTTGATGCGAGAGATAATGGAAATGCTTTCTGATTTGGGTAGTGAGTACTCTGATTGTTGAGTGATAACAATTTCGCTGCCACCTTGCTCAAAGAGTGGTTGTTGAAGCTCGCTACTTAACTGATTGGTAATTGAGGCGACGAGATCAGTGCTGGCGACTCGGCCACTACTAGATTGTTGCGGTAGTAATCCGGTAATCATTGCCTGAGTGAGGACACTGTAGTCGCTATCGAGAGATTCATAGGCTTCTTCGTATTCACGGGATGCGGCTACAAATAGATAACTTTGTCCGTCACCCCCTTGCCATGCCTCATCTTTGAGGGAGAGAAATTCACCACTGTGGCAACAGTCCAAGATAACGATGATTTGTCGTACCGGACTAGACTTGATTAGACGACGCAACCAAGATAACGACAATCCACTGTTGGATGTCTGTGGTTGAGTGTCACTGGCGGCTAGGTATCCCTCTCGTATACCAATCTCGCGCTGTAGACCATGACCAGAAAAGTAAAAAAAAGCTGCTTCAGGAATATGATCACCCTTAGGCATTAGAAGCCGTACTAGGCAAGTTTCTAATTGTTGGGCGGATACTAATGTTTGAGAGGCTACCTGAGGACGTTGATTTTGGATGGTTTCAGGAAGTCTACGCACACGGAAATTGCCGTAGGTCTCTAGCAAATTTGCTACTCCTTCGGCGTCTTTAGATGCGGCTGTGAGCCTGGGCAAATTACTATACTGATTAATTCCAACGACAAGTGCATCCCGTGACATAGCTAATACGTTCTGAAAGGCATGTGAAAGGCATTGTGACTCTTCTGAATTGCAGAAGTATCCAGCTGCCAAGGTGTATGTAGAGTATTTAAGGGGCGCTCTAGAGAGCTATATAGAAGAGATAGCTAACTGCTCCCAGCAGGGATGCAGTAATATCAACAAAAATAAATTTTAGTCTTGTCTTGTTTATCCCTCTATTCAGAACAGCCAAAGCTGTTTTCATACTCAACATACTAGAAGTTTTTGCGGATATGCCAGAGGGGGTTAAACCCTCGTGTAGCTACTATCAAAGAAGCTTAATATGTCGATGCTAACTATCTATCCATAAAAACTCGTACAAATTTGACTGATCAATCAAATAAAATTAATTGATTGCTTGGCCTGAGTAGTGAGTTTACTTAAAGCATCAATGATAGTTGTTGATTTAATTACGTGGTTTTCGTGTTGGCTTTGTCTAAAGAAAATAAAACTCAGCAGCTAATCAAAGTTCTTTGATTTGTATGAGCCAATTAGCGTATTTTTGATGAAAATTATTTGGTGTGATTACGTAGACGCTCGTTAAAATAACACGATGATGACCGATGTAGGTTCTGTAGGATAGGAGTTCTACCGACGTCTTTCGCATAGTTTTTAACATAAAAATACTGCGTAAACTAAGAGGCTATTGCTTCTGATATGTGGATAGTGCTGGGAAATAATGAGAGATGATGAATTATTAATACAGTCAGCTTTGAAGAAAATATTGAAAAATCTATGTATTCTTAGTAAAAAATTAGGTTGCTCAGTTAAATTGATACCTTGCAGATAAGCATTTCTACCGTTTTTATGTCTTTTAAGATTATTCTATATAAACTCAAAAAACTCATACTGTAAGTTCGTTGCGCTATAATCAGAGCTGTGAAAAACGCTTGATATTAGCATTAGTTCTCTGATGCGTAGTGCGCCGCCGCTTGTGTTATGGTCCGGCAATATAACTCAATTTCTTGTTGCATGGAACAAAAACACGCAACAACTTTTCTAAGGAAATAGCTTTGATTGTGCGAGGAGACTGTGGTCAGGGGCTTCTCAACAACTAAATACAATAAAAACTATACATTTGTTAGGATAAAAATCATATGTCACAGGAGATGCTGGAGGCTGCTATAGATGCAGTGAGAATTGGTCAGTTCCAGGAAGGTATCAGTGGCTTAAGGTATGTTGCGTCTCAAGTACGTCCACCAGATAAACTTTACTACTCTGCCAATATTTGGTTAGTACGAGCCTATAAGGAAAGTGGCCAATTGCCTGCAGCCATTAGGCTATGTCGTCAGCTGGCGACAAGTTCTCACCCTAAAGTGCGGGTCTGGGCTCAGCAAGCATTGCCGGTTTTACGACAGCCGACTAGTGCTTCTAATCATCTAGATATTTTCTAAAAGCTTTAGATAGTTGGCTACACTGGCTGTGTCTTTGATTACTATCCTTATTTTGTCGGCTCTGCTTCAGTCTGACTACTCAACAAAGGGGTTAACAGGTACACTGGGCTAGCGCAGAATTTAAGGATAGAGTCGGGCGCTGTTATGTACTTGTTGTCGGTTACCCTTACCAATTTTAAGGCTCATCGCGATCGTAACTTTGAGTTTCAACTAGGCACTAATGCCATTTGTGGCGTTAATGGTGCAGGTAAAACCAGTATTCTAGAAGCGGTGGCTTGGGTCTTATTTAATCATCGGGGGAACTATAAACAAGAAGACTTAGTACGTAATGGCAGTGGTAGCGCCCAGGTGAGGGTAGCCTTTGTCTCTAGCTACGATGGTCGTACCTATGAGGTAGAACGCTGTACCAGCCGGGGCTATACCCTTTTTGACCCCCAGTTAGAAGAACGCCTTAACTACAGTCGTATTAAAGATGAGATAGAACCTTGGCTGCATCAGCATCTGGGAGTTCCTGTCGGTACAGACTTAGGTCAGCTGTTTGCCAACACGATTGGTGTGCCCCAAGGGACGTTTACAGCTGACTTTTTACTGAGCCCTGAAAAACGTAAACCCATCTTTGATACCGTGCTAAAGGTGGAAGAATATCGCCGTGTGCATAAAGATTCCAACAGTCTGCGACGATATGCCGAAGCGCAGGTTGAACTGCTAAAGACCCAGCTTCAACAGTATGAAGAGCAGCTACACTCTTTAGATGACCTGCAGGTTCGCTATGAAACGATTTCTCAAGAGATTGTAGAAGATGAGCAGCAGTTTGCGAACCTAAGGCAGGAGTTGACCCACCTTCAGGGGCAACGAGATTTGCTAACGGCTCAAACTGCAAAAATACAGACTTTGCAGCAGCAGCAAAAGCAGCTGGAACTGCAGCTGGAGGCAAAGCGGCAGGCCCAACAGGTGATGGAACAGTCACGACTGAGAGCGCAGCAGGCTACCGAGCTTTGCCACACTCATGTCACTGCCTATCGTTCTTATCTAGACGCTGAAGCGACCCTCAAAACGCTCACTCAGAAAAATAACCATCGTCAAAAGCTTTTGCAGCAGCAGCAGACTCAGCAGCGCAGTCTTGATCAACAGGCTGTCACTATTGCTGGGCTTCAGGCAAAGCTAGAGCAGCGTAGTCAAATTAAAGTTCAGCTCTTAAATTTGGCTACACACTGTGATCAACAAGATACGTTGACTACAGAACGACGCCAACTTACTCAGCAACAACAAGAGTTAGCTAAGTTACAGCTCCGCTGTTTAAATCTAAAGGAACGGTTGGCGATTGCGGAGCAGGAGATTCAAAAAACTGATCGAGATTTACAGGCATTAGCTTCGCTGCGGGGCAGTGTAGAGACGATTCCTGAGTTAGAACAACAGCAGCAACGCTGGCAGCAACAGCTAAGCCGTGTGGAAGCGGCGCAACAGTTTGAATTAGAGCTGAGACAGCTAGTGGATAGTCACTGTTCTCAGACAGCAGATTATGATCAGCAAGCAGCAACGGCTCTTGTTGCGCTAGAGGAACTACAGCAGAGTTTACCGCTGCTATCCAGTGATACTATCGCACAGTTAAAAGCTGCGATCGCAACTGGCCAAACCTTAAGTCAAAATACTCTGTCAGCTCTAGAGAGTATTCTTGGCGATCTCTCGGCACAGGTAGATACAAACCAACTCAAACGTAGTCTGGCATCAGGTCAAGCACAGTTAAATAAAGCCTATGGTGACAAAGCCCAACTCGATAATCAAAAACAGCTTGAGCAGAGACGGGCTGATCTACTCAAGCGTCAAACGCAGTTGCAAGCAAATATTACGCAGCTTGAGCAGCAGCTTGCCCAGAGCAAATCAATTGAAAAGCGGTTAAGCCAGCTAGCAGATTCCATTGAGTTGTTGGGGGATCCAAAAAGCCGACGGCAGGTGCTACAAGAGCAGCTCCAGGGTATGGCTAATAGTGAATCTGAATATGAACGTTTGTGCACACATCGCCGGTCATTGGAAGCGACTCTAGCAGAACTCTCAGAACAGTTAAAAGAGTTGGCTACTCTAGATGACAAAATTTTACGACAGCAGCAGCTCCGGCAAAAATATCAGCCAAGCTATCTAACCTATATTCAAAATGAAAAAGATGCCCAATCATTAGAACAACTCAGCACTAATCTAGCCGCTGTCAATCAAGATATCGCAGCTCTAGAAGAACATCAAAAAAGCTCTATAACTGAGCTGCAGATGCTTGCTGCTGATTTTGACCCCACTGTGCTGCAGCAAATAGAGCAGCGCTATGTAGATGTTAAATCTCGATGCGATCGCATTGCTGGCAGCTTACCCCAGCAACGTAAGCTTCAGACAGAACTAGCAGATCAGCTGATTACTTTACGCAAAGTAAAAACCAAGCGTGATCAAACCCAAGCTGACCTAAAACAAACGGAACGCACCAAACGCTTTATCAATTTTGCGCGCAAAGCTTATAAAGAAGCAGGTCCGCGAATTACTGAGCGCTATGTTTACGGAATCTCTCAGGAAGCTGATCGGTTGTTTCGAGAATTATTGAACCGTTCAAATGTATCGCTTGAATGGACTCGAGACTATGAGATTGTTGTGCAGGAAGGGGGCAACACACGCCGATTTATTAATCTATCGGGGGGAGAACAAATGTGTGCTGCTTTAGCGGTTCGTCTAGCGCTGCTGAAGGTGCTGGCAGATATTGATATTGCCTTTTTTGATGAACCGACAACGAACATGGATCGTCCTCGACGAGAAAGCTTAGCTGAAGCAATTGCTCGACTCAAGACATTCAAACAACTATTTGTTATTAGCCACGATGACACCTTTGAAAAAGTGACCGACAATGTCATTGTTGTTGAAAGAGATGACTAGACATCTCTAAGAAATTCTGTTTTATGCAAAAAAAGCTCTGCAGCTGCTAACACAAAGCCAGCGGCTACAGAGCTTTATAGCTGCCTGCCTGACACAAATCCTGTAACCCAAAATCCATAAGGGTCGACAAGGAAATGGGCAGAGGACATGCAAAGCTGAAGATACCAAACCATCAGCGTGATATGCATGTCATCCTCTACCCAACTGTATGATCAATTGTT